>NZ_JBEXKX010000034.1:0-109262 GCF_040609695.1 Amycolatopsis sp. NPDC004625
CGCGGGCGGCGCCTGGGGGGGGGGCCCCCTCGGGCCCCGCGCCGCCCCCGCGCCCCCCGGGGTTTCGTTTTTTATAAATTTTTAAAAACCCTTCTAACCCACCCACGACCGGGTCAGCGGCCCTGGAGGGACTTGACGTTGTTGCCGAACGTCCAGCCCTTCGAGCCGTCCCAGTTGATCGACCAGTCCATCAGGCCCTTGAGGCCCGGGACCGACCGCCACGCCTGGGAAACCAGGCTCGGCGACATGTACCCGCCGCCCGCGCCCGGCTGGGCCGGCAGGCCGGGGACCTGCTTGTCGTAGGGCACGCGGATCGTGGTGCCCTGCACGACCAGGCCGTTGTTCAGGCACTGCGTCTGCACGGTGAAGCCCTGCACGGTCCCGGCCTGGTAGGAATCGCCGGAGCAGCCGTACATCGAGCCGTTGTAGTACTGCATGTTCAGCCACCACAGCCGGCCGTTGTCCGCGTACTTCTTGATGATCGGCAGGTACGCGCCCCAGATCGAGCCGTAGGTGATGCTGCCGCCGGTCACGTACGCGGTCTCGGGCGCCATCGTGAGCCCGAAGTTCGACGGCATCTGCCCGAGCACGCCGTCGATGATCCGGATCAGGTTCGACTGCGACGCCGAGAGCGTCTTGATGTTCCCGCTGTTCGTCAGCCCGGTCTCGATGTCGATGTCGATCCCGTCGAAGTTGTACTGCTTGAGGATCGGCACGACGGTGGCGACGAACCGGTCGGCGACCGCGGACGACGACAGGTCGATCCCGGCGGCCGCGCCGCCGATGGACAGCAGGATCGTCGCGCCCGCGGCCTTCGCCGCGCACATCTCGGCGGGCGTGGACACCTTGACCCCGGCGTCCATCCCGTTCTCCCACAACACGGTGCCGTCGGAGCGGATCACCGGGAAGGCGGCGTTGACGACGTTGTAGCCGTGCTGCGCCATCCGGCTGTCGGTGATCGGGATCCAGCCCAGCCCCGGGTGGACGCCGTTGGCGGCGCCGTCCCAGTTTTCCCAGTAGCCCTGGAGGACCTTGCCCGCGGGCCGGGACTTCACCGCGCACGTGTCGGCCTGCACCGCCCCCTGCGCGGGGGCCGGGACGAACAGCGGGAGGGCCAGCACCGTGGCCAGCAGGGTTGTCAGCAAGCGACCGGACATACCGGCTCCCATCGTCGTTGAGGGGCGAACGCGGCGTGTCCGCCCAACATAAGCGCCGCGGGGAACCGGTGACTACCTACGAACGGGTGGTCTAGACAACTCGGGGGCGTCCCGCGCGGGACGCCCCCGAGCGGTGCGTCAGACGGTCAGCGTCCAGGAGGACAGGTAACCGGTGTCGGCGGGGCCGGTGTCCCGGATCCGCAGCTGCCACGCGCCGTTCGCGGCCTCCGAGGAGGCGTTCACGGTGTAGGTGGTGTCCAGGTTCGGCGTCGAGTCGCTGCTGGAGTTCTTCACGCGGTACGCCGTGCCGTCCGGCGCGACGAGGTCGATGACCAGGTCACCGCGGTAGGTGTGGGTGATGTGCACCTCGACCTTCGTGCTGCCGGAGGCGTTGCGCGCGCAGCCCGCCACGTTCGCGGGGCTGTTCACCGCGGCACCCGGGTAGTCCGGGATGTCGAGGCGCGTCGAGTTGGTCACCGGCGCGCACGACGACGACCCGACACCCAGCGAGAACGACGCCGTGTGGTCGACGCTCGCGCCGTCCGCGGTCACCGTGATCGGGAAGGTGCCGGTCGGGGTGCTCGAAGACGTCGTGATGGTCAGGGTCGAGCTGCCGCCGGACTGCACGGTGGCCGGGCTGAAGGACGCCGTCGCGCCCGCGGGCAGGCCGGCCGCCGACAGCGAGATCGACTGCGCGCTGCCGGACGTCGTCGCGGTGCTCACGGCCACCTGCAGCGACTGTCCCGGTTGGACGGTGCCGGCCGTCGGGTTCAGCGAGACGGAGAAGTCGTTGCCCTGCGTCGGGGCGACGGCCAGCTTCCACAGCGCGTAGCCGATGGCGTCGGAGTTCTTCTCCAGCGGCGCGTCCGGGATGTTCGCCGTCGTGTCGCAGGCGCGGTGGTAGCAGTTGTCGAACGGCGAACCCGCGGTGCCGCCCCACTTCTGCGCCTGCGCCGAGCTCTTGATGTCGCCGGCGCCGGTGGCCAGGCCGCCGACCGGGATGCCCGCGCTCTTGAAGGACGCGTGGTCGGACCGGCCGTCGCCTTCGCTGTCGCCCTCGGTCTGGATGCCGATGGAGGCGAAGTACTCGTCGAAGATCGCCTTGACCGAAGCGACGTCGTCGTAGACGAAGTAGCCCCAGTTCTTCGAGCCGATCATGTCGAAGTTGAGGTAGGTCTTGATCTTCGTGCGCTCGCTGCTCGGCAGGTTGTTGACGTAGTACTTGGAACCGACCAGGCCGGACTCCTCGTCGGCCCACCAGCCGAACCGGACGCGCTTGGCCATTGCGGGGTTGGTGCGGGCGAGCGTCAGCGCGACTTCGAGGATCGACGCGCTGCCGGAGCCGTTGTCGTTGATACCGGGGCCGGCGCTGACCGAGTCGAGGTGCGCGCCGAGCATGATGACCTGACTGGCGTCGCCCTGCGGCCACTCCGCGATCAGGTTCTGCGACTGCCCGAGGCAGCTGGTGCAGGTCTGCCGGGTGGTCGTGTAGCCGGCGTTCTTGAGCAGGTTCTCCACATAGGACACCGACGCCGCGTACCCGCCGCCGCGCGCCGAGCGCGTGCCGCCGTTGTTGTTGGCGATGGTCTGCAGCTGGTTGAGGTGGCCCTTGATGTTGGCCAGCGAGATGTCCGGCGCGGCGAGCGCCGCGGCGGGCGCGGCGGTGGCCGCGGGCGCGCTGACGACGCCCAGCACGGCGGCGAGGGCGGTGACCCCGGCGCCGAGTCGTGTCTTCCACTTCATGGCGGTGAATTCCTTCGGTGGGGGTTGGGGACAACGACCGTGAAGGCCGCACCTGGCTGGTGCGGCCTTCACGGGGTGGGGAGTGCTACACGGTCAACGTCCAGGAGGACAGGTAACCGGTGTCGGCGGGGCCGACGTCTCGGATGCGGAGCTGCCACGCGCCGTTCGCGGCCTCGGACGAGGCGTTCACGGTGTAGGTGGTGTCGATGTTCGGGGTCGAGTCGCTGCTGGAGTTCTTCAGCCGGTAGGCGGTGCCGTCCGGTGCGACCAGGTCGATGACCAGGTCACCGCGGTAGGTGTGGGTGATGTGCACCTCGACCTTCGTGGTGCCGGACGCGTTGCGCGCGCAGCCGCTGACGGTGCTGGTGCTGCTGACCGCGCTCGCCGGGTAGTCCGGGATGTTCAGGCGGGTCGAGTTGGCCACCGGCGCGCACGACCCGGTGGTGCCGACGGACAGCGTGTACGTCGCGGTGTGGTCGGTGCTGGCCCCGTCGGCGGTGATGGTGACCGGGAAGCTGCCGGTCGGGGTGGACGACGACGTCGCGATGGTCAGCGTCGAGCTGCCGCCGGAGGAGATCGTGGCCGGGCTGAACGACGCGGTCGCGCCGGCGGGCAGGCCCGAGGCGGACAGCGTGATCGACTGGGCCGCGCCGGAGGTGATCGCGGTGCTGATCGTGGTGGTCGCCGAGGCGCCCGGCTGCACGGAACCCGAAGCCGGGTTCAGCGCGACCGAGAAGTCCGCTCCGCCGCCGCTGCACGAGGTCGGCTCACCGGTGGCGGCGGTGACCGAGACGGCGTCCCACGCGGCCTTGGTGGTGTTGTACTCGGTGCAGCTGCCGGGGAAGAGCGCGATCGCGGCTTCGAGGGTCGCCTTGCGGGCGGCCTTGTGGTTCCACGACGAGGTCTTCTTCAGCAGGCCGTTGTAGAAGATCTTGCCGGCCTTCTGGATGCCGAGGCCGGTGACCGACGAGCTGTTGCAGGTCGGGCTGGCCGGCTTGCCGCCACCCGGGTTCGAGCCCTCGGCCAGCAGGTAGAACCAGTGGTTCTGCGGGCCGGCGGCCGCGTGCACCTCGGTGCTCGGGATCGACGACGAGTAGCAGTTCGGGTCGCCGACCTTCGACGGCTGGTACATGTAGCGGATCGGGCCCTGGCCGACCAGGTTGACGCCCTCGCCGACCTCGTAGTCCGGGGTGTCCTTCGGGTTGTTGGCGTACGCCTCGGTCAGGGCACCGAAGATGTCACCGGTCGACTCGTTCATGCCGCCGTTCTCGTTGCCGGAACCGGCACCGCCCGGGGTGAACTGGAAGACGCCGTGCCCGAACTCGTGGCCGACGACGTCCATCGAGGTGGCCTGGCGCTGGTTGTCCTGCGAGTGGCCGAAGTGCGTCGACGAGCCGTTCCAGTAGGCGTTGACGTCGGCCAGGCCGACGGACGCCGGGTAGCCGGTGCCGCTGCCGTTGATGCCGTTGCGGCCGAGCCAGTCGGCGAGCATCTTCCACTCGGTCTGCACGCTGTACAGGACGTCGACGCAGCCCGTTTCGAGATCCGTGCCGGTGCCGTTGCCCCAGTTGTTGTCCGGTCCACTGTAGACGGATCCGCCTTCGCGGCCGCAGCTGATGCCGGTGCGGCCCGGGTCGCGCATCGTGTACGTGCTGCCGGACTGCGTCGTGTCGATGGAGACGTTCCCGACGTAGTAGCTGTTGCCCGTGCCGGCGACGTTCACCGTGGCGGGCCGGGCCTGCGTGCGGGCGCCGGAGGCGAACGTCTTCACGTCGTCGCGCTTGTCGAGCACCGCGCCGGTCGCCGCGTCGACGAACACGTGCAGGTTGCTCGGCGCCGTGGCGGTGCGCCCGGCGACGACGACCTCGTAGGCCAGCTTCGGGCTCGCCCCGGCCAGCACCACCTTCTCCGGCGTGCTCACACTGTCCACAGTGGCCAGTTGAGCCCGCGCGGTGGCGGCGGCCTTCGCCGCGTCGACCAGCGCCTGCGTCCCGACGGTGATCGGGGCGGTGGCCGCGGCCTCGGTGCCGCGGACGCGCCCGGCGCCGTCGGCGACGACCACCGCGTCGCCGCCCACGACCCGCAGGCCCTGGTAGGTCCGCTGGTAGGCGCCGTAGAAGAGGCCACCGCCGCCGGCGGTCAGGCCGACGCGCTGGAACGATTCGGCCGGTCCGCGACGCAGGGCGTCGAGACCGCTGGCGGCCGCCTGGTCGGCGGCGCGCGCGGCGGCCGCTTCGGGGGCGGCGGGCTGGGCTTGGGGTGCTGCGCTCGCCGGGGTCACCGGTAACGCGAGCGTCATGGCGAGCCCGGCGGCAGCCGCCAAGCCCGTGCTGAACCCACGATGGGTCATCGAGGTCGTCCTTCCATGAAGGCAGAATCGAGGTCCGGTAAGGGAAACGGGAGACGTGTCCGGCGGGCTAACAGCAGGTATGCGTCCGGACGCATCCGAGTAAAGGATCAGCACATCCGGGCGTCAATGCGCCGAACGGACCAACGGTGCGTTCCGGATTATCGAATCAATTCGTACAAACCCCGTCGCAGCAGGGCATTCACCCCGCGTTCCGTCCCGGAACGACTTTCGTAGGGATTGTCCGGGACACCATCCGAACGCCGGACGATCTCGATCACCGGGATTCGTTAGTACCGCGAAGAAAACGGTTGCTCAGTCCGCTTCCGCGCCGAGCGCGATCAGCCCGTTCCGCAGCACGTCCGCCGCCTCCGTCTGCTTGCCCGTCTCGCCGAGCAGCTCGCTCAACGGCCGCAGCGCGCGCACCAGCACCCCGCGCGCGCCCAGCCCGGTGGCGAGCTCGACGGCCGCCCGCAGGTCATCGGCTGCGCGCCGGGCGTCGCCCCGCGCCCTGGCCAGCGACCCCAGCTGCAGCCGCAGTTCGGCGGCCAGGGGCGTGCCCGAGACGACCGACGGGCGGACCTGGTCGAGCAACGCGGCCGCGGTCTCCAGCCGGCCCGCCGCCAGGTACTCCCCGGCGAGCTCGACGGTGATCGCCGGGACGTCGTCCGGCCACGCCGTCTCCCGCGCCGCGCCGAGGTCGGCCAGCGCGCCCTCGACGTCACCCGAGCGGCCGCGGACCCGGGCCCTGGCCAGCAGGCAGTACGCCATCGCCGGGTGCAGCGCCCGCTCCTGCATCAGGTCGTAGGCCGCGGCGACCGAAGCGGCCGCGTCGGCGAACCGGTCGGCCGCCAGGTGGCTGCGGCACACCTCGACGTGGCTGCGGGTCAGTTCCGCGAGCACCGCCGGGCCACCCCGGGTGAGCCGCAACGCCGAGCCGGCGTACTCCGCCGCCCGCTCCAGGTCGCCCTGGCGCAGGTGCCGTTCGGCCAGGCAGGCTCGCAGCGTCAGCAGGATGGACGGCTGCGGGTAGCCGTCGCGCAGCAGCTCGGCGTGGCAGGTTTCCAGCAGGTGCACCGAATACTGCACCTCGCCCCAGGCGGACAGCACCGCCGCGCGCAGCGGCACGACCATCGCCCGCACCGGCGGCGGCTCGTCCGAGAGGGCCGTTTCGGCGTCCGCGACGTACTTGGTGCGGACGTCGCCGGTCGAGTACCCGGCCAGCCACAGCAGCGCGATCCCGGCCTGGCGCGGCCGGTCCAGGCGCTCGGCGCGGCGCCGGATCCGCTGCATCCGCGGGGTCGCGCGGCGGGCGTCGCCGGCCAGGAACCGGTCCGCCGTCTCGATCAGCTCGAGGTCCAGCTCGATCAGCTCGCGCGGCGACCGGCCGCCGAGCAGCTCGCCCGGGTCGATGCCCAGCTGCTGGGCGAAGAACCGCAGCGCGTCGCCCGACGGCGTCCGGGCGCCGGTCTCGACCGACGAGACGTACGCCGCCGAGTACTGCGGCCCGGCGAGTTCGCGCTGCGTGAGCCCGCGTTCGGTGCGCAGCTCACGCAGGCGTTCGCCGACGCTCTCGCTCACCAAGGCCGCCTTTCCACCGGTTCAGGGTAGGCCGCGCGGTGGTGGGGCCCACCACCGCGCGGCCGGGGACTAGCAGGCGCCGCTGTCGCTCCAGACGGCCCAGGAGCCGGGCGCGCCGGGTTCGGCACCGGTCGAGTACCACAGCGACGTCCACTTGTGGCCGTTGTGGCCCACGACGTCGTTGGGCACGTACGCCTTGGCGGAATCCCACTCGGCGAGCCCGTCGCAGCCGGTCGGCGGCGGGCCGCCGGTGCCGACGGTGAGCGAGAACTGCGCGGTGTGGTCGGCGTCGGTGCCGTCACCGCTGACCGTCACCTGGCTGGTGCCTTGCGGCGTGGTCGCCGAGGTGGTGATGGTCAGCGTGGCGGTGCCGCCGGACTGGATGCTCGCCGGGCTGATCGTGGCCTTCGCGCCCTCGGGCAGGCCGCTCGCGACGAGCTGGACGGTCTGGGCGTTGCCCGAGGTGACCCGGGTGGTCACCGTGGTGGTCGCGGTCTGTCCGGGTTGGACGGACGCCGACGTCGGTGACAGCGTCAGCGAGTAGTCGTTGCCGGCGGGCGGCTGGCCGCTGCAGGTGGGCTCGCCGCTGACGGCCGTGACGCTCACCGCGTCCCACGCCGCCTTGGTGGCGGTGAACTCCGTGCAGCTGCCGGGGAAGAGCGCGATCGCGGCTTCGAGGGTGGCCTTGCGGGCCGCCTTGTGGTTCCACGCCGACGTCTTCTTCAGCAGGCCGTTGTAGAAGATCTTGCCGGCCTTCTGGATGCCGATGCCGGTGACGGTCGAGCCGTTGCACGTCGGGCTGGCCGGCGAGGCGTTGCTGCCCTGGGAGAGCAGGTAGAACCAGTGGTTCTGCGGGCCCGCGGCGGCGTGCACCTCGGTGCTGGGGATCGACGACGAGTAGCAGTTCGGGTCGCCGACCTGGCTCGGGTTGTACATGTAGCGGATCGGGCCGTTGCCGACCAGGTTGACGCCCTCGCCGACGGTGAAGTCCGGCCGGTCGACCGGGTTGTCGGCGTAGAACTCGGTGAGCGCGCCGAAGATGTCGCCGGTGGACTCGTTGAGGCCGCCGTTCTCGTTGCCCGAGCCCGCGCCGCCCGGCGTGGTCTGGAAGACCGCGTGGCCGAACTCGTGGCCGACGACGTCCATCGGCGTCGCCTGGCGGCGGTTGTCCTGGGAGTGGCCGAAGTGCGTCGAGGAGCCGTCCCAGTAGGCGTTGACGTCGTTGAGGCCGACGCTCGCGCGGAAGCCGCCGCCTGCCCCGTCGATGCCGTTGCGGCCGAGCCAGTCGCCGAGCATCTTCCACTCGGTCTGGACGCTGTAGAGCGCGTCGACGCAGGCGGTTTCGAGGTCGGTGCCGGAGCCGTTGCCCCAGGTGTTGGAGCTCTTGGTGAAGATCGAGCCGCCCTCGCGGCCGCAGGCGAGGCCGCGGTGGACGGGGTCGGTCATCGAGTAGGAGCTGCCGGAGCCGGACGTGTCGATCGAGACGGTGCCGGCGTAGTAGGAGTTGCCGGTGCCGGCCTCGCGGACGTCGTCACGGGTGTCGAGGACCTTGCCCGTGCCGCTGTCGACGAAGACGTGCAGGTGGGTGGGTTTGCCGTGGGTGCGGCCGCCGACGACGACCTCGTAGGCGAGCTTCGGGGCGGCCCCGGCCAGCACGACCAGCTTCGGCGCCTCGATCTTGTCTACTGTGGACACCTGGCTCTTCGCGGTCTTCACCGCCTGGTCGGCGTTGACGGTGGCCTGGGTGCCGACGCTGATCGGAGCGGTGGGCGCGGCTTCGGTACCGCGGACGCGCCCGGTGCCGTCGGCGACGACGACCGCGTCCCCGCCGACGACCGGCAGGCCGTGGTAGGTGCGCTGGTAGGAGGCGTAGTAGAGCCCGCCGCCACCCGGGGTGACCCCGGTGCGGACGAAGGTCTCCCCGGCGCCCTTGGCGAGCCGGTCGGCGCCGTCGAGGGCGGCCTGGTCGGCGGCTCGCGCGGCGAGCGCCTCGGGTGGGGTGGCGGCGGGAGGTGCGGGAGCGGCGGCGGCCGGGATCGCCGGCACCGCGAAGGTCAGGGCCAGGCCGGCGATCGCCGCCAGCCCTCGTGGGGATCTCATGGGGGAACCTTTCCGGGGACCGTGAGCAGTGTGCCCGGAGGAATAACTGGTGTTATTGCGCCGGACGCGTCCGAGTAAAGGGTTCCGCCCGCGGACGGGTCAATGGGCCGAACGGAGCAGTGCACCGCTGCTTTGATCACCTGCGCTCAGGTGAATCCGCAGGTCGGTGCGATCTGAGTGACTGGTCTGAACCAATTCACAGACTTTAGTAGGAAAGTTGCTTTGGTCCGGACCACCGAGCCCGCTGGTCCGTTACTCGGCGCCCGCGGCCGAGTCCAGGCCACGGCGGTAGGCCTCGATGGCCTCGTCGGAATGACCACGTTGTCGGAGGACGTCGCCGAGCCGCAGGGCCGTCGAAACCGCCGCCCCGTGCAGGGACGCTCCGGTCTGGATTTCCGCTGCCTCGCGCAGGAGCCGGGTGGCCGTCTCCAGGTCGCCGCGGGCCTGGGCGATGTGGCCGCGCAGGGCCGTCGCCTCGCCGAGGGCCTCGACGTCCCGGGCCAGCAGCGGCCAGACCTCCGAAACCAGCGCCGCCGCGTCCTCGGCCGCCCCCTGCCGCACGCGCACCTGGGCCAGTTCCAGGGTCGCCCCGGCGACCCCCTCGTCCGCGCCGATCGCCGCCAGCTGGTCGCGGGCCGCCGTCAGCTCCGCCCGGGCCTCGGCCAGCCGGCCGAGCCGGCGCAGGAAGTACCCGCGAGCCCAGCGGCAGCGGGCCGCGTCGCGGTCGAAGCCCACCGACGCGAACAGGCGGACCGCCTCGGTCAGGTCCTCGTCCGCCCGGTCCGCGCGGCCGATCGCCTGCCACACCTGCGACGCCTGCCGGTGGAACCGCGCGACGAAGTCCGGCCGCGTCGCCGCGCGGGCCAGCCGCCGCCCGTCGTCGGCCGCGCGGCGGGCGCGGTGCAGGCCGCCCATCTCCATCAGCGGGTGGATCAACGCCGTGAGCAGGCACAACTCGGCGTCCGGGTCGGCCGGCCGGGTGGTCAGCTCGGCCTCGACGCGGGCGATCGCCGCACCCGCGTCGCCGCTGAGGTAGCGGCAGCCGGACCAGCGGTGCACGATCATCGCCCGCAGCCACGGCGGCGCCGCGGCCGCCAGCTCCTCGGCGTGCTCCAGCGCCCGCTGGGCCGCCGAGACGTCGAAGAGCTGCCACTTCACCTCGGCCTGGCAGAACCGCGCGTAGCACTCGACGTCGTCGAGGTGGTAGCCCGCGGCCTGCTTCGCGACGTCGGCGAACCGCGCCTCCGCGTCGGCGACGCGGCCCTGCTCCAGATCGCGGTAGCCCTCGTCCAGTGCCGCGCGCAGCTCGTCGGCGACGCCCGGCGGCCGGCCGAACCGCAGCTCGTCCACGGTGAGGCCGAGCCGCTGCGCCAGGTAGGCCAGCATCTCCTCCGACGGCGGCCGGCTGCCGGTCTCCACCTTCGCCAGGAAGCCCCGGTCGTAGCCCGGCTCGGCCAGCTCGCGCTGGGTCCAGCCGCGGCCGGTGCGCAGCCGCCGGATCCGCGCGCCGAGCGGCTCGGCGGGTGCGCTGGTCATCTCCCCACGGTAGGTCATCGGCGCGGCCATCGCGGAAACGGACATATTGACGCCTCCGGGAGCGCCGGGATAGCGTTCTCCGCTAAATAGGAAACTTTCCTAACAAAGCGGAGGCCGATCATGCGCCTGCTTCCCCTCGCGACGGCGGCCGCGCTCGCCGTGCCCCTCGCGGCGACCCCGGCCGAGGCCGCCACCCCGGCGGAGGTGCGCGTCGACCAGGTCGGCTACGCGCTGGGCGAGGCGAAGCACGCGTACCTGCTCGGCGGCGCGCCCGGGAAGTTCGCCGTCGTCGACGAGCGCGGCCGCACCGTCCGTGAGGGGCGCACCGGCCCGAGCCTCGGCGCCTGGAACGCGCGCTACCCGGCGGTGTCCGACCTCGATCTGTCCACTCTGGACCGTCCGGGCACCTACCGGATCCGGGCCGCGGGGGCGACGTCGCCGCCGTTCCGGATCGACACCGCGCGCCGCCTGTTCCGCCCGCTCGTGCGGGCCACCACCGAGTTCTTCCAGGCGCAGCGCGACGGTCACGACGTCGTCCCCGGCCGGCTCGACCGCAGGCCGTCCCACCTCGCCGACCGGACGGCGACCGTGTACGCGGAGCCGAAGTTCGAAGGCGAGGGCGGCGACGAGATCGTCGAACCCCTGAAACCGCAGGGCGGCCCGGTCGACGTCGAAGGCGGCTGGGTCGACGCCGGCGACTTCGTGAAGTTCACGTCCAACACCGCGTATTCGCTCGCCGAGCTGGGTTTCGTGCTGCGCGACGACCCGGACCCGGTGCTGGCGAAGGAGGTCCGGTTCGGCCTCGACTGGCTCGACAAGGTCTGGGACGGCCGGACGAAGACCCTCTACGCCCAGGTCGGCATCGGCACCGGCAGCGAGGAGTTCGGCTTCCTCGGCGACCACGACGTCTGGCGCAACCCGCAGGACGACGACGCGCTCGACGTCAAGCCCGGCGACCCCGCCTACTTCGTCAAGCACCGCCCGGTGTTCCCCGCGGCCCCGGCGGGCGCGCCGCTGTCCCCGAACCTGGCCGGCCGGGTCGCGGCCGCGTTCGCGCTCGGCGCGCAGGTGCAGGCCCACCGCGACCCGCGGCTCGCCCGGCACTACCTCGCCGAGGCGGCGGCCGTCTTCGCGCAGGCCAAGACGACCGGCGTCGGCGAGCTCGTCACCGCGTTCCCGCACGCCTACTACCCGGAGTCCAGCTGGGAGGACGACCTCGAACTGGGCGCGACCCAGCTCGCCCTGGCCGCGCGGGCGCTCCACGACCCGCGCGCCGACGGCTGGGCCCGCGACGCGGCGAAGTGGGCGAAGGCGTACATCGGCAGCGGCGACACCAGCACGTTGAACCTCTACGACACGAGCGCGCTCGCCCACGCCGACCTCGCCGGTCTGCTGCGCACCGGCGTCCCGGGCGCGGCGCTCGGCGTCCGGGACCTGGCCGCCGACCTGCGCCGCCAGCTCGACTCCGGCGTCGAGGCGGCGAAGCGGAGTCCATTCGGGACGGCGGTGGACGTCACGGACTTCGACGCCGCCAGCAAGAGCTTCGGCTTCGCCGCGACCGCACGGCTCTACCAGCGCGTCACCGGCGACACCCGGTACGCCGCCTTCGGCGCGCGGCAACGGAACTTCACCCTCGGGGCCAACGCCTGGGGCGTGTCGCTCGTGGTCGGCGTCGGCACGACGTTCCCGCAGTGCCCGCACCACCAGGCCGCGAACCTCGCCGAACCTTCGAAAGTGCTGTACGGCGCGGTCGTGAACGGCCCGAACGGCGCGGGGAACTTCGCCGACCTGCCGTTCCCGGCGGGCGCCAAGGAATGCACCCGTCCGTATGAATCCTTCGACGGCCAGGGAAGCCGCTACGCCGACGACCTGAGTTCATGGCCCAGTAACGAGCCCGCCATCGACTTCACCTCCACCGCGCTTCTCGCATTCTCGCTGGCGGGCAGGCCGTAGCATGGCGTAGTGAGCGAACAGTCTGAATGGCCGGACGGCCAGTACCCCGAACGCCCGGTGGAGCGGCACAAGGGCCCGGTCGTGCTGCGCCGCGACCGCCGCGACCAGGGCAGCACCACCGACCAGCGGCTCCTGGACTCGCGCGGCCCGAGCGACTGGGTGCACACCGACCCGTGGCGCGTGCTGCGGATCCAGGCCGAGTTCGTCGAGGGTTTCGGCGCGCTCGCCGAGGTCCCGCGCGCGGTCACCGTGTTCGGCTCGGCGCGCACCAAGCGCGACAACCCGGAGTACGAGCTCGGCCGCAAGATCGGCGGCGCGCTGGCCAACGCCGGGTTCGCGGTGATGACCGGCGGCGGCCCGGGCGCGATGGAGGCGGTCAACCGCGGCGCGGCCGAGGCCGGCGGCTTCTCCGTGGGGCTCGGCATCGAGCTGCCGTTCGAGCAGGGCCTGAACCCGTGGGTCGACCTGGGCGTCAACTTCCGCTACTTCTTCGCCCGGAAGACGATGTTCATCAAGTATTCGCAGGCCTTCATCTGCCTGCCCGGCGGCTTCGGCACGCTCGACGAGCTGTTCGAGGCGCTGACCCTGGTGCAGACCAAGAAGGTCACGAAGTTCCCGGTGGTGCTGTTCGGCAGCGACTACTGGGGCGGCCTGTACGAGTGGATCAAGAACTCGGTCATGGCCGAGGGCAAGATCAGCCCGCACGACCTCGACCTGCTGCACGTCACCGACGACATCGACGACGCCGTCCGCGTGGTCCAGGAGTCCTACCAGGCGTGGGAGGACACGCACTGATGCGGCGCGTCTGTGTCTTCTGCGGCTCGTCGATGGGCTTCTCGCCGAGGTACGCCGAGCAGGCGGCGGCGCTGGGCAAGCTGCTGGCCCAGCGCGGCATCGGCCTGGTGTACGGCGGCGCGAGCGTCGGCACGATGGGCGTGGTCGCCGACGCCGCCCTGGCCGCGGGCGGCGAGGTGATCGGCGTGATCCCGGAGGCCCTGTCCTCGGTCGAGATCGCCCACGCGGGCCTGTCCGAGCTGCACGTGGTGGCGGACATGCACGAGCGCAAGGCCAAGATGGCGGCCCTGTCCGACGGCTTCCTCGCCCTGCCGGGCGGCGCGGGCACCCTGGAGGAGCTGTTCGAGGTCTGGACGTGGGCCCAGCTCGGCCTGCACGGCAAGCCGATCGGCCTGGTCGACGTCGACGGGTACTACGCGCCCCTGATGACGTTCGCCGACCACATGGTGACGGAGGGCTTCGTCAAGGACGACTACCGGCAGCTGCTGCTCACCGACCCCGACCCGGCCGCGTTGCTGGACCGGTTCGAGACGTACGAACCGCCGGCGCCACCGAAGTGGGCGAAGGACGCGCCGGGGATCTAGGTGCAGCGCCACGGACGTTGCCGACGGTCGTCCCGGTACGCCCGGCCCCGCCGCTCGTAATGTTGTTCGCCTGATCTTGTGCGCCCTGCTTCCGGCGCGGCACGGTGGCTTCACCACCCGGTCCCGAAGGAACTACCCGACGATCTCCTCCCGCAGCTTCCGTTGCCGCGGGGCTCGTCGCGACAGCCCGCGATGGTCGCGTCCGCTGTCGAGAGGAGGTCGCCGAAGTGGTCGTTCCCGCGGACCGGACGGCCCGGTCGAAGCCTCGCCGGGTCGCGAAGTGGTGCCGTCGCCGGGCCCGCCCGGCCTGGCGGGCGGTGCGCGTGGTCCTCGTGCTCGTGGAGGTCGTCGTGGCGCCGCTGAGAAATGACGAGGCCCTCGCCGGCACGGCGAGGGCGCTCATCGTGGTGGGTGACGCGATCGTCGACGCCGGCAAGCACGGGCGATCGTGACACCGGTCCGGCCGTCGCGAGGCGGCCGGACCTTCCCCACCAGGGAACAACACCGGCGGCCGTGGGCCAAGCGCCGATATCCTGGGAGTGACACGAAAGTGGTTTCGTTGCGGCGGATCGGGGAGGGGACGGCCCGATGACGACCTCGTGCACCGTCTGCGGCGAGCCACTGCCGGAGGCCACCGAGACCGGCCGCCCCCGCAAGTTCTGCTCGGACAGGTGCCGGTCGAAGGCCCACCGCGCCCGGGAACGCGAAGCTGAGCGTGACCGGGCCCGGCTGGCCCGCCGGTGCGAGATCGAGGTGGCCGGGAGCCGGTGCGCGCGGGGCGCGGTGTTCGTGCTGGCCGTGGACGGGCGCGAGCTGAAGGTCTGCCCGGCCTGCCGCGAGCTGGCGCTGTCGTTCCTGGTCGGCCAGGGCGCGGCCGCGACGGCGGTCGAGACACGGCGCATCGCCGCCCCGCACCGTGAACCGGCTCCGCGGCCCACCGAACGCGGGAAAGTACTGCTCGTCGAAGACGACGAATCGGTGGCCGAGGCCCTCGGCACCGTGCTGCGGGGCAGGGGTTACCAGGTCCGGACGGTGCGCGACGGCGTCAGCGGGCTGAGCGAAGCGCTGTCCCTGCGCCCCGACCTGGTGCTGCTCGACCTGGGACTGCCCGACGTCGACGGCCTGATGGTGCTGCGCAAGCTCCGGGCCGTCAGCGACGTCCCGGTGATCATCACGACCGCCCGCGGGGAGGACGACGACAAGATCCGCGGGCTCGACTGCGGCGCCGACGACTACCTCGTCAAGCCCTTCCACATCGAGGAGCTGTTCGCCCGCATGCGCAGCGTCCTGCGCCACCGCGCCCCGCGGCTGGACGCGGTGTACGACGACGGAGTTCTCCGGGTGGACTTCGTCCTGCGGCAGATCCAGGTCACCGGTACCGGCCTTCCGTTGGCGCCGCGGGAGTACCGGTTGCTGGAGTTCCTGGTCCGGGAGGCGGGCGTGCCCCAGCCCGCCGAGGCGATCGGGGCGCACGTGCGGGGCGCAGCCGGGCCGCTGCCGAAGGGGTCCCTGCCGGTCCTGGTGAACGCGCTGCGCTCGAAACTGCGCGGGCGCGGGCTCGGCAACGACGTGATCGTCACCGCCCACGGCATCGGCTACTACTACCGGCCGCCGGGCCGGTCGTCCACCGGCCTGACGATCGGCTACAGCCACGCGTCGAGGCTCGTGGACTAAGCCACGCCCTCGCTCGGCCGCTTGTGGTAGGTGTCCACGTACTCCTGCCCCGAGATCTCCAGGATCGCGTACATCACCTCGTCGGTCACCGACCGCCGGATCGCCGGGGCGTAGTCCTGGCCCTCGTACCGCGAAAAGTCCAGCGGCTTGCCGAACGTGATGCCGATCTTCGCCAGGCGGGGGATGCGGGCGCCGGCCGGCTGGAGCTTCTCGGTGCCGGTCAGCGCGACCGGGACCACCTTCGCCCCGGTCGCCAGGGCCAAGGCCGCGACGCCGGTGTGGCCGCGGTGCAGGCGGCCGTCGAGGGAGCGGGTGCCCTCCGGGTAGATCGCGAACACGCCGCCCGCGTCGAGCACCTTCCGCGCCGCCTCCAGGGCGGCCAGGCCGGCCTGGGCGTTGCCGCGTTCGACCGGGACGTACCCGAGGCCGCCGAGGAACCCGGCCAGTGCCTTGCCCTTCAGGCCCTTGCCGGCGAAGTACTCCGCCTTGCCGAGGAACTTGACCTGCCGCGGCGTCGCGAAGGTGATGACGCCGGTGTCGAGCGCCGCCCGGTGGTTGGCCGCCAGGAGCACCGGGCCCGTCGCGGGCACGTTCTCCACGCCGTGCACTTCGGGCCGGTACACCGCCCTGGCCAGCGGGCCCAGCACGAACCGGACAAGCAGCGCGATCAAGTGGTCCTCCTCCTCGGTGACGGTGCCACCAGCATGGCACGATCGTTACTCGTGAGTTGGTTCGAGCGGCGTACGTGGCAGGAGCCCGGGTGGACACCCGACGACATCCTGGCCGCGAAGGGTGACCGGACGGTTTCCGTGGTGCTACCGGCCCTGGACGAAGAGCGGACCGTGGGTGACGTCGTCGCGTCGGTGCGTCCCCTCCTCGGGAGTGTCGTCGACGAGCTGGTCGTCGTGGATTCGGGTTCCACCGACGCCACGGTGCAAACCGCCGAAGCCGCGGGCGCGCGCGTGGTGCGCCGCGAGGACGTCCTGCCGGACCTGCCGCCGGTGCCCGGCAAGGGTGAGGTGCTGTGGCGTTCGCTGGCCGCGACCAGGGGCGACTTCGTCGTCTTCCTCGACTCGGACCTGGTCGACCCGGACCCGGCGTTCGTGCCGTCGCTGCTCGGGCCGCTGGTCACCGAACCCGGCGTCCACCTGGTCAAGGGCTTCTACCGCCGTCCGCTGCGGCTGGAGAGCAGCGGCGGCGGCCGCGTCACCGAGCTGCTCGCGCGGCCGGTGCTCTCGGCGTTGCGCCCGGCGCTCGGCGGGCTGGTCCAGCCCCTCGGCGGCGAGTACGCGGGCACGCGCGAGTTCCTCGAGTCGGTGCCGTTCGCGGCCGGCTACGGCGTCGAGATCGGGCTGCTGCTCGACGCCGAGGCGCGGTACGGCCTGGCCGGCCTCGCGCAGGTGAACCTCGGCGTCCGCAAGCACCGGAACCGGTCGCTGCGCCAGCTGGGCGTGATGTCCCGCCAGATCCTCGGCACGGCGTTGGACCGCTGCGGCGTCCCGGCGGCGGACGCGCCGTTCACGCAGTTCGTGCAGGTCGACGAGGAGTGGCTGCCGGACATCACGGACGTCCCGGTCGCCGACCGGCCGCCGATGCGGGAAGTGCTCGCCCGTCCTCGAGGGTGAGCACCTCGTCGAAGCCGTCGACGTGCTCGGGCCGGTGGGTGACGAGGACCACGCTGCCCTTCGCCGCCGCGAGGACCCGCTTCAGGACGGCGTCGCCGTGGGCCGGGTCGAGGCCTTCGACGGGCTCGTCGAGCACGAGCACCGGCGGCGCGGCCAGCACGGCCCGGGCGAGGACCAGCCGCTGACGTTGCCCACCGGACAGCGCGTCGCCGTCCGGGCCGGTGTCGCGGTCGAGGTCCAGGTCGAAGCCGGCGGCTTCGCAGGCTGCTCGCAGCTCTTCGTCGGTCGCGTCGGCTTTCGCGAGCAGCAGGTTCTCGCGGACGGTCGTGTGGAAGACGTGGGCGTCGGCTTCGGCGCCCGAGATGACCTTCGACAGGTCGGCGTACTCGGCGAGCGGGTGGCCGTCGAGCGTCACCCGGCCTTCGGTGGGGGTTTCGCGGCCGAGCAGGAGGCGCAGGAGGGTCGTCTTCCCGGCGCCGCTGGGGCCGAGGATGCCGACGCGCTTGCCGGGCGGAAGGTCGAGGTCGAGGTTCTGCAGTGCGGGAGGCCGTCCGGGGTGCCGGACACCGGCGTTTTCGAGCCGGAAGTGCCCGTTTTCCGCGGCGCGGGTCCCCCCGGGGACGGCGGGTGCGCCCAGCACGGCCCGCACCCGCCCGGCGGACGCGCGCATTTCGGGTACGCGCCGGGCGGCGCCGATCAGCGGGAGAACGACCTCGAACGCCGTCATGGCGGCCAGGGTGAGGGCCGCGGTCGCCGGCACCGAGGCGGGGCAGAGCAGCCCGACGGCGACGGCGGTGCCGAGCTGGACGAGCACCCCGGCGGCGGTGCACACGGCGGGGGTCCGTTCGCCCGCGGTGATTTCGTCGACGACGCGCGTGGCCCGCTCGCGGTGTTCCCCGAGCGCGCCGGCGGCGACGAGCTCCCGGTGCCCGGTGACGAGCTCGACGGCCCGTTCGGCGAGTTCGGCCTTCTTCGGGGCGGTCGCCCGCGAGGCTTCGGCGGTGCGGCGGACGACGAGCCACGGGAGGAGAACCCCGGCAACGAGCAGCCCGGCGCCGAGCACGACAGCGCATTCGGCAGACGCGGCGGCGGTGACGCCGACGGCGACGACCCCCACAACGGCACCCACCCCGGCAGGCAGCAGCCACCGCAGGACGGCGTCCTGCAGAGCGTCCACATCGGACACGAGCCGGGTGACGAGGTCACCGCCGGAGTACGTGGTCCCGGGCACGAGGGCCTGGTAGACGCGGGAGCGGAGGTCACCGAGCCACCGCAGGACGACTTCGTGCCCGGCAAGCCGTTCGCCGTACCGCAGGCCACCACGGAGAAGCGCAAGGGTCCGGACGGCAACGATGGCGAGGGTGAGCGAAGCGAGCGGAGGCCGTTCGGCGGCCCGGAGAAGCAGCCAGGCGGCGGTGGCCATGAGGGCAAGGGCGGCGAGTTCGGCGGCGGCGCCGAGGAGGGCGGCGCGGAGGAGGCGGATGAGGTCCTTTGTGGAGACACCCCAGACCCCGAGAGTGGTCCTTGTCGTCCGGGGCAGGTCGCGAGAGGAGGTGTTTTTCATGTGGAGTTCCTGGTGCGGAGAAGGGGTGCGGCCACGTGTTGCGGCGCAGGCCGACGGCCGGCAAACAAGGGCCGCTCGGCGATCTGTGGACAACTGCTCCCCTGTGGACAGCGAACTTGACTTCACGCCGCCGCTCCCGTAAGCACCCGGCCGCCGCGTAGCTCCACCACGCGGTCCGCCAACGCCAGCATCGCCGGCCGATGGGCCACCAGGACCGCCGTCCGCTCCGGTAGCAACCGGCGGGTGGCCGACAGCACCGCCGACTCCGTCCGGGAATCCAACCGGGCCGTCGGCTCGTCCAGCAACACCAGCCCCGCCGAGGTTCGCGCCAGCGCCCGGGCCAGGCCCACCCGTTGCCGCTGGCCCGCCGACAGCACCTCGCCCAGCTCGCCCACCGGGGTCGCGTACCCCGACGGCAACCCCGCCGCCACCGCGTCGAGCGCTGCCGCCCGGGCGGCCGTCGGCACGTCGGCCGACGGAGAGCCCAGGGCGATGTTCGAAGCCAGCGTCCCCCGGAACAACGTCGGCCGCTGGGGGACCCACGCCACGTCGGCCAGCCAGTCCGGCGACGACAGCGACCGCAGGTCCACCCCGTCCACCAGGACCCGCCCCGACGTGGGCGTCACGAAACCCAGCAGCACGGACAGCACCGTGCTCTTCCCCGACCCGCTCGGCCCCACCAGGGCGATCCGCGAACCCGCGGGCACGACCAGGTCCACATCGGACAATGCCGGGACCCCGTCGTAAGACACCGAGACCCGTTCGAACACCAGCGAAGGCGCACCCCGCCGCCGGCAAAGCGCCCTCGAAGAAACAGAAACCACCGGCACCGCGAGCGCCTCCCGCAACGCCGTCAACCCCTCCGCCGCCGCGTGGAACTTCGCGCCCGCCGCTCGCAGCGGCAGGTACGCCTCCGGGGTGAGCAGCAGGATCACCAACGCCGGGCGCGCCTCCAGGCCGCCCGAAAGCAGCCGGAACCCGATCGGCACCGCCACCAACGCCACCGACAACGTCGCCACCAGCTCCAGCACCAGCGCCGACAGGAACGCCACCCGCAGCGTCTTCATGGTCGCGTCGGCGTGGGCGACCGCCATCGACCGCACCACCGAAGCCTGCGCCGCCGCCCGGCCGAACACCTTCGACGTCCCGAGGCCCCGGACGGCGTCCAGGAAGTGCCCGCCCAGCCGGGTCAGCAGCTGCCACTGGACCGACGCCCTGGTGTGCTTCCCGACCAGGATCGCGAACACCGGGATCAGCGGCAGCGTGGCCACCACGACCGGGGCCGACGTCAGATCCGCCGCGAACAGCCGCGCGACCACCGCCACCGGCACCACCACCGAAACCACCAGCGACGGCAGGTACCCGGTCAGGTAGCTGTCCGTGGCGTCGACACCGCGCGTGATCTGCGTGGCGACGACGCCCGCCCGGTCCGAAGTGGACGAAAGCAGCCGGCGGCGCAACGACCCCCGCACCGATGCCGCGAACCGTTCGCCCACCACACTGTGGCCCCACGAAAGCGCCACTCGCGCGGCGATGGCCACGACCAGGAAAACCGAAATCCCGCCACCGGTGAGCAGGGTGGCGAGCCCTTCGGCCTGGAGGAGCACCGCCGCCGCGGTGAGCACCCCGAGCAGGCCGAGAACGCACAGATACCGCCGGAGTCCGGGCAAAGCAGGCACGGCGTCCCCCTAGAAGTGCAGCAGCGAGTGCTGGTCGACGGGACGGCGGTGCGCGCGCCAGGTCAGCCACTGCACCACCAGCAGCACCACCAGCGACGGCGGTGCGAACCAGGCCAGCACCGCGAACGTCTCCGGCGCCGTCGCCGCCTGCTCGAGCGTCAGCGTGTCCCGCGCCGACACCAGCACGGCCGGGAACCGCAGGGTGCCCGCGAGCAGCGCCGGACACGCCGAAAGCACCATCGACCCGACGAGCGCGACCCGGTACCGCCGCACCGCCAGCCCGGTCCGCGTGACGGCGAAAGCCGCGAAGGCCAGGACGACCGCGCCCGCGCCGAGCGCCGAAACGCCCTTGAGCGCGAAGTAGCCCCACACCGAAGCGATCACCAGGAACGCGAACACCGGCGCCGAGAAGGCGCGAGCCAGCCGCACCGCGCGGCCTGCCAGCTCGGCCGGTGCCCGCACCGCCAGGAAAGCCGCCCCCTGCAGGCAGAACAACGCGACGAACCCGAGCCCCCACAGCACCGCGTACGGGGTGAACAGGGCGAGCACGTCACCGACCGGCGGCAGCCCGGCGACCACGTTGCCGAGGAACAGGCCCCACGACAACGCCGTCACCAGCGCGCCGCCCACGATGCCCGCCGTCCAGGCGCCGCGCCGGGCGTCGGGGCGGCGGCTGCGCAGCTGCATCGACGCCGTGAACGTCACCAGGCCGAGCAGCAGCGTCACGACCAGGACGTACGCCCCGGCGAACACCTTGCCCTCGAGGTGTGGGAACGCGCCGAACAGCAGGCCCACCGCGGCCACCAGCCACACTTCGTTGGCCAGGAAGAACGGCCCGAGCGCGCCGAGCAGCCGCCGTCGCCGCCGTTCGTCGGCTTCGAAGCCGGGCAGCAGCATCCCGACGCCGTAGTCGTACCCCGCCAGCGCGAAGTACCCGCAGGTCAGCAGGCCCAGCAGGCACCACCAGAAGGTCACCATCGGTCAGACTCCGCTCAGGACGGGCAGCTCGGCGGGCTCGCCGGCCGGCTCCGGGCCGCGCTTGGCGACCCGCGCCATGAGCACCCAGTCGGCCACTGCGAGCGCGGCGAACAGCAGTGTGAAAGCGATGAAGGAGAACAGGATCTGGCCGGCCGGGACGCCCGCGACGGCGTCGGCGGTGCGCAGCTTCCCCCAGACCAGCCAGGGCTGACGGCCGAGCTCACGCACCAGCCAGCCGAGGATCGCGGCCGCGAACGGCAGCGGGATCGCCGCGACCATCAGGTAGTGCAGGAACCGCGCCTTCGTGAGCCAGTTCCGGACCAGCAGCAGGGTCCCCAGCAGCGCGCACAGCAGCATGACGAACCCGAGCATGATCATCAGGCCCAGCGGCAGCCCGACGCCGCCGGTCTTCAGCTTGTCCGGCTGGTACTTCGCCAGCTCGCCGAACTGCGCGAACCCCTGGTTCACCACGAAGACCGAGCCGACGAGCGCCGCGACGACGCCGGCGCGCATCGACCGGCGGAAGAACTCGACCTCGGTGGTGCGCTTGAGGAAGTGCCACGCGCTGACGCCGACGACGAAGAACCCGCCGGTGACCAGCGCGGCGCCGAGCACGTGCGGCAGCGACGCGGCCAGCGCCGGGTTGGCGAACAGCGCGCCGAAGTCGTCGAGGCGCAGCACGCCGTGCTCGAGGTGGCTGCCGACCGGGTTCTGCAGGAACGAGTTCGCCAGCATGATGAACAGCGCCGATGCGTACGCGGTCAGCGTGACCAGCCAGATCAGCGCCAGGTGCAGCCCCTTGGGCAACCGGCCGAAGCCGAAGATCCACAGGCCGAGGAAGGTTGACTCCAGGAAGAACGCGACCAGCGTCTCGATGGCCAGGGGCGCGCCGAAGACGTCGCCGGCGAAGGCCGAAAGGCCGGTCCAGGTCAGCCCGAACTGGAACTCCATCACGATGCCGGTGACGATCCCCAGCGCGTAGTTGATCACGTACAGGCGGCCCCAGAAGCGCGTCATCCGCAGGAGCTCGGGCTTGCCGCCGAACGTCCAGCGCGTCTGCAGCACGGCCACCAGCGTGACCAACCCCAGGGTGAGCAGCACGAACAGGAAGTGGAACGAAGTCGTCGTCGCGAACTGGAGTCTCGCGATCGGAAGGGCGTTCATGTAGCCAGGCTACGCATAGCCTGGCTACATGTAGCAAGACGACGTGTAGACTGCGTACTCATGAAGGCGGACACCCTGCGCGGGCACCTCGACGCGTTGCTGCTGGCCGTGCTCGACGGCCGGAAACTGCACGGCTACGCGATCATCGAGGCGCTCCAGCTGCGCAGCGACGGCGCGCTCGACCTGCCGACCGGCACCGTGTACCCGGCGCTGCGCCGGCTCGAGCGGGCCGGCTGGCTGGCCAGCGAATGGGACGTCGTGTCCGGCCGCAAACGGCGGACCTATCGCCTGACCCACTCCGGCGAGCAGGCCCTGGCCGCCGAACGCGCGGACTGGCGGGACTTCACCGCGGTCATCGGGGGAGTGCTGGAAGCATGATCGACGCGTACCTGGGGGACCTGGACCGCCGGCTGCACGGCTGCGGCCGGTTCAAGGCCGACCTGCTCGAAGAGGCCCGTGACGGCTTGCACGACGCCGCCGACGCCTACCGCGCCGGCGGCTGGACCGACGAGGAGGCCGAGCGCCGGGCGGTCGCCGACTTCGGCCCCGCGGCCGTCGTCGCCCGCGACTACCAGGCCGAGCTCGGCATGCTCAGCGGCGTCCGCACGCTGTGGAAGCTCGTGCTGGGCGTCCCGGCGATGCAGATCGCGTGGGACTACGCGCGGATCCTCACCTTCGGTGAGTGGACGAAACTTTCGACGCCGACGCCGGAGTGGTACCGCGTGATCGCGCACGCCACGCACGGCGCCGTGTTCGTCGTGCCGGTAATCGGCGTGATCGCCCTGGTCGGCATCCGGTGGCTGTCACGCCGGCTCGACGCCGTCCGGCTCGCGCGGTTCTGCGGCGCGCTGATCGCGCTGGCCGTCGGCATCAACCTGGCCTCGGTGGGGCTGGTCATCGGCTCGACCGGCCTCGTCGACGTCTCGCGGCTGTTCCTGAGCGTTCCCTGCGTCCTGCTGATGGTCGCCTGGGTGCTCCTTTCCGTCCGGCTCGTCGTGCTCGCGAGACGGTCGTGGGGTGGGTATGCCACGATCGTCGCGTGACGACCGCGCTGATCTACCTCGTAGTCATGCTGCTGGTGGCGGCCGTGGTGTTCCTGCTCGCCGCGGTGGTGTTCGGCCGGGGTGAGGAGCTCGCCCCGCTGCCGCCGGGCAGCTCGCCCACGCGGCTGCCCGCCGAGGACATCACCGGCGAGGACCTGACCGACGTCCGGTTCCAGCTGGTCTTCCGCGGCTACAAGATGTCCGAAGTGGACTGGGTGGTGCGGCGGCTCGGCGTCGAAATCGACGAGCTGCGGGCCCGGGTCGCCGAACTGGAGCAGCGCGAGCCGGAGCGGGAGAGCTCGCCCGAGGCCGCCCCGTGACGGACCTGGTGCTTTCGGTCGACGTCCGCGCCCCGGCCGGGACGACCTGGCTCGCTCTGACCGACTGGACCCGCCAGGGCGAGTGGATGCTCGGCACCGAGGTCGAGGTCGTCGAGGGCAACGGCCGCAGCGTCGGGTCGCGGCTTTCGGCGTTCACCGGGGTCGCCGGCATCGGCTTCACCGACACCATGGAGATCACCAGCTGGGAGCCGCCGGTGCGGTGCGCGGTCCGGCACCTCGGCAGCTTCGTGCAGGGCACGGGCACGTTCCAGGTCGTCGCCAAGGGCGCGACGCGCTCGACGTTCGTCTGGGCCGAGCACCTGCGGCTGCCGTTCGGGCCGTTGGGCCGGCTCGGCTGGCCGGTGGTGCGGCCGGCGTTCGCGCTGGGGGTGCGCCAGTCGCTGCGGCGGTTCGCGCGGTTCGCGGAGGACTATTCGGTGGGTGGGAATGAGTGAACTGGCCGGCGCCGACGGCGTCGCGCGGTGCAGCTGGGGCAATTCGGCGCCGGACTACGTCGAGTACCACGACACGGAGTGGGGCGTGCCGCTCCACGGGCAGGACGAGCTGTACGAGCGGCTCTGCCTCGAGTCGTTCCAGTCGGGGCTGTCGTGGATCACGATCCTGCGCAAGCGGGAGGGCTTCCGGAAGGCGTTCAAGCAGTTCAAGCCGGCGAAGGTGGCGAAGTTCGGCGACGCCGACGTCGAGCGGCTGATGCAGGACGCATCGATCGTGCGGAACCGGGCGAAGATCCTGGCCGCGATCAACAACGCTCGGGCGATCGCTTCCCTGGACACCCCACTGGACGAGCTGCTGTGGTCGTTCGCGCCCGCTTCGCACGTCCGTCCTCGCACGATGGCCGACGTCCCGGCCATCACGGACGAGTCCAAGGCGATGGCCAAGGAGCTCAAGAAGCGCGGCTTCGTCTTCCTCGGCCCGACGACCTGCTACGCGCTGATGCAGGCCACCGGCATGGTCGACGACCACGTCTCCGGCTGCTTCCGCGCCTCGTGAGTGTTTAGGCGGGTTAGAACCCGCCTAAACACTCACGACCAGCCGCGGCAGACTGCTTACTTGCCCTGGAAGGTGGGCTTGCGCTTGCCGACGAAGGCTTCGACGGCCTCGGTGTGGTCGGCGGTCGCGCCGAGCGCGGCCTGGGCGGCGTCCTCGGCGTCGAGGGCTTCCTCGAACGTCGACTGCGCGGCCAGGTTGAGCACGCTCTTGATCTTCGCGTAGGCCACGGTCGGGCCGGCCGCGAGCTTCGCCGCCACCTGCTGGGCGCGGGCCGCGAGTTCCGCGTCCGGCACGACCTCGCCGACCAGGCCGAGCCGCAGCGCCTCGGCCGCGTCGACGGTCCGGGCCAGCAGCATCAGCTCGGCGGCCCGCCCGAGGCCGACCAGCCGCTGCAGCGTCCAGGACGCGCCCGAGTCCGGGCCCAGCCCGACGTTGGCGAAGGCCATCAGGAACGACGACGACTCGGCGGCGATCCGCAGGTCGCTGGCGTAGGCGAAGGCGGCACCGGCGCCGGCGGCGGTGCCGTTGACCGCCGCGATCACCGGCTTCTCCATCGACACGATCGCCTTGACGATCGGGTTGTAGTGCTCCTTCACGGTCTGTAGCGGGGCGGGGTCACCCGCTTGCAGCAGTCCCACGTGCTCCTTGAGGTCCTGCCCGGCGCAGAACGCCTTGCCGGAACCGGTCAGCACGACCGCGCGGACGGCTTCGTCGCCGGACGCCTCGCGCAGCGCCGAGAGCAGTGCTTCCTTCAGCTCCACGGTCAGCGAGTTGTACGCCTGCGGCCGGTTGAGGGTGAGGGTGCGCACCCCGTCGGCGTCGGCGGTCAACAGGACGTCGGATGTGGTCACGTCTTCTCCTTGCGCGGAAAACTTCGGTCGCCCGAGAGTCTTCCACCTCGCGCGGGCCGCATACCAGCACCGATACGGCGGCAAAAGATCCCCTCCGCTGATGCGCCCGGCCGCTGATGAGGGACAATGGACACCAGACCCGGCTGGCTTTCACGCGAGCGCGACCCGGGCGCGCCGGTTGAGACGGAGGGAGCACGCTATGGCGGCCATGAAGCCCCGGACCGGAGATGGTCCCCTCGAAGTGACTAAGGAGGGGCGGGGCCTCGTGATGCGCGTACCGCTCGAGGGTGGTGGGCGACTCGTCGTCGAACTCTCCGCGGAAGAAGCGAAGGACCTCGGCGCCGCACTGGCGGAGGTCACCGGCTGAGCCGGCTCCCTCGATCCGTCCTTCCGTCGCACCCCGGTCTCCCTTCGGAGGCCGGGGTCGCGGTTCCTCTGCGCCCGAAGGTTGCTCACTGTGCGTAATCCGCTACCGCCCGTTCCGGCTACCCTGCTCGACATCGAGGTCGCGGACCAACTCCGCCGCGGCCTCCCGACGGCCCGGCTGGTGGCCGCGCCCGACAACGATGACGTCGAGCCCCTGGAGCTCGAGGGCGTCCGGATCAGCGGCAAGGCGGGTGACGTCCAGACGCTCCCCGGCGCCGGCCCGCGCTGGGTGGCGGGGCTGGGCGACGGCGAGCCGAAGCAGTACCGCAAGACCGGCGCGGCCCTGGTCCGTGCCGTGCACGCTTCGCTGGCTGAAGACGTCGAAAGCGGTGGCAAGGCGTTCCGCGCGGTGCAGCTGGAGCTGCCCGAGGAGGCGTCCGGCGAGCACGTGACCGAGCTGGTGCTGGGCCTGCTGCTCGGCGGCTACCGGTTCAAGGTGACCGCCGAGGAACCCAAGCCGGTGGTGCGGACCATTCGGCTCGTGTCGGCAGACCCGGCGCTGCCCGCGCTGGTCGAGCGGGCTTCGGCGCTCGCGGCGGCGACGGCGCTGACCCGCGACCTCGCGAACACGCCGTCCAACGTGAAGACGCCGGCCTGGCTGGCCGACACCGCGGCCCGCGTGGCCGGTCCGCGCGTCGAAGTGACGGTCCGGGACGAGAAGTGGCTGGCGGCGGAGGGTTTCGGCGGCGTCCTGGCCGTCGGCGGCGGTTCGGCGCGGCCGCCCCGGCTGGTCGAGATGACGTACAAGCCGGCGGGCGCGACCCGGCACCTGCTGCTGGTCGGCAAGGGCATCACGTTCGACACGGGCGGCTTGTCGATCAAGCCGGCCGACGGCATGCACCTGATGCGCACGGACATGGCGGGCGGCGCGGCGGTGATCGCGGCGACCCGCGCGATCGCGGCGCTGGGGCTGCCGGTCCGGGTGACGGCGCTGGTCCCGTGCGCGGAGAACCACGTCTCGGGTTCGTCGTACCGCCCGGGCGACATCGTCCGCCACTACGGCGGCAAGACGACCGAGGTGGGCAACACGGACGCGGAGGGCCGGATGGTCCTGGCCGACGCGCTGGCGTACGGAATCCGCAAGTTCACCCCGGACTACGTGGTCGACGCGGCAACGCTGACGGGCGCGATGAAGGTGTCGCTGGGCCTGCGAACGGGCGGGTTGTTCGCCTCGGATTCATCCCTGGCGGCGGCGGTGGTCGCGGCGGGCGCCCGGGTGGGCGAGGCGTGGTGGCGAATGCCCCTGGTGGAGGACTACGCGGAGAACGTCCGCGGCGACTTCGGCGACGTCCGCCAGACACCGGGCGGCCCGGGCGGCATCACGGCGGCGTTGTTCCTGCGGGAGTTCACGGCGGGGCTGCCGTGGGCGCACTTGGACATCGCCGGCCCGGCGCGCTCGGAGAAGAACTACGACGAGGTGGTCCCGGGGGCGACGGGCTTCGCGGCGCGGACGCTGGTGGAGCTGGCGGCTTCGCTGGGCTGAGGTTTGCCCACAGTTCGGCCGGGCTGTGGACAACTGGCTGCTCGGGGCGGTTTTGTCGGTGGTCGCCGATAGAATGGACCTGGGGACGCCCCGTTACCGTTTTTCGTGGTTCCTGATCAAGGAGCTGTGGTCACCAGGCCCGGCATGACTGACGCCCCCAGTCGCAGGCATGATCCGGGGGGTGGTGTCACCGGGTCTGGTGGCATCGACCGACCGCTGATAGGGACACGGCCACCGCAAGGTAGGTCACGTCGTAACGTGGGTGCCGGCGCTCGATGCCCGATCGGCGACCACATCGCGGCGAACGAACGGCATGGTGGATGAGCAGCACTTAAAGCGTGTTCCTCGGCCTGGACGTCGGCAAGGAAGCCCACCACGCGGTCGGTCTCGACCCCGACGGGAAGCGACTGCACGACGGGCCGCTGCCCAACACCGAACCGAAGCTGAAAGCCCTGTTCGACACGCTCGCCGCGCATGAAACCCTGCTGGTCGTGGTCGACCAGCCCGCCACCATCGGGGCGCTGCCGGTCGCGGTCGCCCGCGCGGCCGGGCATCAGGTCGCCTACCTGTCCGGCCTGGCGATGCGCCGCATCCCCGACCTCTACCCCGGCCCGCGCCAAAACCGACGCCCGGGACGCGTTCGTCATCGCCGCCGCCCGCTCGCTGCCCCACACGCTGCGCCCGGTCGACGTCGGTGATGAGGCGATCGCGGAGCTGGAGGTGCTGGTCGGGTTCGACGACGACCTGGCCGGCGAAGCCACCCGGATCAGCAACCACATCCGCGGGCTGCTCACCGGCATCCACCCCGCTCTCGAGCACGCGATCGGCCCGCGGATCAGCCACCCGGCGGTGCTGGAAATCCTCTCCCGCTGCGGCGGCCCGGCCGGGATCGCCAAGGCCGGCCTCCGCAAATTCACCGCGATCGCCAAGATCCATGCGCCCCGTCTGGGCGACAAGCTGGTTGAGTCGATCATGGCTGCGCTGGGCGAGCAGACGGTCACCGTCCCGGGCATCGCCGCCGCGGACACCGTGCTCCCGCGGCGGGCCGACAGCTTGAAACCGTGCTCCTGCAGCGCAAACAGGTCGCCGAGCAGGTCGAGGGAATACTTGATGCCCACCCTCTTGCCGGGGTCCTGACGCCGATGCCCGGCATCGGCGTCAGGACCGCAGCCCGCATCCTGCTCGAGGTCGGCGACGCCTCCTACTTCGCCTCTTCCGGGCACCTCGCCGCCTACGCCGGCATCGCCCTGGTCACCCGCAGCTCCGGCACCAGCATCAAAGGCGAGCATCCCGCCCGAACCCGCAACCGCCAGCTCAAACGCGCGTTCTTCCTCGCCGCCTTCGCAGCCCTGGCTGATCCGACCAGCCGGACTTACTACGACCGCAAACGAGCCGAGGGCAAAAAAAACACAACGCCGCGTTGATCTGCCTGGCCCGCCGCCGCTGCGACGTCCTCTACGCCATGCTCTGCAACGGCACCCACTACCGCCAACCCGCTCCCGCTGCGGCTTGACAACCACATAGGGCCCCCAGGGAGCGGCGGGGGATTCTCCGGTGGGGGTGACATCGATGGGCCGGACGCTGCGCGAAGCCGCCGCACCCCTGCTTTGAGCGGAGCATCGCGCACCTCCCGGACATCGACGCGGCCCGCGCGGCGTACGACAGCCGTCAGGCCTGCGCCAGGACGTGGTCGCGGAACCCGCCGACCGCCGGCGTCATCGGCTCCTCGGCCCGCCACACCAGCCCGATCGTCCGGTACGGCGGCGGCGAAAGCGGCACTTCCGCCACCCCCGCCGGCGTGCCCGGCCCGAACCGCGGCAGCAGCGCCACCCCCAGGCCCGCCGCCACCAGGCCGCGCACGGTGTCCGACTCCTGGCCCTCGAACGCGATCCGCGGCATGAAACCCGCCGCCGCGCAGAGCTCGTCCGTCAGCGTCCGGACGCCGTATCCCTGCTCCAGCAGCACGAACTCCTCGTCCGCCAGCTCCGCCACGCGCACCGACTCGCGCCCGGCCAGCCGGTGGCCCGCCGGGACCGACAGCAGGATCTCCTCGTCGACCAGGCCCGCGCAGGCCAGCGCCGGGACGGTGGGCAGCGGCGCCACCAGGGCCAGGTCCAGTTCGCCGCCCGCCAGGCGGTCGACCATGTCCTGCCGCGAGCCCTGCACCAGCGTGAACCGCACCCCCGGGTACCGCGCGCGGTACCCGCGCAGCAGCGACGGCACCAGCGACCGCCCGAGGAGGTGCAAGAACCCCAGCACGACGTGCCCCGACTCCGGCGACACCTCCTCGCGTGCCAGCCGGACGCCGGTGTCGACCGCCGCCAGGCCGCGCTCGGCTGCTTCGGCGAGCAGTTCCGCCGCGCGCGTCAGGCGGATGCCGCGGCCGTCCGGGACCGTCAGGGGTGCGCCGAGCGCGTCGGCCAGTGCGGCGAGGCGGCGGCTGACGGTGGGCTGGGGCACGCCCAGCAGTTCGGCCGCGCGTGTGACGTTCCTCGTCTCCCGCAGGGCGGCGAGCAACGGCAGGTGCGGCGCCACCTGGGCGGACAGCGAGTCATACGTCATTGCATCGATCCTGCCAGCGTCGTGCATTGGACGTATTGGTTAGGGCTGCTTACTTTCGGGTGGTGACCTCCACCCGTCGAGTCAAGACCGCCGTCGCCGCGGCCGGGATTTCTTCGTTCGCCCTGCTCTACGCGCCGCAGCCGGTGTTGCCGCAGCTCGCCGCGCAGTACCACCTCGATCCCGGTGGTGCGGCGCTCGCGGTCAGCGTGGCGACCGGTGCGCTCGCGATCGCCGTCCTGCCGATCGCGGCGTTGTCGGAGGTGGTCGGGCGGCGGCCGGTGATCCTGACGTCGGTCATTGCGTCGGTGGTGATCGGGTTGCTGCTGCCGCTGATGCCGACGTATCCGGCGTTGCTGGTTCTGCGTGCGCTGCAGGGCGTGGCCATCGCCGGGTTTCCCGGGGTGGCGGCGGCCTACCTGGCCGAACGCCTGGGCCGGGCGGGTGTCGCGGCGGCGGTGGGCGCGATGATCGCCGGCAACACGATCGGCGGGATGCTCGGGCGGCTGGCCAGTGGGTTCACCGCGGGGCCGCTCGGGTGGCGTGGGGCGCTGTTCGTCGTTGCTGCGGTGGGCGCGGTGTGCTCGGCGGTCACTGTTGTCGCTTTGCCGCCGGGGCGTCGTGCTGTGCGGGCCGGCGGCGTGGGGCGGGGGCTTCTGACGGCCTTGAGCAAGCCGGTTTTGTTGGCTCAGTACGCGGTCGCGCTGCTGGCGATGGGGTCGTTCGTCGCGTTGTACAACGCTGCCGGGTTCCGGTTGACGGGGGAACCTCTCGGGTTGTCGCCGGCGGTCGCGTCGCTGGTGTTCCTGGCGTATGCGACGGGTTCAGTGTCCTCGGCGGCTGCGGGACGGCTGGTGGCTTTGGTGGGCCGGCGTCGGGCGTTGGTGGGTGCGTTGTTGTTGACCGCGGTGGGGGCGGTGTTGACGCTGCCGGACTCGTTGCCGCTGGTCATCGCGGGGTTCTTGGTGCTGACGTGCGCGTTCTTCGCGGCTCATGCGGTGGCTAACGGGTGGGCGGCGGCGGATGCGCCGGAGGGGGCGCGGGGACAGGTCGGTGGGATGTACACGGCGACGTATTACCTGGGTAGCAGCGTTGGTGGGGCGGCTGGGGCTTGGGTTTACGGGCATGCGGGGTGGGGGTGGCTGGTTGGGGTTGTGGTGGTGTGGCTGGGGGTTGCGGTGGCCGTGGTGGGGGTGGGGACGCGGGTGCGCTCGGGGCGGTTGGAGCTGGTGGGTGCGGGGTGAGGTTGGGGTCTCGCCGGGTTGAAGGGCGCCGGTTGGGCTTCGCTGCGTTGAAGGGGCCGATTTGGCGTCGCTGCGTTGAAGGGGCGGCTGGGCTCGCCACCTCAGAAGCCGCCGGTTTGGGGTCGCTGCGTTGAAGGCGGCGATTGGATGGTCTCGGCACCCCGAAGCTCGATTGTGACTACGGCCGGCGGCACCGCGTCAAGGCGGGAAAGATGCCTTGACCCGGCGCCGCCGGCCGTGTTCTGGCTTCGGATCGGGGTTGCGGGGGGTCTGGGTGCCGTCGTGGTCAGCTTCGGGTCTCGACCTCTGGCCGCCGCTTCTGGCGGTCTCCCTTTTCGCGCTCCGGCGCGGCTCGCGCGGCGGGGTCGGGCGTCGGGGTCGGGCGTCTGAGGTTGGGGGTTTGGGGTTTGGGTGCCGTCGTGGGCACCTCCGGCGCCCGCCCTCCCTTGGGGGCTCCCCCTTGGTCCATTCTATCGGGCCCCACCCACGAAAACCCCCGCGAGCAGCTCCTTGTCCACAGCCCTGCCGACCTGTGGACAACTCAGGTAGCCGCTCCCACCAGCAGCCCGCCGCCCACCGGCAGCAGGGCCGGGACCAGGCGTTCGTCCTCGCGGAACGCCCTGGCCACCTCGCGCAGGGCCAGCGTCTCCGGGTCTCGGTGCGACGGGTCGATCACCCGGCCGCCCGCCAGTACGTTGTGGAACGCGATGATCCCGCCGCGTCGCAGCAGCGATACTCCCAGCTCGTAACAGCCCGGGTACTCGATGTGCGCCGAATCCACGAACACCAGGTCGTAGCCGCCCGGGGTGAGGCGCTGCAACACGTCCAACGCGCGGCCGATGATCAAGCGGGTGCGGCCCGGTGCGAAGCCCGCCTCGCGGAACGTCGTGCGGGCCGCTCGCTGGTACTCCGGCTCCACGTCGATCGAGGTCAGGACGCCGTCCGGGGCCATTCCGCGCAGGAGGCTCAGGCCGCTCACCCCCGCGCCCGTGCCCACCTCGACCACCGCCTTCGCGCACAGCGTCGCGGCCAGGAAACGCAACGTCGCGCCCGCACCCGCGCTCAGCGGGGTGCAGCCCAGGTCCTCGGCCCTGGCTCGGGCCGCGGACAGCACCTCGTCGTCGGGCAGGTACCCGTCGACGAACCCGGAATCGGCCGGTGCGGCCGCAGGGGTGGGCGTGTTCACGCACGGAGGTTAGCGTTGGTTGTCGATAAATCCGCGCAGGCTCCCTGGTAAGCACCCGGGAAGAAGTTCTCAGCCTGCTCTCAGTCCAGTCTCACTAGAACCATAAGGAACCCGGACAGACTGAAATCCGACCACACGGGAACACCGTGCCGACGACCCGCGTTGGGTGGAGCAGACAGGAGAAACGCAGATGGAGGTGCCTGCTCCCGCTATGCAGAACGCCGTTGCCGAGGCCGAGCCGGTGACCCTGGACGAGGCGGCCTGGACGCCGCCGTCCTGGGACGAGGTCGTGCGCGAACACGGTGACCGCGTCTACCGGCTCGCCTACCGCCTCACCGGTAACACCCACGACGCCGAGGACCTGACGCAGGAGACCTTCATCCGGGTGTTCCGCTCGCTGGCCTCCTACAAGCCCGGCACGTTCGAGGGCTGGCTGCACCGGATCACCACCAACCTCTTCCTGGACATGGCCCGCCGCCGGTCGCGCGTGCGGATGGAAGGCCTGCCCGAAGACACCGACCGCATCGTGGGCGACGACCCGAGCCCCGAACAGGTCTACTCGGACACTCACCTGGACCCGGACCTGCAGGCGGCGCTCGACGAGCTGCCCCCGGAGTTCCGCGCCGCCGTCGTGCTGTGTGACGTCGAGGGGCTGTCCTACGAGGAGATCGGCGCCACCCTGGGCGTCAAGCTCGGCACCGTCCGCAGCCGCATCCACCGCGGCCGTCAGGCGCTGCGCGCTTCGCTGGAGCGCCGTCGCGCTTACGCGCCGCAGTCTGCGAAGGTGACGGTATGACCGCACCGCGAGGCTGGGGACTCCCCGAGTCGCACCTGCTGCCGGACGTCGTGGTGGCGTTCGTCGACGGCGAACTGACCCACGGCGCCCGCGACCGCGCGGCGTCGCACATCACCCGCTGCCCGGCGTGCGCCGCCGAGGTGCGCGCGCAGCGGCAGACCGGCGAGACCATCCGCCGCGCCGGGGCGCCGTCGATGTCGGCCGGGTTCCTGGCGAGCCTGCAGTCCATTCCCGAGCACACCGAGCTGCCGAGCAGCCCGGACAACCTGGCGATCACCGCCGACGGCCAGCTGGTCGCGGTCCAGCGCCCCGACCGGGTCGCCGGCCTGCGCGACTCGGGCGTGCTGGGTGGTGTGGCGCCGTTGGGATCATCGGCACCCCTGGGCCAGTCGCCGAACGTCCTCGGCGGCGGCCGTTTCAAGCGCCGCGCGGCGCAGGGCGCGGGCGTGGTGGTCTCGGGCCTGGTGCTGAGCGCGCTGGCCCTGGTGGGCACGTCGGCGGACGGTGACGGAGCACCTGAGACGGGCGGCGGATCGCCGCAGCCGGCGAACCTGCTGCCGGCCCAGATGGCCGTGCCGCAGCACCCGGCCCCGGTTTCGACGGCACCGAGCACGACCCCGGTGGCGGTCCCGGCGGGCATTCGCTGAGCGCAGCCCCCGCCCTCCCTAGGCGTAGTGCCCGGTGAGGTTGGGGACTCGGGTGGTTTGCCGCCGAGTGCGGTGTAACAGCGGTGGTGGTTGTAGGTGTGCAACCATTCCGGACAGGCATCTCGTCGCTCACGTTCTGAGCGGTAGGGGCGTGCGTAGGCCCACTCTTCGAGCAGGGTGCGATTGGACCGCTCGACCTGCCCGTTGGTCTGTGGCCGGTAAGGACGCGTGCGTTTGTGGACGACGCCCGCCTCGCGCAGCGTGACCGCGACCTGGAATCGCTCGGCGCCCCGCCTCCTGGTAGCCGGGGTTGACGACTCCGCGCCGGCGTTCTGTCCACATCACGGCGGGGCTGTGGGCAACCCGCCCAAGAAACAGCCACTTCACCCGCCGACCGGCAGACTCGGAGCACTGGGCTTGGGTATCGTCACGCCCAGCCACCTGATCTTCTGCACCGGGGAATGATGACCGAGCCGAACGTGAATCCCGAGCAGCCCGGCGCGCGCGAAGCCGACCGGCTGGGCCCGCGGCCGCTCGCGCGGCCGGCCGTCGATCCGGCGCAGGCCGCCGTGTTCGGCCGGCCGCGCGGCGTCGACGGGGCGTTCGACAAGCTCTACACCCCCCAGAAGGCCAACGGCGTCAACCTCGCCCCGCCCGCGCCCGAATCGCTCGCCGAGGCGTTCCGGCGGCCGCCCGGGGCCGAAGGTGTGCTGCTCGAACGTCCGCGGGAAGCCACCGGTGACGCGCCGGACGTCGAACCGCCACTGTGGACGGGCACCCGTGACCCGTGGCGCGATCCCGGGGCCGCCGCGGTGCTCTCCGGGCCCGCCATGCCCGCCGAGGACGACGAAAAGCCGGTCAAACGGCCGCCCGGGGCGCTGCTGAGCCTGCCCGAGGTGCTCTTCGGGCGGCGCGTGCAGCCGAAGGCGCTCGTCCTGCTCGGTGTCGTCGCGCTGCTCGTCGGCGCGGCCGGTGGCTTCGTCGGCTGGTGGGTCGGCAACACCGGCAACGAGCTCACCGGTTCCGCCACCATCTCCGAAGCCGAAGCGGGCAAGGAACGGCCGGCCGGCTCGGTCGCCGAGATCGCCCGGCGCGTCGCGCCCGCCGTCGTCTCGCTCGAGGTGTTCAAGCCCGGCGCCGAATCCGGCGAGCAGGGCTCCGGCGTGATGATCGACCCGCAGGGCTACATCCTCACCAACGAACACGTCATCGCCTCCGCCGCCGCGGACCCGGGCGTCAAGGTCACCGCCGTCTTCATCGACGGCACCCGCACCGAGGCCAAGCTCGTCGGCGCCGACCAGAAGACCGACCTCGCCGTCGTGAAGGTGAACGTCACCAACCCGACCGTGCTGCAGGTCGGCAAGTCCGCGGACCTGCAGGTCGGCGACACCGTGATGGCGATCGGCTCGCCGCTGGCGCTGCAGAACTCGGTGACCGCCGGCATCGTCAGCGCGCTGAACCGGCCGATCACCGCCGGCGGCGACAACGGCGCCCCGCCGGTCACCTACGAGGCCATCCAGACCGACGCCGCGATCAACCACGGCAACTCGGGCGGCGCGCTCGTCGACTCCACCGGCGCGCTGGTCGGGATCAACTCGTCGATCCGCTCGGCGGGCGCGGACGGCGGCAGCATCGGCATCGGCTTCGCCATCCCGAGCGACTACGCGATCAAAATCGCGAAGGCGCTGATCAAGGACGGCAAGGTCCAGCACGCCGACATCGGCATCAACGCGTCCTCGACGGTCGCGGGCTCGTCGACGATGGGCGCCCAGGTCAAGAACGTCGCCCCCGGCGGCCCGGCGGCGAACGCGGGCATCAAGGAGGGCGACGTGATCACGAAGATCGGCAACCGGCTCGTGCGCGACTCGGCCGAACTGACGGTCGCGGTCCGCGCGCACGACGTCGGCGAAGTGGTCCCGGTGTCCCTCGCGCGCGACGGCGCGAGCTTCGTCGTGGACGTAACCCTGGCTTCCGACTGAGTTCCCGCGTTCGGCCTGCCGCCGCGCGGGCCGGGACGGGTACCCTGGGCGGGTAGGTTCCGAGCGGAGGTAGACGGGTGTTCGACAGTGTCGGATGGGGGGAAATCCTCGTCCTCATCATCGCCGGTCTCTTCATCCTCGGCCCGGAACGCCTGCCGGAGGCGGCGTCCTGGCTCGCGAAGAGCGTGCGCAAGGTCCGCGAGTTCGCCACGGGCGCGAAGGAGCAGCTCCGCGAGGAGATGGGCCCGGAGTTCGACCAGCTGCGCAAGCCGCTGGAGGACCTGCGTGGCCTGCGCAACTTCGACCCGAAGCGAGTGGTGACGCAGCACCTCTTCGACGGCGACGCGGACCCGCTGGGGCTGAAGGGCATCACGAACGGCAGCCCGAACCTGGGCGGAACCACGAACGGGACCAACGGGTCGAACGGGCACCCGGTCGCCCAGACGCAGGCGGCGCCGGAGCCGTTGAAGCCGGGGGAGCGCCCGCCGATCGACCCGGACGCGACTTAGGAACACCGAAGGCCACCTCCCGCGGGAGGTGGCCTTCGGTCGTTAGGCGTCAGCGGCCCGCCGGGGTCACGTTCAGCATCATGCCCGCCAGCCCGCGGGCCTTCACCGTCAGCTTCTTCGCCGCTTCCTTCAGCACCAGCGACGCCGGGGCCTCCGGCTCGGTCAGGACCAGGGGCTCGCCCGCGTCGCCCTGGGCGACCATGCGGGGGTCCATCGGGACCTGGCCCAGGAGCGGGACCTCCGAGCCGATCGACTTCGTCAGCGAGTCGGCCACCGTCTGGCCGCCGCCGGAGCCGAACAGCTCCAGGCGGGATCCGTCGGCCTGCTCCAGCCACGACATGTTCTCGATGACCCCGGCCACCCGCTGGCGCGTCTGCAGCGCGATCGCGCCGGCGCGCTCGGCCACCTCCGCCGCCGCCTGCTGGGGGGTGGTCACCACCAGGATCTCCGCGTTCGGGATCAGCTGGGCCACCGAGATCGCGATGTCACCCGTGCCCGGGGGCAGGTCCAGCAGCAGGATGTCCAGGTCGCCCCAGAACACGTCGGCCAGGAACTGCTGCAGCGCGCGGTGCAGCATCGGGCCGCGCCAGACCACCGGGGTGTTGCCCGGGGTGAACATGCCGATCGAGATCACCTTCACGCCGTGGGACTGCGGCGGCATGATCATCGTGTCGACCTTCGTCGGCTTCTCGCGCGCGCCCAGCATGCGGGGGATCGAGTGACCGTAGATGTCCGCGTCCACGACACCCACCGACAGCCCGCGCGCGGCCATCGCCGCCGCCAGGTTCACCGTCACCGACGACTTGCCCACGCCGCCCTTGCCCGAGGCCACGCAGTACACCCGGGTCATCGAGCCCGGCTGCGCGAACGGGATCACCGGCTCCGCCGCGTCGCCGCGCAGGGACTTGCGCAGCTCGGAGCGCTGCTCGTCGCTCATCACGTCCAGCTCGACGCGCACGTCCACCACGCCCGGCAGCTTCGAAACCGCTTCGCGGGTGTCGTTGGTCAGCGTCGCCTTCAGCGGGCAGCCGGCCACGGTCAGGTAGATCCCGACCGTCACGACGCCGTCGTCGGCGACGACCACGTCCTTGACCATCCCCAGGTCCGTGATGGGTTTCCGGATCTCGGGGTCTTGCACGCTCTTCAGCGCGCTGCGGACGTCGTCGACGCTGGGGAGCTGCTGCGTACTGGTCACCCCGTCCATGTTACGAGCCGGTAGGCGTGCGGGGTTTCTTGGGCTTTACGTCCAGGTCCTCCCGCAGCCGGTCCAGCTCGCTGCGCAGGTAGTCGCGCGTCGCCACTTCGCCGATCGCCAGCCGCAGCGCGGCCAGCTCCCGGGCCAGGTACTCCGTGTCCGCCTTCGTCTGGGCCGCCCGGTTCCGGTCCTCCTCCAGGGAGACGCGGTCCCGGTCGTCCTGCCGGTTCTGGGCCAGCAGGATCAACGGCGCCGCGTACGCCGCCTGCGTCGAAAAGGCCAGGTTGAGCAGGATGAACGGGTACGGGTCCCACTGCAGCGACACCGCCGTGATGTTCAGCACGATCCACACGACGACGATCAGCGTCTGCCAGAACAGGTACTTCCCGGTGCCCAGGAACCGCGCGATCCGCTCGGTGAACCGGCCGAACGTGTCGGGGTCGATGTTGAGCCGGAACCGCGCCTGGCCGCGGGGCTGGTCGAGCCGCCGTCCCGAAGTCAGCTCAGGCACGGTCTTCCTCCAAGGTGTCGTGCAGCCCGGTCTCCCGCCAGTCCTCCGGCAGCAGGTGGTCGAGGACGTCGTCGACGGTGACCGCGCCGATCAGGTGGTCCTCGGTGTCGACGACCGGCCCGCAGGTCAGGTTGTAGGCCGCGAAGTACCGCGTGACCTCGGCCAGCGGCGCGCCCGGTTTCAGCGGCGGCAGGCCGGTGTCGACGGCGCTGGCGACCAGCTCCGCCGGCGGCTCCCGCAGCAGCCGCTGGAAGTGCACGACGCCGACGTACCGCCCGGTCGGCGTCGCGGTCGGCGGGCGGCAGACGAACACCATGCTGGCCAGGGCCGGCGGCAGCTCGGCGTTGCGGATGTGCGCGAGCGCCTCCGCGATCGTCGTGTCCGGGGTCAGCACCACCGGCTCCGGCGTCATCAGGCCGCCCGCGGTGTCGGACGAGTACTCCAGCAGCCGCCGGACCGGCGCCGACTCCTCCGGCTCCATCAGCTCCAGCAGCCGGCTCTGGTCGGCCGGGGCCAGCTCGGCCAGCAGGTCGGCGGCGTCGTCGGGGTTCATCGCCTCCAGGACGTCGGCCGCGCGCTCCTCGGCCAGGTAGGCCAGCAGCTCCTTCTGGTCGTCGTCCGGCAGTTCCTCGATGACGTCGGCGAGGCGCTCGTCGTCCATCGCGTCGGCGACCTCGTGCCGGCGCTTCAGCGGCAGGTCGCGCACGGTGGCGGCGATGTCTGCCGGGCGCATGGTGTCGAACAGCATGAGCAGCTGGCCGGCGCCCTGGGGCTGCACGGCGAGGTCGCTCAGCCCGAGCCCGGCCACCTCCGACCACGGCAGCACCTGCATCGCCGACCGGCGGCGGCCCAGCCCGACCCGCCGCTCGCGGATGGCCAGCTTCGCCAGCACCCAGTCACGGGTGCGGGTCGGCTCCATCCCGGCGTCGACGACGGTGATCCGGGTGCCGGAGCCGGCCAGCGACGCGTGCGCGTCGAGCAGCTGGCCGAGCACCAGCACCTCGTTGGGCCGCTGGTTGAACTGGCGCATGTTGACCGAGCCGGTCGCGAGCGTCACGGCCGTCGGCTCGATCGAGGTGACCCGCAGCATCGGGACGAAGACGCGCCGCCGGGTGGTCAGTTCGACGACCAGGCCGAGGATCCGCGGCGGCTGGGCGTCCAGCCGCAGCCCGGCGACCAGGTCGCGTACGCGGCCGATGGATTCGCCGTCGGGGCCGAAAACCGGCAACCCGGACAGCTGAGCTGCGAAAACCCTGTTGACCCCGGCCATGGCGCTGACACTATCGGCTGGCTGCCCATGGAGCGATTTCCGCCACTGTGACGAACGCCGGGTCGTCGCTGTCTTCGCCGGACTCCAGGTGCTCTTCGACCATCCAGATCCAGTTCTGCACGGCCCGCACGAGCGTCCACGCCCGCGCCTGCTCGGCGTCCAGCTCGTGCGAAGCGACGATCAGCGCGAACCGTTCGTCCAGTGTGGACTCGGTGAAGCGGTTCCAGAACAGCGGGATGACGCCCCACCCGAGGTCCCCGGCGAGCGGTTTGGGGTCGATCACCAGCCACGGCTCGCGCGTGCCGGCCAGCACGTTCTGGAAGTGCAGGTCTTCGTTCACCAGCACGTCACCCGCCGACGGCCCGAGTTCGCGGCAGATCGCGACGGCGTCGTCGACCAGCCGCTTCTCGAACGGCTCGCCGATTTCCGCCCAGCGGCGGGGGAGTTCTTCGGTCAACGCCGCCGCTTCGGAACGCAGGTGCCGCCGCATCGACGCGGGCGCGGGGACGGCGAGGCGCCGCGCCAGCCCGCCGATGAGCGGGATCGCCGAGCGCAGCGGGAGGTCGTCGAGGGTGCGGCCGGCGTCGAGCCGTTCGAGCAGCAGGACGCCGTCGTCCGGCGCGGAGTCCAGCAGCAGCACCGCACCCCGACCGGCCCATGTGGACAGTGCGAGCGGCTCGTCGGCGGACTCGGCGTCGCGCCAGCCCAGCTTCAGCACCACCGGCGTGCCGTCGGCCAGGCGCGCGGGCTGGACCACGCCGACGTAGCCGTGCATCGCCTCGCCCTCGAACGTCAGGCCCCACTTGCGGGCGTATCCGGCCGCCAGGTCCGGCAGCGCCGCCAGCCACGGGACGGCGCCGTCGCCGAGCACGCGCGGTGCCCGGGCGGCGAACAGCGGGGGGATGCGGAGGAACTCGGTCACCACCCCAGCCTGGCAGCCGCGTCGAGCGCGTTTCGTCGGCTGCCCGGTGGGCGTACGCTGGGCTTTCAGGGGGAAACGCAACCCCGGGAGCAGCTATGGTGGTGGAGATTCTCAGCGCCGTCGTCATCGCGGGCGGGGCCGGGCTCGTGTCCAGCCTGCGGGTGGTGAAGCAGTACGAACGCGGGCTCGTCTACCGGTTCGGCCGGGTGCGGGCGAAGGTGCGGGAACCGGGTCTGGCGGTGCTCGTCCCGTTCGCCGACCGGCTCCAGAAGGTCAACATGCAGATCGTGACCATGCCGATCCCGGCCCAGGACGGCATCACCAGGGACAACGTCACGGTCCGGGTCGACGCGGTCGTCTACTTCAAGGTCATCGACCCGATCGTCGCGGCGGTCAACGTCCAGGACTACCGGTCGGCGGTCGGGCAGGTCGCGCAGACGTCGCTGCGCTCGATCATCGGCAAGAGCGACCTCGACGACCTGCTGTCCAACCGCGAGCGCCTCAACGAGGGCCTGGAGCTGATGATCGACAGCCCGGCGCTGGACTGGGGCATCCACATCGACCGCGTCGAGATCAAGGACGTCGCGCTGCCGGAGGCGATGAAGCGCTCGATGTCGCGGCAGGCCGAGGCGGAGCGGGAACGGCGCGCGCGCGTCATCTCCGCCGACGGTGAGCTGCAGGCGTCGCACAAGCTCGCGCAGGCCGCGGCGCGGATGGCCGACACCCCCTCGGCGCTGCAGCTGCGGCTGCTGGAGACCGTCGTGCAGGTGTCGTCGGAGAAGAACTCGACACTGGTGCTGCCGTTCCCGGTGGAGCTGCTGCGGTTCCTCGACGCGCAGACGCCGAAGCCCGCGCCGCCGCCCGAACCGCCGGCGGCCGAGCCGAACCCGGAGGTGAACGGCCACGCGACGCCGTCGCCGCGCAGCCCCGGCGACGCGGTGCTGCCGGCGGACTAACCGTCGAGGTAGCCGCTGCTGCCCAGGATGATCAGGGTGGTGAAGAACCCGACCCAGAGCGCGACGACGACGTAGCCGACGATCACGGCGGCCGTGGCCAGGCCGCGGCCGCCCGCTTCGCCGCGGTTCGTCTTGCTCAGCGCGATGTGGCCCATGACGAGCCCGGCCAGTGCGGTGACGCCGGAGCAGAAGCCGAGGATCGAGCACACCAGGGCACCGACCGCCAGCGCGTTGTCCTGGGTGCGCGGGGGCGTGGCGTAGGGCGGCCCGTACGGCACGGGCTGCGGGTACGGCGACGCGTACGGCTGGCCGTACGCCGGCGGGTACGGCTGCTGCGGGTACGGCTGGCCGGGGGGCGCGTACGGCGTGCCGGGGATGTAGGCGGCGGGAGTCTCGTAGGCGCCGGGCGGCAGGTGCCCGGGTACCTCGGCGGTGGTGCCGTAGGCGCCGGGCGGTTCCGCGGCGATCGTTTCGTACCCGCCGGCCGGCTGGTCCGCGGCGACGGCCGGGCCGTCGGGTGCCGGGGTGTCCGCGGCCCTGTCCGCCGGCGCGGCCTCGGCGATGGTGGCGTCGCCCGCCGGCGGGTCGTACTTCTCCGGCTCGTAGGACGCCGGCTCCGCGGCCGGTGCCGGGTCGTAGGCCGCGGTCGGGTCGGCGGCCGGGCGGTCCTTGTCCCCGGACGGGTCGGTCATGGCGGGTCCCCTCGTGCGTGTGGGGACCACGTTAGCCGGGGCCGGGCGGGGACGTCCCGGCCCGGCGCGGTTCCCCGGAGCGTGAGCGCCCTCATAGCAGCGCCGGGCGTTTCGGGTCATACTCACCGGTAACCCAGCGCCGGGAGCGGCGTCGTACTCCGGAAAGGGAGCCGTGATGGCCCGTCTCGCCCAGACCGCCGGCCTGACCGACGTGCAGTCGGAGATCCTCGCGACCGTCCGCCAGTTCGTGGACAAGGAGGTCATCCCGCACGCGCAGGAGCTCGAGCACGCCGACACCTACCCCGCCGACATCGTCGAGGGCATGAAGGAAATGGGCCTGTTCGGGATCACCATCCCGGAGGAGTACGGCGGGCTCGGCGAGTCGCTGCTGACCTACGCGCTGGTCGTCGAAGAGATCGCGCGGGGCTGGATGAGCGTGTCCGGCGTGATCAACACGCACTTCATCGTGGCGCACATGATCACCCGCCACGGCACGGAGGCGCAGAAGCAGCACTTCCTGCCGCGGATGGCCACCGGCGAGGTCCGCGGCTCGTTCTCGATGTCCGAGCCGGACCTCGGTTCGGACGTCGCCGCGATCAAGACCAAGGCGAAGAAGACCGGCGACGGCTACGTCATCGACGGCTCGAAGATGTGGCTGACCAACGGCGGCTCGTCCAACCTGATCGCGCTGCTCGTCAAGACCGACGAGGGCGCCGAGAAGCCGCACCAGAACCTGACCACGTTCCTCGTCGAGAAGCCGGAGGGCTTCGGCGAGGTGGCGCCCGGGCTCACCATCCCCGGCAAGATCGACAAGATGGGCTACAAGGGCGTCGACACGACCGAAGCGGTCTTCGACGGCTACGGGATCGGCGCCGACATGGTCCTCGGCGAAGCGCCGGGCAAGGGCTTCGCGTACATGATGGACGGTGTCGAGGTCGGCCGCGTCAACGTCGCCGCGCGCGCCTGCGGCATCGCGATCCGGGCGTTCGAGCTCGCGGTCGAGTACGCGCAGCAGCGCAAGACGTTCGGCAAGGCGATCGCCGAACACCAGGCCGTCGCGTTCAAGCTGGCCGAGATGGCGACCAAGGTCGAGGCGGCGCACCTGATGATGGTGAACGCGGCCCGGCTCAAGGACTCCGGCGCGCGCAACGACGTCGAGGCCGGGATGGCGAAGCTGATCGCGTCGGAATACTGCGCGGAGGTCACGCAGGACGCCTTCCGGATCCACGGCGGCTACGGGTACTCGAAGGAGTACGAGATCGAGCGGCTGATGCGCGAGGCGCCGTTCCTGCTCATCGGCGAGGGCACGAGCGAAATCCAGAAGACGATCATCAGCCGCGGCCTGCTGCGGGAGTACAAGTCGCGGTCGTGACGGCGATTGTCGCTCTGTCGACAAAGGCTGCCCGGCCTTTCGGGGTAAGCGGCTCGCACGGTCCGGGTGTTCTTGACAAGATGGACACCCGAGACCCACGAGTGCGCAGGTGATGATGGTGAGTAGTCCCTTTGGCGGGGGCCGGGCGCCCGGTGGCCTGCCGCGGCTGCCGACCCCGCCGACCGGCTGGCCGATCGGGTCGTACGCGACCTACGGCGAAGCGCAGCAGGCTGTCGACTTCCTCGCCGAGAGCGAGTTCGCCGTCGGCGACGTCACGATCGTCGGCGTCGACCTGATGCTGGTGGAGCGCGTGATCGGGCGGCTCACCTGGGGTCGCGTGCTCGCCACCGGCGCGGTGTCCGGGGCCTGGTTCGGCCTCTTCGCCGGGCTGCTGCTCGGGTTGTTCGTCAACCAGGGCTTCGCGCTGCAGGTGCTGACCGGCGTGGTGCTCGGCGTGCTGTCCGGGCTGATGTTCGCCGCGATCGGGTACAGCATGTCGCGGGGCCGCCGCCGGGACTTCTCCTCGGCGAGCCAGCTCGTCGCCGGCCGCTACGACGTCCTGTGCCAGCCGCGCTCGGCCGAACAGGGCCGGGAACTGCTGGCCAAACTGGCACTGAAGCCGCCGTCCGCCAACCCCTAGAAAACCCCTCTGTTACCAGGGAAAAATCACGATTCGGCGCGCGGTGGGCTGAATCGTTACCGATACTGCTTGCGGGGTGTGATCGCCCGGCATAAGTTGTCCGACACCAGTCGGGCGGCCTCGCCCAACCAGCGTGGCGGCCCGAGCACTAGCACGTCGGGGTGCTGGCGCGGTTTCGCCTCATCGCGTCGCGGTGCCCACCGGGTACCGCGGTAACCGGCGTGCACGCGGGTGAGGAGGCCTTATGGGGAAGAGGATCGGCGCGGGCAAACGGGGACGCTCGCCCGGCCGCACCGCAGTCCTGCTGGGGGCAGGGGCATTGGTGACCGGCATGCTGGCCGGGTGTGGGACGAGTTCCGGCCTGAAGATCAACATCTACATGTCGCCGGAGGACAACTTCCAGAAAGTCGTCGACACCTGCAACGCGAAGGCGGCCGGGAAGTACGAGATCGTCTACAACAAGCTGCCGCGCGGGGCGGACGACCAGCGGCTGCAGATGGCGCGGCGGCTGGCCGCGGGTGACACGGCCATGGACATCCTGGGCCTCGACGTCACGTGGGTCTCGGAGTTCGCCGAGGCCGGCTGGGCCGAGGAGTGGACCGGCCAGAACAAGACCGAGGCGTCGCAGGGCGTCCTGCAGGGCCCGCTGGACACCGCGACCCACAACGGGAAGCTGTACGCGGCCACGAAGAACACCAACGTCCAGCTGCTCTGGTACGACGACCGGGTCACGCCGAAGCCGCCGGCGACCTGGGACGAGATGATGCAGGAGGCCCAGCAGCTCAAGGGCCAGGGCAAGCCGTACGAAATCGTGTTCACCGGTGCGCAGTACGAAGGCCTCGTCGTCTTCTACAACACGCTGGTCGCGTCGATGGGCGGGCACATCCTGTCCGACGACGGCAAGTCCGTGGTGATGGACGACGGCGCCGTGAAGGCGTTGGAACTGCTGAAGAAGGTCTCGACGTCGGGGCTCACGGACCCGTCGCTGAGCAACATGAAGGAAGACGACATCCGGCAGGCGTTCCAGCGCGGCCAGGCCGCCTTCCAGCTCAACTGGCCGTACGTCTACGCCGCCTACGCCAAGGACAAGAAGGCGGACCTCCCGCACTTCAAGTGGGCGGTCTACCCGGCGGCGGAGGCCGGGATGCCGGCCAAGACCACGATCGGCGGGTTCGACCTGGCGGTGAGCACCTACTCGCAGCACAAGCCGGAGGCGTTCGAAGCGGCGCTGTGCCTGCGCAGCCCGGAAAGCCAGAAGATCTCGGCGATCAACGACGGCGTGCCGCCGAGCATCGAATCGGTGTACCACAACGACGTCCCGCTCGACCCGGGCAAGCCGGCGTCGGACGACAACCCGAACATGGCGATCAAGTACCCGATGCGCGACGCGATCCTCGCCGCGCTCAAGACCGCCGCGGTCCGTCCGCTGACCCCGGCCTACCAGAACGCCTCGACGGTCATGTCGAAGGTCCTTTCGCCGCCGTCGGACATCGACCCGCAGGCCACCGCGGCCAAGCTGCGCGAGCAGCTCGGTGACGCGCTCCAGTCGAAGGGAGTGATCCCGTGACCGTCCAGGACTCGACCCCGGCCGAAACCACCGGGGCCACCGCCGCCAAGGAGGCGACGTCCCACAAGAAGGGCAAACCCGCCCTCTCCGAAGGGAAGCGGGCCGAGCGGCGGCTCGGGCTGTGGCTGTGCGCGCCCGCGTTCGTCGTGATGATCGCGGTCACCGGCTACCCGATCCTCTACTCGATCTGGCTGTCGCTGCAGCGGTACGACCTGCGCTTCCCGGCGCAGCAGCAGTTCGTCGGCTTCGACAACTACGGCGCCGTGCTGTCCAGTTCGTACTGGTGGACGGCGTTCGGCACCACGATGTTCCTGACCGTGGTGTCGGTGGCCATCGAGTTCGTGCTCGGCATGGCGCTGGCGCTGATCATGCACCGGACGCTCGTCGGCCGCGGCCTGGTCCGCACCGTCGCGCTGATCCCGTACGGCATCGTCACGGTCGTCGCGGCGTTCTCGTGGTACTACGCGTGGACGCCGAAGACCGGCTACCTGGCGAACATGCTCGCCTCGGACGCGGCCCCGCTCACCGAGCAGTGGCCGTCGCTGTTCATCATCATCGGTGCCGAGGTGTGGAAGACCACGCCGTTCATGGCGCTGCTGCTGATGGCCGGCCTGGCGCTGGTGCCGGACGACCTGCTCAAGGCCGCGGCGATGGACGGCGCGAGCGCGTGGCAGCGGTTCACCAAGGTGATGCTGCCGGTGATGAAGCCGGCGATCCTGGTGGCGCTGCTGTTCCGCACGCTCGACGCGTTCCGCATCTTCGACAACATCTACGTGCTCACCAACGGCGCGCAGGACACCGGTTCGGTGTCGATGCAGACCTACGACAACCTCGTCAAGGGCCTCAACCTCGGCATCGGGTCGACGATGGCGGTGCTGATCTTCATCACGGTGGCGATCATCGCGTTCATCTTCATCAAGGTGTTCGGCACGGCCGCACCGGGTTCGGACAACGGGGGTAAGCGCTGATGACGATGGGAACCGTCACGACGGGCCGCAAGGTCAGGTGGGGCCTCGTCGACATCCTCGTGCTGGTGTTCGCGCTGGTGCCGGTGCTCTGGGTCGTCTCGCTGTCGTTCAAGACCAAGGACACGATCACCGACGGGTCGTTCGTCCCGCAGTCGTGGACCTGGCAGAACTACGCGGACATCTTCCAGACGTCGGAGTTCCTGCTGGCGCTGGTGAACTCGATCGGCATCGCGATCATCTCGACCGTGATCGCGGTGGTGCTGGGCACGATGGCCGCGTACGCGGTCGCCCGGCTCGACTTCCCCGGCAAGCAGGTCCTCGTCGGGCTGTCGCTGCTGATCGCGATGTTCCCGCAGGTGTCGCTGGTGACGCCGCTGTTCAACATCGAGCGGAACATCGGGCTGTTCGACACGTGGCCGGGGCTGATCCTGCCCTACATCACGTTCGCGCTGCCGCTGTCGATCTACACGCTGTCGGCGTTCTTCCGGGAAATCCCGTGGGAGCTGGAAAAGGCGGCGAAGATGGACGGCGCCACCCCGGCGCAGGCGTTCCGGAAGGTGATCGCGCCGCTGGCCGCGCCGGGCGTGTTCACCACGGCGATCCTGGTGTTCATCTTCTGCTGGAACGACTTCCTGTTCGCCATCTCGCTGACGTCGACCACGGCGTCGCGCACGGTGCCGGCGGCGCTGTCGTTCTTCACCGGGTCCTCGCAGTTCGAGGACCCGACCGGGCAGGTGAGCGCGGCCGCGGTCGTGATCACCATCCCGATCATTGTGTTCGTGTTGTTCTTCCAGCGTCGCATCGTGGCGGGGCTGACCTCCGGTGCGGTGAAGGGGTAGTCATGGCAGAAATCGTCCTCGACAAGGTGTCGAAGAAGTACCCCGACGGCGCGCTCGCCGTGTCCGAAGTGGACATCACCATCGCCGACGGCGAGTTCATCATCCTGGTCGGCCCGTCCGGCTGCGGGAAGTCGACGACGCTGAACATGGTGGCCGGCCTGGAGGACATCTCCGCCGGCGAGCTGCGGATCGACGGCCAGCGCGTCAACGAGAAGGCGCCGAAGGACCGGGACATCGCGATGGTGTTCCAGTCCTACGCGCTCTACCCGCACATGAGCGTCCGCGAGAACATGGCCTTCCCGCTGCGGCTGGCCAAAGTGGACGACAAGACAGTGCGGGCGAAGGTGGAGGAGGCAGCGACGATCCTCGACCTGACCGCGCACCTGGACCGCAAGCCGGCCAACCTCTCCGGTGGCCAGCGCCAGCGCGTCGCGATGGGCCGGGCGATCGTCCGCAGCCCCAAGGCGTTCCTGATGGACGAGCCGCTGTCCAACCTGGACGCCAAGCTGCGCGGCCAGATGCGGACGTCGGTGTCGAAGATCCAGAAGCAGCTCGGCACGACGACGCTGTACGTGACGCACGACCAGACCGAGGCCATGACGCTGGGCGACCGGGTCGTGGTGCTGCGGGCCGGGTACGTGCAGCAGATCGGCTCGCCGCAGTTCCTCTACGACAACCCGGCGAACCTGTTCGTGGCCGGGTTCATCGGCTCGCCGTCGATGAACTTCGTCCCGGCGACGCTGGAGAACAACGAGCTGCGCAGCGCGCTGGGCGCGACGCCGCTGACCGACCGCGTCCGGCAGCTGGTGGAGAAGGCCGGCGCACCGCGTGAGGTCATCGTCGGCATCCGGCCGGAGAACTTCGAGGACGCCGCCCTGGTGGCCGACAAGAGCGGCGGGGGGACGTTCACCGCGCACATCGACGTGCTGGAGTCGATGGGCTCGGAGAAGTTCGCCCACTTCACGGTGGAGGGCGAGACGGCGACGTCCGAGGAACTGGCGGAGCTGGCCGCGGACAGCGGTTCGTCCGACGTGCCGGGCGCGGAGTCCCAGATCGTGGCGCGGCTGTCGGCGGAGTCGTCGGCGAAGGAGAACGCCGACCTCGAGGTCTGGTACGACGCGGACAAGATCAAGCTGTTCGACCCGTCCAACGGCAAGAACCTCACCTACGAGGACTGACCCTCCTTCCGCCGCGGTCGTGAGTGAGAAACAGTGTTAGAACACTGTTTCTCACTCACGACCGGGCTAGCGAAGGATGACCGGCAGGGACTGCAGGCCGGTGAAATCGGGCGACGGCTGGGAAACCGGGGGCCGCTCCGGGTCGGTGCGCAGTTCCGGGTAGCGGTCGAACAGGATGTTCTGCGCGATCCGGCCCTCCAGCCGGCTCAGCGGCGTGCCCAGGCAGAAGTGCACGCCGTGGCCCCACGACAGGTGCAGCTTGTAGTCGCGGGTCGGGTCGAACGCGTGGGGGTCGGCGAAAATGCGTTCCTCGCGGTTGGCCGCGCCGATCCACACCGAAACCAGGCGGTCCTTCGGGATCTTCTCCCCGCTGAGTTCGGTGTCCACCATGGTCGCGCGGATGATGCGCTGGAACGGCGGGTACATCCGCAGCGACTCCTCGATCGCGCCCGGCACCAGCTCGCGGTCCTCGCGGATCCGCTTGGCCTGCACCGGGTTGATGTCCAGCGCCAGCACCGTGTTGGCGAGCATCGACGCGGTCGTGACGTGCCCGGCGATCAGCAGCAGGTTGGCGAAGTTGACCACCTGGGCGTCGGTGAGCCGGTCGCCGTCCACCTCGGCCTGGACCAGCGCCGTGAGCAGGTCCTCGCGCGGGGTGCGACGGCGTTCGGCGGTGTGCTCGGCCAGGTAGGCGCGCAGCTGCTGGATGTCGGCGACCCGCTGCTCCATCGCGGCCGCCACGTCCTCCAGCGCGTCCTTGTCGCTGTTCAGGTGCTTGGTCATCAGCTGCTTGAACCAGACCCGGTCCGACCCCGGCACGCCGAGCATCTCGGCGATCACGATCACCGGCAGCGGGTACGCGAGCGCCTCCACCAGGTCCATCCGGTCGCCGTCTTCGGCTTCGTCCAGCAGCTCGTGGGTCAGCGACTCGATGCGGCCGTCCAGGTTGTCGATCATCCGCGGGGTGAAGCCGCGGTTGACGATGCTGCGCAGCTGGGTGTGCTCCGGCGGGTCGAGGCGCACCATGTTGCCGTCGGTCAGTTCGGTCGCGAACTTGAACTTCGTCGGCATCAGGCGCTGGGAATTGCTGGAGAAGGTCTCCGGATCCATCATGACCGTCAACGCGTCGTCGTACCCGTACACGTGGTGGATCCGCGTTTCCTCGTCGTACCGGACCTTCGCGGGCGGCACTTCCCCGCGCATCCAGACGTGCTGCTCGTGTGTCTCGAACACCGGTCTCCCTAGGTTCGCGCGGTCGTTGCTCGGCCAGACAGTTACTACTCCGGCGGCGGGTGCGCGGGAAATCCCTCAGGCTGGTCGTTCGCTCTGCGCAACCGTGCGCTGCTATCAGAACGGGGGATGTCCGGCCGGAGACGGCCGCCCTAGCCTACGGACGACTCATGCGGGCCGACAGCGGCTTGATCCCACGGTCGAAGGAAAAGAGGGCGCGCGCCGATGTCCACTGCCGGGCTGCTGACCACGACCGACGACGACCTGCTGCGCCGGTTCACCGAATCGGCCAACACGCACGACCGCGTGGTGGTCCCGACCCCGGTGTTCCACGAATGGTTCGCCGAACGCCAGGCGGCCAACAGCTACCAGGTCACCCAGGTCCCGTTCGGCGAGCTGGCCGGCTGGCGCTTCCAACCCGACAGCGGCAACCTCGTCCACGACAGCGGCCGGTTCTTCGCCGTCGAAGGCCTCGCGGTGCACACCGACCACAGCGAGCACGCGCACTGGACGCAGCCGATCATCCGGCAGCCGGAGACCGGCATCCTCGGCATCCTCGTCAAGGAGTTCAACGGCGTCCTGCACTGCCTGATGCAGGCCAAGATGGAGCCGGGCAACGTCAACCTGACCCAGCTCTCCCCCACCCTGCAGGCCACCCGCAGCAACTACACCCGGGTGCACAAGGGAAAGCCGATCCCGTACCTGGAGTACTTCACCGCCCCGTGGCGCGGCCGGGTGCTGGTCGACGTGCTGCAGTCCGAGCAGGGCGCGTGGTTCCTGCACAAGCGCAACCGCAACATGGTCATCGAGGTCACCGACGACATCCCGGTGCTCGAGGACTTCTGCTGGCTGACCCTGGCGCAGCTGCACGAGCTGCTGCACGTGGACAACCTGGTCAACATGGACTCGCGCACGGTGCTCTCGGGCATCCCGTTCGCCGCGCCCGTCGACCGGCCGTCGATCCTCGACGAGGACTCGTTCCGCGGTGCGCTCCTGCGGTCGCTGGCCGAGCGCAAGGGCGCGCTGCACGAGCTGCCGTCGGTGCTCAGCTGGTTCACCGAGGCGAAGACCAAGCACTCCCTGGAGCAGCAGCGGATCCCGCTCAACCAGGTGGAGGGCTGGCACTCCGCGGACAAGTACATCAGCCACGACGAAGGCAAGTACTTCTCGGTGATCGGCGTCGACGTCCAGGCGAGCAACCGCGAGGTGGCGCACTGGACGCAGCCGATGCTGGCGCCGGTCGGCCGCGGGCTGCTCGCCTTCCTGGCCAAGCGGATCGGGGGCGTGCTGCACGTGCTCGTCCAGGCGCGCACCCAGGCGGGCACGTTCGACGTCATCGAGATGGCCCCGACCGTGCACTGCACGCCGGAGAACTACGAAGGCGCGGAGCCGCCGCGGTACCTGCGGCACGTCCTGGACGCGGCGCCCGGCGCGATCAAGCACGACGTCGTGCACTCCGAGGAGGGCGGCCGCTTCCACCACGCGGAGAACCGGTACGTGGTCGTCGAGGTGGGCGACGACTTCCCGGTCGAGGTGCCGCCGGACTTCATCTGGATGACCGCGCGGCAGGCCACGAACCTGGTGCGGTACAGCAACTACTTCAACGTCGAGGCGCGCAGCCTGCTGACGGGCCTGCACACGCTGTGGTGAACCGCAACCGTCCACTGCGGACGGATCGTAGCCAGGAGGACACTTGAAGGTCATCGTGCTCGCCGGGATCACCCCGTCGACGTTCTTCGCCCACGTTTCGCTCGCCACGGCCCTGCGCAACGCCGGGCACCAGGTGATGGTGACCGCGGCCGCCGACGACGTCGTCCCGGCCATCGCCGCGGCCGGGCTGCCCGCGGTGCCGGTCATGCAGCCGAACCTGACCCGGGAGCAGATCCGCGCCGAGAACGGGCTGGCGGAGGTGCCGGCCGACGCCGTCGAGCGGGAACACTGGGCGGGCCGGCTGTTCGCGGTGATCGAAACCCTGCCGATGGACAGCCTCGTGGCGTTCGCGGAGGGCTGGCGCCCCGACGTCGTCATCGGCGGCATGCTGGCCTACGCCGCGCCGCTGCTGGCCGCCCGGCTCGGCGTCCCGTACGTGCGGCAGGCGTGGGACATCCACGACCCGAAGCTGTTCGACGCCGGCGCGACGGCCCAGCTGCAGAAGGAGCTGGCGGACCTGGGACTGACCGAGCTGCCCGAGCCGGACCTGCTGATCGAGGTCATGCCGCCGAGCCTGCGGGAGCCGGGGTCGAAGCACGGGCAGATGATGCGGTGGTTCGCGGGCAACACGCAGTGCCGGCTGGAACCGTGGATGTACACCAAGGGCGCGGAGAAGCGGGTCGGCATCACCGTCGGGACCGGCGTGGCGGACTACCACCAGTACGACTTCGTCCAGGGCATCGTGAAGAACGTCGCCACCCTCGACGTGGAAGCGGCGGTGGCGGTGCCCGAGGAGGCCGTCCCCACCCTGCGGGAGCGGCTGGACGACAAGAACGTCGAGGTGGGCTGGATCCCGCTCGACATCCTCGCCCCCACCTGCGACGTCCTGGTGCACCAGAGCGGCGGCAGCACGATGATGACGGCGCTGAGCTTCGGCGTGCCGCAGGTGCTGCTGCCCGACGCCGGGCAGTTCCGCCAGATGGACATGGCCCGCCGGCTCGTCGAGGCGGGCGCGGCGGTGATGCTCACGCACGAGCAGGCCACCACCGAGGCGATTGCGGAAAAGTGCCAGGAGATCCTCTCCGATCCCCGTTACGCTGCGGCCGCGGCCGGGCTGGCCCGGGAGATCGCCGCGCTGCCCCTGCCGTCCGAAGTGGTCCGGCGCATCGAATGGCTCGTCCACGCACACAACTGATCGGAAGAACCGGAAGAGGAGGACGATGCTGTCCAAAGTTCTGCGGGTCGCGGTCGCCGCGGCGGTGGTCACGGCGGTGGCGGTGCCGGCCCAGGCCAGTGCGCGCGAAGACGGGGTTTCGCTGGCCGGCAAGAAGGTCGTGCTGGTCAACGACGACGGCGTGCAGGCCGCGAAGGCCAACGGATCCGACGGGCGCGGGATCTACGTGCTCCGCCAGGCCCTGTGCCGGGCCGGAGCCGACGTCGCCGTCGTCGGGCCGTGGGGGCAGCAGAGCGGGAAGAGCCGGGCGGTGTCGGGCGCGCCCTTCGTCGCCGTCGCCCCGCCGCTGGCCGTACCGGCCGAGTTCGCCGCCGACTGCGCGAACGCCCCCGGCCACGGGCTGGTGCTGGGTGTCTGCCAGGGCACGGCCCCGTGCGCGGCGGACAGCCCGTCGGTGACGCCGGCGGATTCGGTCGACATCGCCCTGACCGGCGTGCTCCCGCAGCGCCTCGGCTGGGCGAACGGACCGGACCTGGTCGTGTCGGGCATCAACTCGGGGCCCAACACGGACATCGCGGTCAACGGCTCGGGCACGATCGGCGCGGCCACGGTCGCGGTCGAACGCGGGGTGCCGGCGGTGGCGGTCAGCGCCGGGACGCAGGTCTCGCCCCCGCCGTCGAACGACACGTACAAGGCCGCGGCCGACGTCGTCGTCCGGCTGCTGGCGTCGCCGCGGACGTGGACGTTCGTGAAGGACATGGCGCTGGTGAACGTCAACCAGCCGGACGTCCAGCCGGGCGCGGGCCCGTCCCCGGTGCGCTGGACGTCGGTGGGCCGCGTGGTTCAGGGCCGGATCGCGTACACGTCGACGGGCGACGGGACGTACCAGATCGGGTACAACGCGGTGACGCCGCCGCCGGTCCTCGAGCCGGGGAGCGACACGAAGGCGCTGCTGGACGGGTATGTGAGTGTGTCGGCGGTGGACGTGAACCGGACGTTCACCGGTTCGCTGACCCGGCACCGCTGAGTTTCCGACGCCGAAAGGGCGCGCCGCGATCGTTCGCGGCGCGCCCTTTCGGCGTTTCGGTGGCTATTCGCCCCACTTGGCGTAGATCACCGGCTGCTCGCGGTGCGGCAGCTGCCGCAGCTTCAGGTTCTCCAGCCCCAGCGTCTCCCGCAGCGCCTTCGTGACGCCGGGCCAGCGCGGGTGGCCGAGCTCGTCGAAGGCCAGGATGCTGCCGCGGGTCAGGTGCGGGCGGATCGCCTCGAACACGTCGCGGGTCGGCTCGTACAGGTCGAGGTCGAAGAACGCCATCCCGATCACCGTCTCGGGGTTCTCCGCCAGGTACTGCGGGACCGTCTCGCGGACGTCACCCTGCACCACGAACGTGCGCTGGACGTGCGAAACCGGGTCGCCGGCCTCGTGCGCCGCGAGGACCTCGCGCAGGTGGTCCACCTCGTCCTCGGGGACCGCGAACCGGCCGACCGCCGCGCTCGGGCTGACCTCGTCGATCTCGTTCAGGTCCGGGAACCCGGTGAACGTGTCGAAGCCGATGATGCGGCGGAAGGAGTTGTACGGCTCGTGGATGCCGCGCAGGGCCGCCAGCGTGGCCAGGTGACGGCCGTGCAGGACGCCGAACTCCATGATCACGCCCGGGAGGTCGACCAGCTCGCGGTAGAGCGCGTCCATCGTCAGCAGGTCCGCCAGCTGGTGGCGCCGCAGGTACACCGGGAGGTTGTCGATCAGGTACACCGGCGGCATCGGCGTCTCGGTCAGCAGCTTCGTGAGCCGCTCCCGGACCTCCTTCTCCACCGGCGACTCGTGCGGCAGGATTCCCGGGTTCTTGTGTTGCGACATCAGCTTTCCTCTCAGGTGTCAGGACGACATCCAGGCTTGCGGCGCGGGCCCGCCCCGCCCGGCCGGCGGGAACAGGGCGTCGAGCCGGGCGGTTTCCGCCTCGGACAGGGGGGCGCCCAACGCGTCGATCGCGCCGTCGACGTGGTCTTCGGTGCGGGGGCCGATGACCACCCCGGTCACCCCGGGGCGGCCCAGCACCCACGCGAGCCCCACGTCGGCCGGCTCGCGGCCGATCTCGCGGCAGAAGCGTTCGTATTCGGCGATCGTGTCGCGCCACTCCTCCAGCGCGGGCACCGCGCGGCCCTGCGCGGACTTCACGGCGGTCCCCTCGGCCAGTTTCCGGAGGACGCCGCTGAGCAGGCCGCCGTGCAGCGGGGACCAGGCGAACACCGCGATGCCGTACGCCTGCGCCGCGGGCAGCACCTCCAGCTCCGGGAACCGGGTCACCAGGTTGTACCCGCACTGCTCTGACACCACGCCGAGGAAGTTCCGGTGCCGGGCCGTTTCCTGGGCCGCGGCGAGGTTCCAGCCGGCGAAGTTGGACGAGCCCACGTACCGGACCTTGCCCTGGCCGACGAGCTGTTCCATCGCCTGCCAGACCTCGTCCCAGCTGCTCGCGTGGTCGGCCAGGTGCATCTGGTACAGGTCGATCCAGTCGGTGCCCAGCCGCCGCAGCGACGCCTCGCACGCGGCGACGATGTGCCGCGCCGACAGCCCGCGTTCGTTGGGGCCGGGGCCCATCTCGTTGCCGACCTTGGTGGCCAGGACGACGTCGTCGCGCCGCGACGAGCTCGCCGCCAGCCACCGCCCGATGACCTCTTCGGTATATCCTTTGTAGACACGCCAGCCGTACATGTTCGCCGTGTCGACGAAGTTGATGCCCTGCGCCAGCGCGTGGTCCATCAGGCGGTGGGACTCCAGCTCCTCGACCCGGCCGCCGAAGTTCACGGTGCCCAGTGCGAGCCGGCTGACGCGCAGGCCGGTCCGGCCCAGCTGCGTGTAGAACCGGTCGGGCTCGCCCGGCGTGCCGAGCCGGTCCAGGAGGGTTTCACGAGGCTTGGCTTCGACGGCGAATGTCATGAAGAGATCCCTCGGTGTCGACGGTGCGGTCAGCCGGTCGCGGCCGGCGCACGGCCGGCGTACTCCCGGAAGTACTTGCCCAGCACGCGGCGGCAGTAGCCGTCGCCGCCGAGGCGGGCGGTCTCCGGGACGAGCCGGTGCAGCCGGGCGACGGACACCGGCTGGCTCGCCACCTCGCTGACGTACTCGCGCTCCGCCCGGATCCCGAGCCCGGCTTCGAGGTGGTCCACGATCCGTTCGATCGGGGTGGCCGTGCCGGTGGCGACGTTGACGACGGTCCGGCTCGCGCCGGTGGCGAGCAGCCGGTCCACGACGTCGACCAGGTCGTCGACGTCGATGAGGTCCCGACGGGCGCCGCGGTAGAGCCGGACCGCGCCCGACTCGATCTGCCGCACCAGGGCGGGCACCAGCATCCGCGGGTGCTGCGCCGGGCCGACGACGTGGGCCAGCCGGAGGGCCAGGTAGTCGGCGCGAGAAGCGGCGAGGACCGCTTCCAGCGCCAGGTTGTGCCGTCCGTAGGCGGTCGACGGGAAGACCGGCCCGTCCTCCCGGCCCGGTTCGCCGGGCACCGCGTACATGGCCGCCGAGGCGGTGGAGAAGAACACGAGCTTCTCCTGCCGCCGCTCGCAGCGGTCGATCAGCTCGTAGAGCCGCGTGGCCTCCCGGGCGAAATCCGCTTCGGGGATCCCGGAAGCGACCGACACGCCGAACGCGGCGAGCACGACTCCCGGGTGGGAGTCCGCGAGGGCCGCGAAGTTGCCGGCGAGGAAGCCGCTTCCGATGACCTCCATCAAAGCTCCTTCGACCGGCCGTGGGTGGGCGGGCCGAGCTCCGGCGGCACCGGGAAGCCGGTGCGGTCCAGAGATCCGAGGACGAGGTCGATCGCGGTGTCCAGCTGCGGATCGCGGTCGGCGACCCAGTCCTGCGGCGTGATCTCCACCTCGACGTCGGGCGTGACGCCGTGGCCGTCCAGCCAGCCGGGGCCGTCCCACCACTTCGACACCGTCGGCTGGGACACCCGCGAGCCGTCCAGGAGGGCCTGGTCGGCCGGGATCGAGCCGGTCATCGAGCCGTGCGTGCGGGTGCCGACGAGCGTCGCCGCGCCCAGCAGCTGCAGCGAAACGACGAGGTTTTCCGGGCCGCAGGTGGTGAACTCGTCGACGACCACCACGACCGGGCCGCGGACGGTGTCGTACGGCCAGGTGTAGGGCTGGGCGAACCGCGGCCGGTGCCAGCCGGTGACCCGCCGGGTCAGCAGGTCCAGCAGCGGGTGGAGGTCGCCGCCGTGGTTGCCGCGCAGGTCCAGGATCAGCCCGGTCCGCTCGAGCTCCTCGCCCAGGTCGCGGTTGAGGTCGGCCCACCCGGCCGCCACCATGTCGATGATCCGCAGGTAGCCGACGCGCCCGCCGGTCCGCTCGGCCACCCGGGCCCGGCGGCGCACGGTCAGGTCGTGGTGGCGCAGCCGGGATTCGTGCGGTGTCGGCACGACGGTGAGGCGGAACTCGGTGTCGTCGCGGCGCAGGGTCAGCTTGACCGGCCGGCCCGCCTTCCCGGCCAGCCGCGGCATCGGCCCGTACGCCGGGTCGACGGCCTCGCCGTCCACGGCGGTGATGACGTCGCCTGGGCGGGCCGTCACGCCGGGCCCGGTCAGCGGGGTGCGGTGCATGCTCGACGAGATGTCGCCGGTCAGCAGCCGTTCGATGCGCCAGCCGTCCCCGGCCGTCGGCGCCAGGTCCGCGCCGAGGTAGCCGGGCGGCGGCGCGGGCCGGCCCTGGCCGCCGATGAAGAACACGCCGACGTGCGAGACGCTCAGCTCGCCGTGCATCTCCATGATCACGTCGAACAGGTCGTGGCTGCAGCCGATCCGGTCCAGCACCTTCCGGTAGCGGGCGCCGATCGACGGCCAGTCGACGCCGTCGACGTCGGCGCGCCAGTAGCGGTCGCGCACCAGGCGCCAGGACTCGTCGAACATCTGGCCCCACTCGGCGACCGGGTCGGTCTCGACCTCGATCGCGCCGAGGTCGGCGACCAGCTCGGTCCCGTCGTCGCCGAGCGGCTTGACGTGCACGGACCCGCCGGCCCGGTAGGCCAGCCGGCCGCCGTTCGCGGCGACCGAGTAGGGGCCGACGGCCTTCTCCAGCAGCGTCGGCCGGCTCGCGTCCGCGAGCCGGTAGCCCACCAGCCGCGGCATCGGCGGCGGCCCGGGCGCGTGCCGGGTCGCTTCCCCGAGGACGCCGTGGGACGGCCGGTCCAGCCAGGCCACGCCGCCGTCGATCGCCACCAGGGACTCGTAGGTGCCCGCCTCGACCGGGAACGGCACCACGCGCTCGGGCAGGTTCTCGAGGTCCACGGCGCTCTCCGCAGGCGTGTCCTCCTCCAGCCAGCCGCCGTAGCTCGCGTCGAAGGGCGAGGGCGCGCGTCCGTCGAGCGGCACCAGGTGCGGCCGCACGCCCGGGACGAACCCGGCCTGCTGCAGCTGCCCGTTGAGGTTCGGGCCCGTCGGGTCGAGCGTGCTGCCCGACAGGAACGCGAGGTAGCGCCCGTCCGGGGTGAAGACCGGGGAGCCGTCCTGGAACCGGCCGCGGGTGACGTCGGCGACGTGGCCGTCGGCCAGCCGGGCGAGCCGGATCCGGCTGCGGCCACCGCCCTTGGACACCGTCGGCTGCGCCCAGGCGAGCAGGTCGGAGCCGGGCGAGAACGCGAGGCCGGCGCAGGGGCCGTGGTCCTGGTCGGTGCGGACCAGCTCGGTCAGCGCGCCGGAGGCCAGGTCCACGGTCAGCAGCCGGACGTCCGTGGCGACCGCGGCGGTCCGCCCGTCCGGCGCGACGACGAGTTCCCGGGCCCGGCCCAGCTCCCCGTGCGCCAGCCGGCGGGCCGGGGAACCGTCCTGGGCGAGGACGTCGATGCCCTCTTCGCCGCCCTGGTCGCTGACGCAGACGACGGTTGCGGCGTCCTCGGTGACGACGGGCAGCCGCGCCCGCGCGCCCGGGACGTCGAAGACCGGCCGGGGCTCGCCGCCCTCGGCCGGGAACAGGTGCAGCGTGCCGCGCACCTCGGCGACCAGGTGCCGGCCTGCCGGGTCGAGCGCGATGCTGCCGGTCGCCGTGGCCCCGGACCAGGTGCGCGGGAGCCGGCCGCGGCCCGCGTCCGCCAGCCGGATCCGCAGCTGCACGGGCTGTTCGCTGCCGGGCGCCAGCAGGAAGAGGCGGCCGGACTGTTCGTAGACGACGTGGTTGCCGTCCGAAGTCGCGTTGCGCGCGTAGAACTCGCCGAGGTCACCGTGGCGGCGCAGGCCCGAACCGTCGATCTCCGCCGAGTAGAGCGCGCCGACGCCCTCGTGGTCGGAGAGGAACGCCATCCGCGAACCGGCCCACACCGGGTTGGTCAGGTTCCCGCCGAGGGACCGCAGGACCGGCTCGAACGTCTTGCCGTCCGGCGAGTACCAGATCTTGCCGGCGCAGCCGCCGCGGTAGCGCTTCCAGTAGACGGGCTCGAACACCGTCATCGTGCCGACCAGCTGGGCGCCGTCGGCGCGCACCGCGAGCTCCGCGGCGGGCCCGCAGGGCACCTCGCGCGGCGGCCCCGCGACGGGGACGGCGAACATCCAGGCGCGGCGGTCGGCCGCGCGGCCGTAACCGGACCGGGCCAGCACCTCCGTGTCGGAGAGCCAGCCGCAGGTCGCGGTGTTGCGGTCGGCCCAGTGCGTCAACTGCTGCGGGCGGCCGCCGTCGAGCTCGGTGTACCAGACCTCGCGCGCGCCACCGCGCAACGCCACCGTGTTGCCACCCGTCACCGACGTCCACGCCAGCCGCGTCGCCGACGGGTTCAGCCGCGGCAGCGACACGCGCGCGCCGCCGGGACCGGCGTCCTCGACCACGCACCGCGCCGTCGCGGTCCCCGCGAGAGCCTCCGCGACCGACGTCAGCCACACCCGATCCTCAGCCACGAAGGTCAGCACGTCACCGGCGACGTGGGGGTGCCTCAGGTAAGTGTCAGCAGTCACCTTCGGGACGCTAGGGCAAGCAAGATCCGGCGGGCATCCCCCGACCTGATAGCGCCCACGCCTACCAGCTTGCAGGATGCTCGGCGGCCCGTCCCTTCCCTAACGTGGGCGCGAAACGACGTCGCAGCAGGCTTTTCCGCCCGGAAGGGACGGCTCATGACCGCCACCGAGGAACCCGTGACCGAGATCGCCGCCTTCCCCGAAGACCGGACCTGCCCGTACCAGCCGCCGTCCGGCTACCGGGCGGCCGCCGGGCGCGGCCCGATCTCGCAGCTGGAGCTGTACGACGGCCGGGTGGTCTGGGGCGTCACCGGCCACACCGAGGCGCGCCGGCTGCTGGCCGACCCCCGGCTGTCCACCGACCGCCGGAACCCGGCGTTCCCCGCGACGACCGAGGTGGTCGGGCGCATCCGCAACCGGCTCACCCCGCCGCTGGTCGGCGTGGACGACCCGGTGCACAAGGTGCAGCGCGGGCGGCTGATCCCGAGCTTCACGCACCGCCGGATCAACGCCCTGCGGCCGCGCATCCACGAGATCGCCGGGCGGGTGCTCGACACGATGGTCGAGAAGGGCCCGCCCGCGGACCTCGTCACCGACTTCGCGCAGCCGCTGCCGTCGATGGTGATGTGCCACCTGCTGGGCGTGCCGTACGAGGACCACGACCACTTCGAGCAGCGGACGACCCGGATGCTGTCCGGCGAGAACCCGGCGATCGCCATGGGCGAACTGCGGGAGTACCTGCTCGCCCTGGCCGGCGAGAACCGCCACAAGCTGAACGAGGGCCTGTTCGGCGACCTCGTCGAGGCGCCCGAGGGCGAGGTGTCCCGCGCCGACCTGGTCGACCTGACGGTGGTCATCCTCGGCGCCGGCTTCGAAACCACGGCCAGCATGCTGTCCCTCGGCATCTTCACGCTGCTGGACAACCCCGAGCGGCTCGCCGAGCTGCGCGCGGACCCGTCGCTGTGGGGCGCGGCCGGCGAGGAGCTGCTGCGCTACACGTCCATCACCGACGGCATCACGCGGGTGGCCACCGAGGACATCGAGATCGGCGGCGTCACCATCCGCAAGGACGACGGCATCATCTTCCTGACGTCGGCGCTGAACCGCCACGAGGACGTCCGCGAAGACCCGGACGTCCTGGACTGGCACCGCCCGACCCGCAACCACATCGCGTTCGGGTTCGGCGCCCACCAGTGCCTCGGCCAGAACCTGGCCCGGATCATCCAGGAGATCGCGCTGCAGCAGCTGTTCGAGCGGCTGCCGGACCTGCGCCTGGCGACCGCGGCCGCGGAGATCCCCTTCCGGCCGGGTGCCGCCGTGCAGGGCATGATCAAGCTGCCGGTCACCTGGTAGCGATCAGCCGGGCCAGGGACACCGCGCCGCGCAGGGAGGACAGGCCTCCCAGCGCGGCCGGTTCCGCCGGCAACGGCAGCTGACCGGGCCGGGCGAACTCGGCGAGGTGCTCGGAGACCCGGCCGACGAACCCGGGCAGGCCGGCCGCGAAACCGCCGCCGATCACCACGCGGTCCGGGTGCACCAGCTCCTGCACGCCGGTCACCGCGGCGGCCAGGGCGCGAGTGGTCCGGCGGACCGCGTCCACGGCCCACGGCCGCCCGGCATCGAGGGCGTGGCGGAGGTCGTCGAACGTCACCGGCGCTCCCCGAAGGTGCGCCGCCCGGTCCAAAGTGGCCGGTCCGGACGCGATGGCCTGCAGGCAGCCGCACCGGCCGCACACGCAGGGCGGCCCGTCCAGCTCGACGACGACGTGGCCGAGTTCGAACGAGCCGCGGGCCGTGCCGGGGCAGGGTTCGCCGTGCAGGACCAGGCCGCCGCCGATGCCGGTGCCCACGCCGACGTAGAGCAGGTTGTCGCAGGCCGCGGCCCGTGCCTCGGCGAGTGCGCCGAGGTCGCCGTCGTCCGCCCAGGCGACAGCCGCCTCGGGGAACAGCTCCTGCAGCGCCACATCCAGGGCCAAACCGGTCCACTCAGGACGGTTGGGCCACGCCGTGACCCGGCCGTCCGGTGTGACCGTGCCGGGCATGGCGACCCCGACCGCCCGCAGCGGCGAGCCGAGCCGCGTCCGCAGCCCGGCCACGTGCCCGGCGAGCTGGGCGAGGTCCGCCGCGGCGCTGTGCCGCGGCGCCCACGCGAACGCGGTCTCGTCGGCCGGGCCGTCGTCGGTCTCGACCCGGAAGGCGACCTTGGTGCCGCCGACGTCGATCCCGAGGTACACGGGTCTCAGCGAAGCGACAGGGCCGGGCAGATGGCGAGGAGGTCGGCCGGGCGTTCCAGCACCACGTCGGGACCGGCCGCCAGCAGCTCGCCGACGTCGTCCGGGGGCGCCCACAGCGCGGCGGCCGAAGCGACGCCCGCGTCCCGGGCGCTGGCCAGGTCGGTCGGCGCGTCGCCGACCATGATGGCCCGCTCGGCCGGGACGTCCAGCAGGTCGAGGGCCTTGAGCACCATGTCGGGGGCCGGCTTCGGCCGGGCGACCTCGTCCGAGCCGATGACGTGCGCGAAGAACGGGAGCAGGCCGAGCTTGTCGAGCAGCGAACGCGCCCGCGGACCGCTCTTGCCGGTCGCGATGGCCAGTTTCAGCCCGCGCGTGCGCAGGGTCAGCAGCAGTTCGACGACACCGTCGAAAACCGTCACCTGGTCGGCGAGGCGGTAGCTCTCGCGGACGAACGGTTCCTCCATCGCCAGCGGCAGGTCCATGATCCGCATGATGTCGGGGAAGTACCGGCCGAGGTGGCGCCGGTACTCCTCGAACGGCGCCGGGCCGTCGCCGACGACTTCGGCGTAAGCGATGGCGAAGGCCTCACTCATCACCGCGAAGCTGTCGACGACGACCCCGTCGAGGTCGAAGATGACCGCTTGCCGGGCGGACACCGAGGGATCGGCCTCGGTGCCGGGCCGGTCGACGATCGGGAAAGCCATGGAGCACCCTCTCTACTGGTACGCCGGCACCGGGCGCGGGTCGCGCGCCGAGCGGGCCGAGGCGTAGAAGTTTTCGATCATCCGGACGATCGGCCGGGCCTCGGCGACCGCGACGCCGCGGTTGCCGGGGTCGGCCAGCCTGGCGGCGAGCCCGTCCAGCTGGCGCCGGTACTCGGCGCCGATCGGCTCGGCGGGCAGGGTGACGGGGGTGGTGGTCCCCTCGCTGGTCAGCGTCAGCTCGGGCTCGGGCTGGCGGTTGGGGCTGAAACCGAAGGTGCACCGCAGTTCCGCGACGCCGGCGCTGCCTTCGACGCGGATCAGGGTGACGTCCCGGGCCTCGTGCGAGGCCCAGCTGGCCCGCAGCGACACGGAGACGCCGTCGTCGCGGACGAGGAACCCGCGGGCGGTGTCCTCGACGTCGGCGGCGTCGGCGGCGGACAGGTCCTTGCGCCAGGCCGCGCTCCACGCGCCGACGTTGACGAAGTCGTCCGAAGTCGACCCGGTCACCTGCGTGAAGCGGCCCGGGCCGAGCAGGTGCGCGAGCGTGTCGAGCAGGTGCCAGCCGAGGTCGAACAGCACCCCGCCGCCGGCCTTGTCGCGCTGGGTGAACCAGCCGGCCCGCGGGACACCGCGCGAGCGGACCCAGGCCAGGTCGACGTGCCGGATGTCGCCGAGGTCCGGCACGAGCTGCGCCAGCGTCCGGACGTCGGCGCGGTAGCGGGCGGCGCTGCCGGCCAGCAGCATCCCGCCGCTGCGTTCGGCCGCCGCCAGGACGTCGACCTCGGCCGAGGTCAGGCACACCGGTTTCTCCAGGAAGACCGGGATCCCGGTGGCCATCAGCGAGCCGGCCACCTCGGCGTGCAGGTGGTTCGGGACCGCGACGACCGCCAGGTCGATCGCCCGCGCGGACAGCGCTTCCACGCCCGCGTGCACCGGGATGCCCGCGGTCTTGGCGAAGGCCGCGCGCGACGCCGGATCGGCGTCGACGGCGGCGACCACCTCGAAGTCCGCGTGCTCCCGCAGCAGCGGCAGCCACAGTTCGCGGCCGGCCCACCCGAGGCCGACGACGGCGACCTTGACACTCATGCAGAAGCCACCGCGTCGGCGATGATCTCGGCGGTCGCGTGCATCTCGGCCTCCCCGGCCAGCAGGGTGCGGTGGTGCAGCCACACGCAGTCCGCGCTGATCGCTTCGGTGTTCGGGCAGCGCTTCGCGACCGCGTCGAGGCTTTCGTCCGGCGCGCCGATCTCCCAGAACGCGTCGGTGCGGTAGATCGCGCGGAACCCGGCGAACGCGGGCAGACCGGCCTCGACGAGCCGGCCGACCAGCGCGTTGCGCCGCTCCTCGGTGATCCCCGGGACGCGGAACATGGCCATGTAGTGCGAGTTCCGGTCGGCGCGCGGGTCGTCGCCCTGCGGGACGACGCCGTCGATCCCGGCGAGCAGGCGGGAGAGCAGGGCCCAGCGCTCGTCGCGGAGGGCGATCTGGGCGTCGAGGCGGCTCAGCTGCGCGCGCAGCACGGACGCCGAGAACTCGTTGAGCCGCATGTTGGAGCCGGCGATCAGGTGCAGGTACCGGGTGTCGTTCTTCGGCCGGCCGCAGCTGTGGCGCAGGAAGGCGCGCTCGTGCATCTCCTGCTCCGGGAAGAGCACGGCGCCGCCTTCGCCCGCGGTCATCAGCTTGCCGTTCTGGAAGCTGAACGTCGCGACCGTGCCGAGCTCGCCGACGCGCTTGCCCTGCCAGCGGGCGCCGTGCGCGTGCGCGGCGTCCTGCAGGATCTGCACGCCGGTGTCGGCGGACAGCTTCGCGAGCGCGTCCATGTCCGCCATCAGCCCGGCCATGTGCACCGGCATGATCACCTTGGTGCGCGGGGTGATGGCGTCCGCGGCGGCCGCGACGTCGATGCAGTAGGTCTCCGGGTCGACGTCGACCGGGACCGCGACCGCGCCGAGCCGCTGCGCCGCCTGGGAAGACGAGATGAAGGTGAAGGCCGGCACGATGACCTCGGTGCCCGGCCCGACGTCCATGCACTGCAGGGCGAGCTCGAGCGCGTGCGTGCCGTTGGTGACCGCGAGCGCGTGCTCGGCGCCGTGGTGCTCGGCGAACTCGCGCTCGAAGGAGTTGACCTCGTCGCCGCCCATCCGCCACCACAGGCCCTGCTCCAGCGCCCGGATCAGGCCTTCCCGCTCGGCCTCGTCGTAGTGCGGCCATTGGGGGAACACCGGTGCCTGTCGCGCGTTCATGTCTCTCCGATTCTCCATGGGTCGAACCTCTTCACCAAAGGCCGAACAAAGCGCGGTACGAGTCCATCAGGCATTGCAGAACGAGGTCCGCCGCATTCGTACCGGCCGCGGGCGTCCGTTCGGTGACGACGCTGTCGCCGAACTCGCTTTCCAGGTGTTTCACCAGTGCATTCCACGCGGCTTCGTCGTACTCGACCGGCTGCGGGAGTTCTGCAGGCTGTCGCGCATCCATATTTCTCCGAATCATCGCCCGGTTCCCAAAATATGGCGGCGCCCGGCCGGGCCGCATCCCCCGGCCTGGTAGTAGTCCGCGGGCTCAGTGCCACCCGAAAAAGGCCCGGTAGGAGTCCAGTTGCCCGTCGAGCATGTGCATTCCGCAATGGACGGGATGACCGAGTTCCGCCGCTTCGCGCAGCAGCCGGGTTTCGCGGGGCTTCATGATGATGTCGGCCACCACGCAGCCCGGTGGCAGCAGCCGCGGGCGGAACGGCAGCGGATCGCCCGGGTCCAGCCCGAGCGGGGTGGCGTTCACGACGAGGGCGGCCCCGTCGGTGTCCGGTTCGGCCCCGGTGGTCGTCCGGCCCGGCCAGTGCGCGTCCAGGCGGTCGCGGAGGGCGTGCAGCTTCGCGGTGTCCGGGTCGCACACCGCCAGCCGGTCCACGCCGGCGTCCAGGAGGGCGGCGGCGATCGCGCTGCCGGCCCCGCCCGCGCCGACGAGCGCCACCCGTTCACCCTTGGGGTCGTGGCCCGCGGTGACGAGACCGGTGACGAAGCCGAGGCCGTCGAAGTTCTCCGCGTACCAGGTGCCGTCCGCTTCCCGCCGCAGCGCGTTGGCGCTGCCGGTGATCTCCACCGTCGGGCTGCGACGGCCGGCGAGCCCGGCGGCGGCCGGCTTGTGCGGCACCGTGACGAAGATGCCGTCGAGGTTGCCGATGGCCTGCAGGCCGCCGACGACCTGGGCGAGGTCCGCGGGTTTCGCGTGCACCGGGACGAGCACCGCGTCGACGCCCAGCCGCGCGAACAGCGGGTTCAGCAACCCGGGCGAGCGGACCTGGGTGACGGGATCGCCCAGGACGACGTACAGCCGGGTGGTCCCGCTGATCACCGGACCTCCACCCGCTTGCCGCACAGCAGCTCCGCGACCAGGTGGGCCAGCTGCACCGACTGCGCCGCGTTGAGCCGCGGGTCGCACGCGGTCAGGTACCGGGCGGGCAGGTCGGCCTCGGCGACGCCGGGGGAACCGCCGAGGCATTCCGTCACGTCGTCGCCGGTCACCTCGACGTGGATGCCGCCGGGGTGGGTGCCGAGAGCGCGGTGCACCTCGAAGAACCCGGCGAGCTCGTCGAGCACGTGGTCGAAGTGGCGGGTCTTGAACCCGTTGCCCGACCGGCGGGTGTTGCCGTGCATCGGGTCGCACTGCCAGATCACCTCGTGCCCGGACGCGGCGACCTTCTCCACGATCGGCGGGAGCACGTCGCGGACCAGGTCGTGGCCCATCCGGCTGACCAGCGTCAGCCGGCCCGGCGTGCGGTGCGGGTCGAGGCGCTCGACGTACTCGACGGCCTGCTCGGGTGTGACGCTCGGCCCGAGCTTGAGGCCGATCGGGTTGGACAGCAGCTCGGCGAAGGCGAGGTGGGCGCCGTCGAGCTGACGGGTCCGCTCGCCGATCCACAGGAAGTGCGCCAGCCCGCTGGACAACCGCGGTTCCGGGCCGGTCGCGTCCGCCCACAGCACGGCTCGTTCGTAGTCGAGCAGCAGCATTTCGTGGCTGACGTGGACGTCGTCCGCGCAGAACTTGCGGACCAGGTCCATCGCCTCGAGCGCGTGGGCGTGGGCCCGCAGCATCCGGCGCGGGTCCGGGGTCCGGGCCTCGGCGGTGGGTTCGGGGGCGTTGACGATGTCACCGCGGTAGACCGGCAGCCCCCGTGCGTCGACGGTGTTGGACCGCGGCTTGGCGTACTGCCCGGCCATCCGGGCCAGCTTGACCACCGGCAGGCCGGCCGCCGCCGCGAGCACGTCCGCCATCTCCTCAAGCAGCCGCAGGTTGCCCAGCAGGTGGCTTTCGGTGTTGCCGGCGAACGTCTCCGCGCAGTCGCCGCCCTGCAGCAGGAACGCCTCGCCGCGGGCGACCGACGCGAGCCGCGCCGCCAGCCGGGCCGTCTCGGCCGGCGCGACGACCGGTTCGGCGTCGTGCAGCTGCCCGGCCACCCGGGCCGCCCGCGCGGGGTCCGGCCACTCCGGCTGTTGCGCGGCGGGCCGGGCCAGCGCCTCGTCCAGTTTGCGGCCCAGCGCCCGGTCCACCGCTCGTCGGTGGATCGGGCCGCCCGGCTCGGCGGGTCCGTGCAGGAGCCGTCTCATGCCGGCGCCGCATCGGTGGCCGCGACCAGGTCCCCCAGGCGTTCGCGGGGCATCTCGTCCAGGACGCGCGACACGAGCTCCGGCGGCACGTCGCCGACCAGCTCCGCGCCGCGGGGCCCGTCCAGGACGAAGGCGAGCCCGGTGATCGCCTTCTTGTCCCGGTGCATCTGCCGGATCAGGACCGCCGGATCGACGTCCTCGGGCAACGCCGCCGGCAGGCCGTAGTGGCGGACGACGTCGAGGTGTTCGTCCACTCGGGACTGATCGATGCGGCCCAGCGCGCCCGCCAGCCGACCGGCGAAGACCGTGCCGACGGCCACGGCCTCGCCGTGGCGCAGGGCGAAGTCCGTCGCGATCTCCAGCGCGTGCCCGAGGGTGTGCCCGTAGTTGAGCAGGTGCCGCAGCCCGGTGTCCCGCTCGTCCTGCGCCACGATCCCCGCCTTGAGGGTGACGCTGGCGGCGATCTGCTCCGGCAGCGTCCGCCCGCGCAGGTCCGGCGCGCCGATGAAGTGGCAGCGGGCGATCTCGCCGAGGCCGTTGAGGACCTCCCGCCGCGGCAGCGTCGTCAGGTAGTCGGTGTCGCACAGGACCGCGCTGGGCTGCCAGTACGCGCCGACCAGGTTCTTGCCCGCCGGCAGGTTCACCGCGGTCTTCCCGCCGACGCTGGCGTCCACCTGGGCCAGCAGCGTCGTGGGCAGGTGGACCACGGCGACCCCGCGGTGGTAGAGCGCGGCCGCGAGCCCGACGACGTCGGTGGTCGTGCCGCCGCCGCAGGAGACGACGACGTCGGACCGGGTCAGCCCGAACCGCGCGAACTCACCGCACAGTTCCTCCACTGTGGACAGTCGTTTGTCCTGCTCGCCGTCGCGGGCCGGCAGCAGGAGCGTCTCGACGCCGGTGTCCGGGACCCAGTCGGCCGGGCGGGCCGAGACGACCGCGGCCCGCCGGGCGCCGAGCCGCCGGACGACCCCGGGCAGCGAGTTCCGCACCCCGGGCCCGACCAGCACGTCGTAGGACCGCTCGTTGAGGCGGACCGGAATCGTGGTGCTCACGGTGCCTTCTCCCGCGGCTCCGGCAGCGTCCGGTACGGCAGGTCGGCGATCCGGGCCACCGGTTCGCTGCCGTGGTGGAGGAATTCGCCGCCGTAGAAGAAATTGAGGTACGGGATGTAGTGGTGCGCGTACGCGGACCTGCACAGGCCGGCGAACCGGGCCAGCAGGCCGTCGTTTTCCGTCATCGTCTTCCCTTCCCCGGTTCAGCCGAGCTCGCCGGACAGCACGCGGTCGACCAGCGCGCGGTGCTCGTCGTCGTCGGTGATCGTGCGCACCTGCTCGCGGCCGTCCCGGACCGTCAGGTACCGGCGCTGCCGCAGGAACACCTGGCCGGTTTCGAACGCCCGGCCGCACAGGACCTCCTGCAGGTCGGTGCGGGCGGTGTCGCCCACGAGGGCCCGGAAGTTGTCCTCCAGCTCCTTCCAGTCGCTCCACTGGCGGGGCTGCGTCGTGAAGGTGTAGACGACGCTCCAGCGGGTGACCGCGCCCCGGCGTTGCAGCGCGTACCCGGAGTCCCCTTCGACCAGCCGGAACTGGCTGCCGTACTGGGTCTGCACGCCCGGGCCGACCGGCAGCGGCTCGAGGTAGGTCGGGCCCGGGTAGCCGACGTCGACCAGCCGTTCGCGGCCGTCCAGGGTGACCAGGTTGAACATGTGCTCGACCTCGGTCCCGAAGGTCTCGCGCCCTTCGGTGGTGCTGCCGGCCAGCGGCGAGACGTCGTAGCCCAGTTCGGTCAGGAGCCGGTGGAACAGCCGGTTCAGGTGGTAGCAGGCGCCGCCCTTGCCCTCGACGATGCTGGTTTCGAAGACGGCGTCCTCGTCGAGGTCGACGACGTCGACCGCGTCGCGCAGGCCGTAGGCGACGCTGCTGTACGGGATCGCCATCAGGTGGCTCTTCTGCAGCCTCCGCAGCGTTTCCAGGTCCACGCCGGTGACCCCGGCGCAGCCGATCCGCCGGAGGTAGGTATCAACGTCGAACACGGTTCACCTTCTTTCAGACCAGTTCGTGCAGGTGCGCGGCGAGCAGTTTCGGCGTCGGGTGGTCGAAGACCACGCTGGGCGCGATCTTCCGTTCGGTCAGCGCCCGCAGCCGGTTGCGGAGCTCGATCGCGGTCAGGGAGTCGAAGCCGATCTCGAACAGCCCCTGGTCCTCGTCGATCTGGTCGCCGGAGCCGAAGCCCAGCACCCCGGCCACCTGGGTCCGCACCGCGTCGAGCAGGACCGCGAGCCGCCGGTCCGGGGTGAGCCCGGCCAGCCGGGTGGCCAGGCCCTCCTCCACGACGGCCGCGGTGCGGGCCTGCTGCCGGGCCGCCGGGACCAGGCCGCGCAGCAGGTGCGGCGCCGGCGTACCGGCCGCCCGCAGGCCGCGCAGGTCGAGCCGGGCGGGCACCAGCTGCGCCTGCCCGGAAGCGAGCGCGGCGTCGAAGAGGTCCATGCCCTCCTCGGGGGCCATCGCGACCAGGCCGCCGCGCCGGTTCATCCGGGCCCGGGCGGCCTCGTCGGAGCCGGCCGCCATGCCGCCGGAGGTCTGGTCCCACAGGCCCCACGCCAGCGACTGGCCCGGCAGGCCCGCCGCCCGCCGGGCGGCCATCAGGCCGTCCAGGTACGCGTTGGCCGCCGCATAACCACCGCTGCCGGCGCCCATGAACACCGCCGAAACCGAGGAGTAGACGACGAACGCCCGGAGGTTCGTACCGCGGGTGAGTTCGTCCAGGTGATCGGCGGCGGTGACCTTGGCCGCGAAGACCTCGGCCAGCTGGTCCGGTGTCACCGTCCCGATCACCCCGGCGGACGGCACGCCGGCCGTGTGCACCACGGCCGTCGGCCGGTGCGCTTCCAGCAGCGCCGCCACCTGAGCGCGGTCGGCGACGTCGCAGGCCACCACCGAGACGTCCGCGCCCAGCGCGGTGAGGTCGGTGACCAGGTCCTTCGCCCCCTCGGCGTCCAGCCCCCGGCGACTCACCAGCAGCAGCTGCCGCACGCCGTGCCGCTCGACGAGGTGCCGGGCGACCAGGCCGCCGAGCGACCCGGTGCCGCCGGTGACCAGCACGGTTCCGTCGGCCGGGAACTCCGCGGGCGCACTCGGCGGGGCGACGCGGGCCAGGCGCGGGATCGACAGCGTCGTCCCGCGCACGGCGACCTGCGGTTCCCCGCTGTCCAGCACCGCGCCCAAGGCCGGGGTCACGTCGGCGTCGGCGTCGGTGTCGACCAGGAGGATCCGGTCCGGGTTCTCCGCCTGGGCGGCCCGGACCAGGCCCCACACCGCGGACGCCGCCGGGTCGGTCACCCCGCCGTCGCCGGCGGGCACCGCGCCCCGGGTCACGATGGCCAGCTTCGAAGCCTCCAGGCCGCCGCCGGCCAGCCAGCACTGGACGACGTCCAGCACCCGGACGGTGAGCTCCAGCGCCGGGTCGCCCCCGGCCTCCATGACCGCCACCTCGGGGGCGGTGGTCACGCCGGACAGCACGTCGTCGGCCAGCGTCGCCACCTCTTCCGCGGTGGCCACCGGCACCCACGACGGCACCGGCCGCGCACTGTCCACTCGCGACAGTGGCGTCCAGCCGACCCGGAACAGCGAGCCGCTGCCCTCGGCCGTCGCCAGCTGGTCGTCGGTCACCGGGCGGCCGATCAGGGCGTCCAGGGTGACGACCAGGCCGCCGGTCTCGTCGACGGCTTCGAGGGAGAGGTCCTCCCCTTCGGCCTTGGCGACCCGCACCCGCAGCGCCGAGGCGCCGGCCGCGTGCAGCCGCAACCCGTTCCACGCGAACGGCAGCCGCACTTCGTCGCCGTAGGACCCGGCGTCGCCGGAGGCGGCGGCCACCATCGTCGAGTGCAGGGCCGCGTCGAGGAGCGCGGGGTGGATGCCGAACCGGCCGGCTTCCTCGCGGTGTTCGGCGGGCAGGGCGATCTCGGCGAAGGTCTCGTCACCGCGTCGCCACACCGCCCGCACGGCCCGGAACACCGGGCCGTACCCGTAACCGACGTCCGCGAGCACGTCGTAGGCCCCGCTGATGTCCACCGGCTGCGCGCCGGGCGGCGGCCAGGCCGTGAAGTCGAACGCGGCGGTCCGGCGGCCGGCCGGGACCAGCACGCCGGTCGCGTGCCGCGTCCAGGTGTCCGCGTCTTCGCGCAGGGAGTAGACGTCGACCGTGCGCGAGCCGTCCTCGCCCGGCCCGCTCAGCGCGACCTGGACGCGCACCCCGCCCCTGCGGGGCACCACGAGCGGGGCCTCGATGACCAGCTCGTCGAGCACCGGGCAGCCGGCTTCGTCGCCGGCCCGCACGGCCAGCTCGACCAGCCCGGTCCCGGGCACGATGACGACGTCCCGGACCAGGTGGTCGGCCAGCCAGGGGTGCGTGCGCAGGGAGAGCCGCGAGGTGCAGACGAGCCCGTCGGTCTGCGGGAGCGGCACGACCGCGCCGAGCAGCGGGTGGTCGGCCCCGGCGAGGCCCAGCGAAACGGCGTCGGACGCCGGTTCGGCCGGGCTGAGCCAGAAGTGCTGGTGGTCGAAGGCGTAGGCCGGGAGGTCGACCGGCTCGGCCGGGGCGGGCACGAGCGCGCTCCAGTCCACCGCGACCCCGCGGACGAACAGTTCGGCCATCGAGGTGAGCAGCCGCCGCGGCCCGCCGTCGGCCCGCCGCACCGAACCGGCCACGACCGCGCCGGTGTCGTCGATCAGCTCGGTGATCGGCTGGACCAGCACCGGGTGGGCGCTGACCTCGACGAACACGCCGTGGCCCGACCCGAGCAGCTCGGTCACGGCCGGGCCGAAGCCGACCTGGTGCCGCAGGTTCCGGTACCAGTAGCCGCCGTCCAGGACCCCGGCTTCGGTGATCCACTCGCCGGTCACCGTGGAGCGGAACGGCACCAGCGGCGCCTGCGCCTCGATCCCGGCCAGTGCCTCGGCGAGGGTGTCGCGGATGTCTTCGACGTGCCAGGTGTGCGAGGCGTAGTCGACGGCCACCCGCCGGACGCGGATCCCTTGGCGTGCCAGGCAGTCCAGGGCCTCGTCGAGGGCTTCGGCGTCCCCGGCGATCACCACCGACGAGGGGCCGTTGACGGCCGCCACCTCGACCCAGCCCGCCCACGGCACCAGCCGCATGACGGCTTCGTCCTCGCTCAACGCGACCGACGCCATGCCGCCGCGTCCGGAGAGCTTCGCGGCGATCGCCTGGCTGCGCAGGGCGACCACCTTGGCGGCGTCCACAAGGGACAGTGCGCCCGACACGCAGGCCGCGGCGATCTCGCCCTGGGAATGCCCGAGCACCGCGTCCGGCGTCACGCCGGCCGCCGACCACATCGCGGCCAGGCCGACCATCATCGCGAAGCTCGCGGGCTGGAGGACGTCGACCCGGTCCAGATCGCCCTCGCCCCGCAGGACGTCGAGCAGGGACCAGTCGACCCACGGCTCCAGCGCGGCCGCGCACTCGGCGATCCGCTCGGCGAACACCGGCGACGTCTCCAGCAGTTCGCGGCCCATGCCCGCCCACTGCGTCCCCTGGCCGGGGAACACCCAGACGACCTTGCCGGGCCGTCCGGTGGCGGGTACCCGGCCGGTCACCAGACCGGGCGCGTCCTCGCCGCGGGCCAGCGCCGCCAGGCTGTCGCGCGCTTCCTCGGCCGACTCCGCGACGACGACCGCGCGCTCGCCGAACACGGCCCGCCCGTTCGCGAGCGCCCCGGCCACGGTGGCCAGGGGCTCGTCGACGAACTCCACCAGCCGACCGGCCTGCGCCGCCAAGGAGACGGCGTTGCGCGCGGACAGCACCACCGGCACCACGGCCGGTCGTGAGTGGAAAAGCGGGTTAGAACCCTCCTTTTCACTCACGACAAGCCGCGGCAGACTCGGATCGGGGGCTTCTTCGATGATCAGGTGGGCGTTGGTCCCGCTGATCCCGAACGAGGACACCCCGGCCCGGCGCGGACGACCGTTCGACGGCCACTCCTGCGCCTCGGTCAGCAGCTCGACCGCACCCGCGGACCAGTCCACCTGCGTGGTGGGCCGGTCGACGTGCAGGGTGCGCGGCATCAGGCCGTGCCGCAGCGCCTGCACCATCTTGATCACGCTCGCGACCCCCGCGGCCGACTGCGTGTGCCCGAAGTTCGACTTCAACGACCCCAGCCACAAGGGCGTCTCGCGGTCCCTGCCGTAGGTGGCGATCAGGGCCTGCGCCTCGATCGGGTCACCCAAGGCGGTCCCGGTCCCGTGGCCCTCGACGACGTCCACATCGGACGGTGACAGCCCGGCCCCGGAGAGGGCCCGCCGGATCACCCGCTGCTGCGACGGCCCGTTCGGCGCGGTCAGGCCGTTCGAAGCACCGTCCTGGTTCACCGCGGAACCCCGCAGCACGGCCAGCACGCGATGCCCACGCTCGCGCGCCACCGACAGCCGTTCGAGGACCACGACGCCGACGCCCTCGGCCCAGCCGGTGCCGTCCGCGCCGTCGGCGTACGCCTTGCACCGGCCGTCGCCGGCGAGCCCGCGCTGCCGCGAGAACTCGACGAACGTGCCGGGCGTGCCCATCACGGTCACGCCGCCGGCCAGCGCCATCGAGCACTCGCCCTGCCGCAGCGACTGCCCGGCCAGGTGCATCGCGACCAGCGACGACGAGCACGCCGTGTCGATCGTGACCGCGGGACCTTCGAAGCCGAACACGTAGGACACCCGGCCCGACACGACGCTCGACGCGCCCGCCGTGCTCGCGTAACCCTCCATTTCGGACGCGTCCGCGCCCATTCCGTAGCCCTGGTTGGACACCCCGGCGAACACCCCGACGTCGGTGCCCTTCAGGACGTGCGGGTCGAGCCCCGCGCTTTCCAGCGCTTCCCACGACGTCTCCAGCAGCAGCCGCTGCTGCGGGTCCATGGCGACGGCCTCGCGCGGCGAAATCCCGAAGAAGGCCGCGTCGAACAGCCCGGCGCCTTCGAGGAACCCGCCCTGGCTGGTGTAGGTCGTGCCGGAGCTGTCCGGGTCCGCGTCGAACAGGTTCTCCAGGTCCCAGCCCCGGTCTTCGGGGAAGGGAGACAGCCCTTCGCGGCCGTCGACCAGCAGCTGCCACAGGTCTTCGGGGTCGGCGACCCCGCCGGGCAGGCGGCACGCCATGCCGACGATCGCGATCGGCTCGTTCGCCGCCGCGGCGACCACCGGCGCGACCCGGGCCGGCTCGCTCCCGGTGAGGGTGTCGCCCAGTTCGTCACGCAGGTGGCGGGCGAGCGCCACCGGGGTCGGGTAGTCGAACACCAGCGTGGCGGGGAGTTTCAGCCCGGTCGTCTCCCGCAGCCGGTTGCGCAGTTCCACCGCCGTCAGGGAGTCGAACCCGGCGTCCGAGAAGACGGTGTTTTCGAGGACGCTCTCCGGCCCGGTGTGCCCGAGCACCAGCGCAACCTGCGAGCGGACCAGGTCGAGCAGCAGCGCCTCCTGCTCGGCCGGGGCGCGCCCGGCCAGGTCCGCCACCAAGCCGCCGGTGCTCGCGGCGGCCGCGCGCGCCTGCTGCCGTCCCGCGCGGACCAGCCCGCGCAGCAGGTGCGGCACGTCCGCGCGGGCGCCCCGGGTGCTCTTGAGGTCCAGCTTGAGCGGCACCAGCAACGCCTGCCCGGAGCCGACGGCGGCGTCGAACAGGTCCATGCCTTCGGTCGCCGTGATGGCCAGGACGCCGCTGCGGCTCGCGCGGGCCTGGTCGGACTGGCCGAGGTGCGCGGTCATCCCGTCGTCCTGCTGCCACATGCCCCAGGCGAGCGACGTCCCGGTCAGCCCGGCGGCCTGCCGGTTCGCCACCACGGCGTCCAGGAAGGCGTTCGCGGCGGCGTAGTTGCCCTGGCCCGCGGAGCCGAAGACACCGGAGGCGGAGGAGAACACCGCGAAGGTACCGACCTGCCCGTCGCGGGTCAGCTCGTCCAGGTGCCGGACCGCGGCCACCTTGGGCGCGAACACCTTCGCCAGCCGCTCGGGCGTCAGCGCTTCGATCACGCCGTCGTCCAGCACGCCGGCGGTGTGCACGACCCCGGTGGGCCGGTGGGTTTCGAGCAGCGCCGCGACCTGGTCCCGGTCGGCGAGGTCGCACGCCACGACGGAGACCGCCGCGCCCGCGCCGGTGAGCTCGGCGACCAGGTCGGTCACGCCTTCGGCGTCCGGGCCGCGGCGGCTGGCGAGCACCAGCCGCCGGACGTCGTGCCGGGCCACCAGGTGCCGGGCGACCAGGGCCCCGAGGGAACCCGCGCCGGACACCAGGACCGTCGAATCCCGGTCGAACCGCGCCGAGACCGCGGTGGCCTCCGCCCGGGCCAGGCGAGGCGCGGTGAACGTGGTGCCGCGGACGGCGACCTGCGGCTCGCCGGTGGCCAGCACCGAACCGAGCACCGCCGTCACGTCAGCGTCGTGTTCGAGGTCCAGCAACAGGAACCGGTCCGGGTTCTCGGCCTGTGCGGAGCGGACCAGGCCCCAGACCGCGGCCGCGGCCGGGTCGAGCACCGCGCCGTCGCCGGCGGGCACCGCGCCCCGGGTCACGACCACGAGCCGCGGATCCCCGCCGGGCGTCGACGCCAGCCACTCCTGCACGACCTCCAGCACCCGCGACGTCACGTCGAGGGCGTCGGCGCCGCTGGGTACCTCGAAGACCTCGATGGCCGGAACTTCGGCGGCGACAGCCGGGGGAAGTTCGGTCCACACCACGCGGAACAACGCGTCGCGCGTCACCGAAGGGGCGTCGATCTCGACGGCCACCGGGCGGGACACCAGCGAGTCCGCCGTGACGACGAGGCCGCCGGTCGTGTCGGCCGCCTCCAGCGACACGGTGTTCGGGCCGCCGAAGGCGAGCCGCACCCGCAGCGCCGCCGCACCGGCGGCGTGCAGCACCAGGCCGTTCCACGCGAACGGCAGCGCGGGCGGGCCGAGTTCGTCCTCGGGGGTGGCCGCGACCTTGAGCATGCCCGCGTGCAGACCCGAGTCCAGCAGGCCGGGGTGGATGCCGAACCGGCCGGCTTCCTCGTGCCGGTCCTCGGGCAGGGAGACTTCGGCGAAGACCTCGTCACCGCGCTGCCAGACCGCCTGCAGGCCCTGGAACACCGGCCCGTACGCGTACCCGCGGTCGGCCAGGTCGGCGTAGAAGTCGCCGACCTCGATCCGCTGCGCGCCGGGCGGCGGCCACGCGGTGAAGTCGTAGCCCGGGCGCGGAGCCGGCGCACGGGGCGTCAGGGTGCCGGTGGCGTGCCGCGTCCAGGTCTCGTCACCGTCCTGGTCCTCGCGCAGGGAGTAGACGTCGACCGTGCGGACGCCGGTCTCCCCCGGCGCGCCGACCGCGACCTGCACCCGCACGCCGCCCTGTTCCGGGACCACCAGCGGCGCCTCGATCACGAGCTCCTCGAGCACCGGGCAGCCGGCCTCGTCGCCGGCCCGCACGGCCAGCTCCACCAGGCCGGTGCCCGCGACCAGCACGGCCCCGCCGATGGCGTGGTCGGCGAGCCAGGGGTGCGTCCGCAGCGACAGCCGCGAGGTGAACACCAGGCCGTCGAAGCGCGGCAGCCGCACCACCGCGCCGAGCATCGGGTGCTCGGCCGTGGCCTGCCCGAGCGACGCCGCGTCCGTCGCCGCGCCGGTGCCGGAAAGCCAGTAGTTCCGCCGGTCGAAGGCGTAGGTCGGCAGGTCCACCCAGCCGGCCGCGGCCGGCAGCACGGCGTCCCAGTCGACGGCCACCCCGCGCACGAACAGCCCGGCGACCGCGGCCAGCAGCGCCTGCTCCTCCGGGCGGTCGTCACGCAAAGCCGCGACGCAGGGGGCGTCGGCGGACTCCTCGACCAGGGAGCTCAGGGCCGCGCCGGGGCCGAGTTCCACGAACAGCGTGCCGCCGTGTTCCGCCGCGGCCGCGATCCCGTCGGCGAACCGGACCGGCCGCCGCACGTGCTCCGCCCAGTACTGCGGATCGGTCAGTTCGCCGGGAGCGGCCAGCCGTCCGGTGACGTTGGAGATGACCGGGATTTCCGGCTCCTGCCAGGTGATACCGGCGAGCTCGGCGGTGAAGGCGGCCAGCATCGGCTCCATCAGCGACGAGTGGAACGCGTGGGACACCGTGAGCTGCTTGGTCTTGTGCCCGCGCTCCCGCATCCGGTCGGCCGCGGTGAGGACGGCGTCGTGCTCGCCCGAGAGCACCACGGCGGCCGGGCCGTTGATCGCCGCGAGTTCGACGCCGTCGCCCAGCAGCTCGGCGACCTCGTCCTCGCTCGCCGCGACGGCGACCATCACGCCACCGGGCGGCAGCGCCTGCATCAGCCGGCCCCGGGCCGCGACCAGGCGCGCCGCGTCCCGCAGCGACAGCACGCCCGCGGCGTGCGCGGCGGCGACCTCGCCGATCGAGTGCCCGGCCACGACGTCCGGCCGCACGCCCCACGACTCGACCAGCCGGAACAGGGCCGTCTCGATCGCGAACAGCCCCGCCTGCGTGAACACCGTCAGGTCGAGCAGCTCGGCGCTGCCGGCCGCGGTGCCCAGCACCACTTCCCGGACCGGGTGGTCGACCCAGCCGGCCAGGTGCTCGTCCAGCTGCGCGCACGCCTCGTCGAGCGCCGCCGCGAACACCGGATACCGCTCGTACAGCTCCCGGCCCATCCCGCACCGGTGCGAACCCTGGCCGGGGAAGACCCACACGACCTTGCCCGGCGTACTCGCGTTGCCGGTCACCACACCGGGCGCGCTCGCGCCTCCGGCCAGCGCGGTCAACCCGGCGATCGCCTGCTCGTCCGAGCCGGCCACCACGACCGCGCGCTCGCCGAAGGTCGCGCGCTTCGAAACGAGCGCCCGGGCCATGCCCGCCGGCGACACATCGCCGTCGGAGAGCAGGGACGCCAGACGGCCGGCCTGCGCCGCAAGGGATCCGGGGTTCTTCGCCGACACCACCAGCGGTACCGCGCCGTCGGCGAGGCTGCCGCGGCTTGGTCGTGAGTGGTAAGGCGGGTTAGAACTCGCCTTACCACTCACGACCTCCTGCGGCGGCGCCTCTTCGATGATCACGTGCGCGTTCGTCCCGCTGATCCCGAACGCGGACACCCCGGCCCGGCGCGGACGGCCGTCCGAGGGCCACTCCCGCGCCGCGGTCAGCAGCTCGACCGCACCGGCCGACCAGTCGACCTCCGGCGTCGGCTCCTCGACGTGCAGGGTCGGCGGCATGACGCCGTGCTCCAGCGCCTTGACCATCTTGATCAGGCCGACCACGCCGGCGGCCGCCTGTGTGTGCCCGACGTTCGACTTCACCGAGCCCAGCCACAACGGCTTCCGGGGGTCCCGGTTCCTGCCGTAGGTGGCCAGCAGCGCCTGCGCCTCGATCGGGTCGCCCAGCGCGGTGCCGGTGCCGTGCGCCTCCACGATGTCCACATCGGACGGTGACAACCCGGCACCGGACAACGCCTTTCGGATCACCCGCTGCTGCGACGGCCCGTTCGGCGCGGTCAGGCCGTTCGAAGCACCGTCCTGGTTCACCGCGGAACCCCGCAGCACGGCCAGCACCCGGTGCCCGCGTTCCCGCGCCACCGACAGCCGTTCCAGCAGCACCACACCGACGCCCTCGGCCCAGCCGGTGCCGTCCGCGGTCGAGGAGAACGCCTTGCTGCGCCCGTCGACCGCCATCACCCGCTGCCGGGAGTACGCCACGAAGGTGCCGGGCGTCGGCATCACCGTCGCCCCGCCGGCCAGCGCCATCGAGCACTCGCCGAGCCGCAGCGCCTGCGCGGCGAGGTGGATCGCGACCAGCGACGACGAGCACGCCGTGTCGATCGTGACCGCGGGGCCTTCGAAGCCGAAGGTGTAGGAGACGCGCCCGGACGCCACGCTCGACGCGCTGCCCGTGCCCGCGTAACCCTCCAGTTCCGGCGGGATCGTCCCGGCGCCGGTCCCGTAGCCCTGGGTGAAGAGGCCGGAGAACACCCCGACGTCGGTGCCCTTCAACGTGCCCGGGTCGACGCCCGCGTCCTCGAACGCCTCCCACGACGCTTCCAGCAGCATCCGCTGCTGCGGGTCCATCATCAGCGCCTCGCGCGGCGAGATGCCGAAGAAGCCGGCGTCGAACTGCCCGGCGCCGTCGAGGAAGCCGCCCTGGCTGGCGTAGGACGTGCCCGGGTGGTCGGGGTCCGGGTCGAAGAAGCCCTCCAGGTTCCAGCCCCGGTCGTCGGGGAAGTCGGACAGGGCGTCGACCCCGTTGACCACGAGGCGCCAGAATTCCTCGGGCGAGGACACCCCACCCGGCAGCCGGCACGCCATTCCCACGATGGCGAGCGGCTCGTCAGCGTGCCGCGAGCCCTGCTTGCGCAGGTCGTGCAGTTCGGCCGTGACGCGCTTGAGGTATTTGAGGAGTTTCTCGTCCGTAGCCATTCTTCAATTCCTCACGAAGGGTTTGCCGGAACCGACGTCTCGAACCGGTGCGTCAGACGAGCCCGAGCTCGTCGTGGATGAATTCGAGGACCTCGTCGGCGGAGGCGGCTTCCAGGTGGTCCGCCGCGGTGGCGGTGCCGTCCTGGTCGAGCACCCCGTTGCACATCGCGACCAGGCCCTGCAGGCGCAGGGTGATGCTCGTCTTCGTGGAGTCGTCCAGGCTCAGGCCGCTGAGCAGCGACTCGACGTCCTCGATCTTCGCCTGCACCAGGGAAAGGGCGTCTTCGCTGACCCCGAGCTCGGCCCGCAGGTGCCGGGCCAGGACCAGCGGGGTGGGGTAGTCGAAGACCAGGGTGGCGGGCAGTTTCAGGCCGGTCCCTTCGCGCAACCTGTTGCGCAGCTCCACCGACGTCAGCGAGTCGAACCCGGCGTCCTTGAACGCCATCTCGGCCGGCACGCCCTCGGCGCCGCCGTGCCCGAGCACGGCCGCCGCCCGTTCGCGGACCAGCTCCACGAGCAGGGCCTCCTGGTCGGCGGCGGCCAGCCCGGCCAGCCGCTGGACCAGTTCGCCGTCGCCGGCCGACGCCGTCTTCGCCTGCTGGCGGCCGGCCCGGACCAGCCCGCGCAGCAGCGGCGGGATCGAGCCACCGTGCTTCGCGCCGGCCCGGACCTCGCGCAGGTCCAGCTTGACCGGCACCAGCTGCGGCTGCCCCGAGGCCAGGGCGGCGTCGAACAGGTCCATGCCTTCGGCCGCGGTGATCGGCAGGACACCGCCGCGGCTCATCCGCGCCTTGTCGACCCCGCCGAGGTGGGCGATCATCTCGGTCGCCAGCTCCCACAGGCCCCAGGCGAGCGAGACACCGGGGAGGCCCGCCGCCTGACGGCTCGCCATCAGGCCGTCCAGGAACGCGTTCGCCGCCGCGTAGTTGCCCTGCCCGGCCGCGCCGAGCACGCCCGAAGCGGACGAGTAGACGACGAACGCGCCGAGGTCCAGGTCCCGGGTCAGCTCGTCGAGGTGCCGGACCGCGTCGACCTTCGGAGCGAACACCCGGGCCAGCTTCTCCTCGGTCAGCGTCCCGATCACGCCGTCGTCGAGGACGCCCGCGGTGTGCACCACGCCGGTCAGCGGGTGCTCGGCCGGGACCGCGGCCAGCAGCGCCGCCACCTGGTCCCGGTCGGACACGTCGCAGGCCGCCATCGAGACGTCGGCGCCGAGGGTGGTGAGGTCGGCGACCAGGTCCTTCGCGCCTTCGGCGTCGAGACCCCGCCGGCTGGCCAGCACCAGGTGCCGGACGCCGTGCCGCTCGACCAGGTGCCGGGCCACCAGCCCGCCCAGCGCCCCGGCGCCGGAGACCAGCACCGTCCCGCCCGAGAGGGCCGGGAACGGGTCGTGGCCGGCCGGCCCGCCGGCCCGCGCCAGGCGCGGGACGGACAGGGTTCCCTCGCGCACCGCGATCTGCGGCTCCCCGGTCATCAGCACGCCACCCAGTACCGCCTCCAGTCCTTCGGCCGCCGCGGGATCGAGGTCCAGCAGCACGATCCGGTCCGGGTTCTCGGACTGGGCGGCCCGCACCAGGCCCCAGACCGCCGACGCCACCGGGTCGGTCACGGCACTGCCGGCGGCGACCGCGCCGCGGGTCACCACGACCAGCCGCGAGTCCGCGTCGGGCGCGGCCAGCCACGCCTGGACGACGGCCAGCGTCCGGCTCGTCAGCTCCAGCACGGAACCGGCGGCACCGGCCGCTTCGAGGACCGCCACCGCACCCGGCGGCACGTCCTCGGCGAACGCGGTCACCTGCTCCGCGTCGGCCACCGCCACCCACAGCGGGGCGGGCAGGCCGGCGGGCGCGGACAGCGGGGTCCAGGCCACCTCGAACAGCGAGCCCGCGCGAGCCGGGGCCGCCGGGAGGCGCTCGCCGGACACGGGCCGCAGCGCCACCTCGTCGACCGACAGCACCGGGGCACCGGTGCCGTCCGCCGCCTCCAGTGAAACGCCGTCCGAGCCGCCGGGCGCCAGCCGCACGCGCAGCGCCGAGGCGCCCGCGGCGTGCAGCACCAGCCCACGCCACCCGGTCGCCTGCCGCAGGGCCTGCTCGTCCAGGTCACCGCCGTCGGTCAGCATGGCCGCGTGCAGGGCCGCGTCCAGCAGGGCCGGGTGGACGCCGAACGCGGCGGCGTCCTCCCGCAGGTCCTCGGGCAGCGCGAGCTCGGCGAAGACCTCGTCCCCGTGTCGCCACACCGCACGCAGGCCCTGGAACGCCGGCCCGTAGCCGATTCCGCGCTCGGCCAGGTCGTCGTAGAAGAGACCGGCGTCCAGCTCGACCGGCTGGGCACCCTGCGGCGGCCACGCGGTGAAGTCGAAGTCCGCGGCCGCGACCGGCGTCGCGGCCAGGGTGCCGGTGGCGTGCCGGGTCCAGACGTCCGCGTCGTCGTCGCCGAGGGAGTACACCTCCACCGTGCGGGCGCCGCGCTCGTCCGGCGCGCCCAGCACGACCTGGACCCGGACGCCGCCGGTCTCGGGCACGCCCAGCGGCGTCTCGATCGTCAGGTCCTCGAGGACCGAGCAGCCGGCCTCGTCACCGGCGCGCACGGCCAGCTCGGCCAGGCCGCTGCCGGGCAGCACCGCGGCACCGCCGATCGCGTGGCCGGCCAGCCACGGGTGCGTCCGCAGCGACAGCCGCGAGGTGAACACGATCTCCTCGGACCGCGGCAGCGACACGACCGCGCCCAGCATCGGGTGCTCGGCCGCCGCCTGCCCCAGCGACACGGCGTCGGAGTCCGCGTCGGCGGCCTGCAGCCAGAAGTGCTCCTGGTCGAAGGCGTACGTCGGCAGGGTCACGCGGCCGGGCGGGACGGCCGGCAGCAGGCCGCGCCAGTCCACCGCGACCCCGCGGACGAACAGCTCGGCCGTCGACGTCAGCAGCCGCCGCAGGCCGCCGTCCTTGCGCCGCACCGAACCGCCGACCACGGCGTCCACACCGGCTTCGTCGACGATGCCGGTGATCGGCTGCACCATCACCGGGTGCGGGCTGATCTCGACGAAGAACCGGTGCCCGTCGTCCAGCAGCGCGTCGACGGCGCCGTGCAGGTCGACCATGTGGCGGCAGTTTTCGTACCAGTACGTCGCTTCCAGGCGTTCGCCGTCGAGGACGCCGGGTTTGACGGTCGAGTAGAACGGCACCGTGCCGGCCGCGGGCCGCACGTCCTTCAGCAGGTCCAGCAGCTCGTCCCGCAGCGGCTCCACCTGCGCGGTGTGCGAGCCGACGGTGCTGGGCACGATCCGCGCGCGCACGTCGGCGGCCTCGCACTCGGCCAGGAACCGTTGCAGGGACTCGTCGTCGCCCGCGACGGTGCACGCGCCCGGGCCGTTGCGCCCGGCGACGCTCAGCCCGGGGTGCCCGGCGATCCGGTCGCGGACGTCGTCGGCGGACAACGCCACCGACGCGATCGCGCCGTGGCCGACCAGCCGCCGCGCGAACAGGTCGCTGCGGAGCACGACCACGCGCACGGCGTCGGCCAGGCTCAGCACCCCGGCGATGTGCGCGGCCGCGACCTCGCCCTGCGAGTGGCCCACGACGGCGTCGGGCCGGACCCCGGCCGCTTCCCACACCGCGGCCAGCGACACCATCACCGCGAACAGCACCGGCTGCAGCACCTCGATGCGCTCCAGGCCCTCGTCGGCCCGCAGGACGTCGAGCACGGACCAGCCGGTCAGCGCCGCGATCTCCGTGTCGCACTCGGCCATCCGGGCCGCGAACACCGGCGACTCCGCGAGGAGCTCCCGGCCCATGCCGACCCACTGGGTGCCCTGTCCGGGGAACACGAAGACGATCCCGCCGTCCCGGGCGCCGTCACCCGAGACGCCTTGGCCCGCCGCGATTTCCCGCAGACCCGCGATCGCCTCTTCGCGGTCGGCCGCCACGACGACGCCACGCTTGTCCAGCACCGCCCGGCCCGCGGCCAGCGCCCCGGCCACGTCCTCGAGCGGCGCCTCGGCCTGCTCCAGGAACCCGGCCAGCCGCTCCGCCTGCCCGGCCAGAGACGCCGACGTACGCCCCGAAACCACCAGCGGCACCACGACCGGTCGTGAGTGAGAAGGCGGGTTAGAACCCTCCTTTTCACTCACGACGTCTTGGGGCGGGACTTCTTCGAGGATGAGGTGGGCGTTGGTGCCGCTGATGCCGAAGGACGAGATCGCGGCCCGGCGCGGGCGGCCGTCGACCGGCCACTCCCGGGCCTCGGTCAGCAGCTCGACCGCGCCCGCCGACCAGTCGACTTCCTTGGTCGGCTCGTCCGCGTGCAGCGTCGGGGGCAGGACGCCGTGCCGCAGGGCCTGCACCATCTTGATCACGCCGCCGACGCCGGCCGCGGCCTGCGTGTGGCCGATGTTCGACTTCAACGACCCCAGCCACAACGGCTTTTCCGGGTCGCGGTCCTTGCCGTAGGTGGCCAGCAGCGCGTTCGCCTCGATCGGGTCACCCAGGGCGGTGCCGGTCCCGTGGCCCTCGACGACGTCCACTTCGGACGGTGCCAGCCCGGCGTTCGCCAGCGCGCTGCGGATCACCCGCTGCTGCGCCGGGCCGCTCGGGGCGGTCAGGCCGTTGGACGCGCCGTCCTGGTTCACCGCGCTGCCGCGGATCACCGCCAGCACCCGGTGCCCGCGCTCCCGTGCCACCGACAGGCGTTCCAGGACGACGACGCCGACGCCTTCGGCCAGGCCGGTGCCGTCCGCGCCCTCGGCGTACGCCTTGCAGCGGCCGTCCGCGGCCAGCGCGCGCTGCCGGGAGAACGACCGGAACGAGCCCGGCGTCGCCATCACCATCGCGCCGCCGGCCAGGGCCATCGAACAGTCGCCCTGCCGAAGGGCCTGCACGGCGAGGTGCATCGCCACCAGCGACGACGAGCACCCGGTGTCGATCGTGACGGCCGGGCCCTCGAACCCGAAGGTGTACGAGACGCGGCCGGACGCGATGCAGGTCGCCGCGCCCGTGCCCGCGAAGCCCTCGGCCTCCGGCGGGACCACGCCGCCGCCGGCGCCGTAGCCCTGGGTGGACAGGCCGGAGAACACCCCGACGTCGCTGCCCTTCAACGAAAACGGATCGGCACCCGCGCGTTCGAGGGCCTCCCAGGACGTCTCCAGCAGCAGCCGCTGCTGCGGGTCCATGGTGACGGCCTCGCGCGGCGAGATGCCGAACAACCCCGCGTCGAACAGCCCGGCGCCCTGGAGGAACCCGCCCTGGCTGGTGTACGACGTCCCGGCGCGGTCGGGGTCCGAGTCGAACAGGCTGTCCAGGTCCCAGCCGCGGTCGGCCGGGAAGTCGGCGACGGCGTCGACGCCGTCGGCCACCAGCTCCCACAGCTGTTCGGGCGTCGACACGCCACCGGGGTACCGGCACGCCATGGAGACGATGGCGATCGGCTCGCGGGCGTCGTCCTCGACCTCGCGCAGCCGCTTGCGGGCGTCCCTGGCGTCCGCGATCGCCCGCTTGAGGTAATCGCGGAGTTGGGTTTCATCAGCCACTGAACTCAGCTCCCTGGAAGATTTCTGTCAGTTGAGCCCGTCGACGAGCGCGAACAGCTCCTCGTCGCTGGCGGTGTCGAGGTCGTCGTCGGACGTGCCCGAATCGGTGCCGGCCGTCTCCGCCGCGGTCAGCAGTTCCTTCAGGCGCACGGTGATCCGGTCCCGCGCCGCGGTGTCGGCCGCTCCGATGACCGCGTCCAGGCCGGCCAGCCCGGCCAGCACCGAGTCGGTGGCGGACACCTCGCCGACGGCGAGTTCGTCGCGCAGGTGCCGGGCGAGCGCCTGCGGGGTCGGGTGGTCGAAGACGAGCGTCGCGGGCAGCTTGAGGCCGGTCGCGTCGCGCAGCCGGTTGCGCAGCTCCACCGACGTCAGCGAGTCGAAGCCGGAGTCCTTGAACGCCGTGTCCGCGCGGACGGCACTCGCGCCGGAGTGCCCGAGCACGACCGCGACCTGGGTGCGCACCACGTCCAGCAGCAGCGCTTCCTGCTGGGCCGGGGCGAGCTTCGCCAGCCGCCCGGCGAGCCCGTCGTCCCCGCCGGCCGCCGCCTTGGCCTGCTGCCGGCCGACGCGGACCAGCCCGCGCAGCAGCGGCGGCACCGAAGTCCCCGTCGCCGCGTCGGCCCGGACCTCGCGCAGGTCCAGTTCGACCGGCACCAGCAGTGCCCGGCCCGAGCCGAGGGCGGCGTCGAACAGCTCCATGCCGTCCTCGGCGCCGAGGCCGCCGACCCCGCCGCGGCCTTCGCGACGGCTCATCCGGCTCAGGGTGAGGTCGTCGATGGTGTCGGCCATGCCGGTGAGCGCCTGCCACGGTCCCCAGGCCAGCGACTGGCCCGGCCGGCCCGCCGCGCGCCGCTGGGCCATCAGCCCGTCCAGGAACGCGTTCGCGGCCGCGTAGCCGCCGCTGCCCGCGCCCATGAAGATCGAGGAGGCGGACGAGTAGACGACGAAGGCGTCGAGGTCGACGTCCCGGGTCAGCTCGTCCAGGTTGGTGGCGGCGTCGACCTTCGGGGCGAACACCTTGGCCAGCTTCTCCGGGGTGAGGGCCCCGACGACCCCGGCGTCGAACACGCCCGCGGTGTGCACGATCGCGGTCGGCCGGTGCTCCTTGAGCAGGGAGGCCGTCTGTTCGCGGTCGGAGACGTCGCAGGCGGCCACGGTCACCTCGGCACCCAGCCCGGTCAGCTCGGTGACCAGCTCCACCACCCCGCCGGCGTCCCGGCCCCGGCGGCTGGCGAGCACCAGGCGGCGCACGCCGTGCCGGCCGACCAGGTGCCGGGCCGCCAGCGCACCGAGCGTCCCGGCGCCCGAGACCAGCACCGTCGAATCCGGGCCGAACCCGGCCGGCGGGTCCGACGCCGGAGCGGCCACGCGGGCGAGGCGGGGCACCGAGCACGTCGTCCCGCGGACCGCGAGCTGCGGCTCGCCGGTCGCCAGGACCGCACCCAGCACCGGTTGCGGGCCGTCGCCGGCCGCGGGGTCGAGGTCCAGCAGCACGATCCGGTCCGGGTTCTCGGTCTGCGCCGCCCGGACCAGGCCCCAGACCGCCGACGCGGCCGGGTCGGTCACCACGCCGTCGCCCGCGGGCATCGCGCCCCGCGTGACGACGACGAGCCGGGACTCGTCCAGCTCGGCCGCGAGCCACGCCTGCACGACCGCCAGAACCCGCGAAGTCAGCGTGAGCGCGTCGCCCTCGCCGGATGCCGCCAGGACCACGGCCGCGGGGACGTCGGTCAGGGCCGTCACGTCGTCGGCGGTGGCCACCGCCACCCACGACGGCGCCGGCCCGGCGGCGACCGGCGGCAGCTCGGTCCAGACCACCTCGTACAGCGAACCGGCCTGCGCCGCCGGCTGTTCGGTGGACACCTCCCGCAGCACCAGGGAATCCATCGACAGCACCGGGCCGCCGGTTTCGTCGGCGGCCTCCACGGTCATCGACTCCGGACCCGCGACGAGCCGGACCCGCAGCGCGGGCGCGCCCACGGCGTGCAGCGCGAGCCCGGTCCACGCGAACGGCATCACCGACCGCCCGGTTTCCCCGGCCGCGGCCGCGGCGATGGTTCCGGTCTGCAGGGCCGCGTCCAGCAGCGCCGGGTGAAGGCCGTAGCCGGCGGCGTCCTCGCGCAGTTCCTCCGGGAGGGCGACCTCGGCGAAGACCTCCTCGCCGCGCTGCCACACCGACCGGACGCCCTGGAACGCGGGCCCGTAGGCGTATCCGCGCTCGATCAGGCCGTCGTAGAAGTCCCCGATTTCGACCGGCTTCGCCTCCGCCGGCGGCCACGACGTGAAGTCGAAGCCCGCGGCCGCGGCCGGTGTCGCGGAGAGGACGCCGGTGGCGTGCCTCGTCCAGACCTCGCCGCCGTCCTCGCGCTGGGAGTAGATCTCGACCGTGCGGGAGCCGTTCTCGCCGGGCCCGCCCACCGCGACCTGGATCCGCACGCCGCCGTGTTCGGGGACGACGACCGGGGTCTGCGTCGCGAGTTCCTCCAGGACCGGGCAGCCGACCTCGTCCCCGGCCCGGACGGCCAGCTCGACCAGGCCGGTGCCCGGGAAGAGCACCACCCCGCCGATGGCGTGGTCGGCCAGCCACGGGTGCGTCCGCAGCGACAGCAGCGACGTGAAGACGAGCCCGTCCGACTGCGGCAGCCGGACCGCCGCGCTGAGCAGCGGGTGGTCCGCTTTCGCCTGCCCCAGCGCCGTCGCGTCGGACACCGATTCGGTGGAGGGCAGCCAGTAGTGCTGGTGGTCGAAGGCGTAGGTGGGCAGGTCGACCCGCGCGGGCGGCGCCATCGTGGCCCAGTCGACGGGAACCCCGCGGACGAACAGCCCGGCCATCGACGTGAGCAGCCGCCGCAGGCCGCCGTCGTCGCGCCGGAGGGTGCCGGTGACGACGGCGTCGGTGACGTCGCTGATCGGCTGGACCAGCACGGGGTGGGCGCTGACCTCGACGAACACGCCGTGGCCCTGCTCGATCAGGGCGGCGATGGCCGGGCCGAACCCGACCTGGTTGCGCAGGTTGCGGTACCAGTAACCGCCGTCCAGCACCCCGGCTTCGGTGATCCGCTCGCCGGTGACGGTCGAGTGGAACGGCACGACCGGGGCCTGCGCGTCGATCCCGGCGAGGGTCTCGGCGAGGGTGTCCTCGATGTCCTCGACGTGCCGGGTGTGCGAGGCGTAGTCCACCGCGACCTGGCGGACGCGGACGCCGTCGCCGGCCAGCACTTCGAGGCATTCGTTCAGGGCCTGGGCGTCCCCGGCGATCACGACCGAACCGGGTCCGTTGACCGCGGCCACCTCGACCCGGCCGTCCCACAGCGACAGCCGGGCGGTTGCCTCTTCTTCGCTCAACGCGACCGAGGCCATGCCGCCGCGGCCGGACAGCTGCGCCGCAATGGCCTGGCTGCGCAGGGCCACCACCTTGGCCGCGTCCTCAAGGGACAGTGCGCCGGACACGCAGGCCGCAGCGATCTCGCCCTGGGAGTGCCCGACCACGGCATTCGGCCGGACACCGGCGGCCTCCCAGACCGCGGCCAGCCCGACCATCACGGCGAAACACGCGGGCTGCAGCACATCCACCCGGTCGAGGTCGCCCTCGCCGCGCAGGACGTCCAGCAGCGACCAGTCGATCCACGGCTCCAGCGCCGCCGCGCACTCGGCGATCCGCTCGGCGAACACCGGCGACTCTTCCAGCAGCTCACGGCCCATCCCGGCCCACTGCGTCCCCTGCCCCGGGAACACCCACACGACCTTGCGCGGCGCGCCCGCGCGGCCGGTGACCACCGCGGCGGTGTCTTCCCCGCGGGCCAGCGCCTGCAAGCCGGTCACGGCTTCTTCTCGCGACTCCGCCACCACGACGGCCCGCTCGTCCAGGACAGCCCGGCCGGTCACCGCCGCCCCGGCCACCGCCTCGAGCACCTCCCCCGACTCCTCGAGGAACCCGGCGAGCCGAGCCGCCTGCCCCGCCAGCGACCCCGCACTGCGAGCCGAAACCACCAGCGGCACCACGGACCCTCGTGAGTGGTAAGACGTGTTAGAACCCTCCTTTTCACTCACGAGGTCTTCCGGGGCTTCTTCGAGGATGAGGTGGGCGTTGGTTCCGCTGACGCCGAACGACGACACGCCGGCCCGGCGCGGGCGGTCGGTCCGCGGCCAGTCGCGGGCGCTGGTCAGCAGTTCGACCGCGCCTTCGGACCAGTCCACCGCCGAGCTGGGTGCGTCGACGTGCAGGGTGGCGGGCAGGACGCCGTGCCGCAGCGCCTGCACCATCTTGATCACGCTCGCGACGCCCGCGGCCGCCTGCGCGTGGCCGATGTTCGACTTCAGCGACCCCAGCCACAGCGGCGTTTCCCGCTCCTGGCCGTAGGTCGCCAGCAGGGCCTGCGCCTCGATCGGGTCACCGAGCGCGGTACCCGTGCCGTGCCCCTCGACGACGTCCACATCGGACGGTGCCAGCCCGGCGTTGGCCAGGGCGCTGTGGATGACTCGCTGCTGCGAAGGACCGTTCGGCGCGGTCAGGCCGTTCGAAGCACCGTCCTGGTTCACCGCGGAACCGCGCAGGACGGCCAGCACGCGGTGGCCACGCTCGCGCGCCACCGACAGCCGTTCGAGGACGACCAGGCCGACGCCCTCGGACATGCCCATCCCGTCCGCGCTGTCCGCGAACGCCTTGCAGCGGCCGTCCGCCGCCAGGCCGCGCTGCCGCGAGAACACGACGAAGGAGTTGGTGCTCGACATGACCATCGCGCCGCCGGCGAGCGCCATCGAGCAGTCGCCCTGCCGCAGCGCCTGCGCGGCCAGGTGCATCGTCACCAGCGACGACGAGCACGCCGTGTCGATGGTGACCGCGGGTCCCTCGAAGCCGAAGACGTAGGACAGCCGGCCGGACGCGACGCTCGACGCCACCCCGGTGCCCGCGAAGCTCTGCATCTCCGGCCCGATCGGCCCGGAGCCGTAGCCCTGCGGGGCCGCGCCGACGAACACGCCGACGTCGGCGCCCTTCAGCGTCGTCGGGTCGACGGCGGCGTTCTCGAACGCCTCCCACGAGGTTTCCAGCAGCAGCCGCTGCTGTGGGTCCATCGCGAGCGCTTCGCGCGGCGAGATCCCGAAGAACCCCGCGTCGAACTGCCCGGCCTCGTGCACGAAGCCGCCTTGGCTGACGTACGAGGTGCCCGGGTGGTCCGGGTCCGGGTCGAACAGGGTGTCCAGGTCCCAGCCGCGGTCGGTGGGGAAACCCGAGACCGCGTCGCCGCCCTCGGACACCAGCCGCCACAGGTCCGCGGGGCCGCTGATGCCGCCGGGCAACCGGCAGGCCATGCCGACGATGGCGATCGGCTCGCGGGACGCGTCTTCGAGGCGGCGGTTCCGCTTCTTCAGCGTGCCGACCTCCTCGAGGGACTTCCGCAGCGCCTCGACGACCTTTTCATACGACGCACTCACCACTTGCCCCAATCACTCGTCGCCGAAAGCCAGTTGCACGAGGTCGTCGACACCCAGGTCGGCGATCGCCCGCTCCTCGCCCGCGTCCTCGGCCACGACCGGCACCAGCCGCCGCCGGTCGGGCCCGTTCCCGTTGTGCCCGTTGCTTTCCGGGACCAGCCGCGCACCCAGGTAGCGGGCCACCGCGAGGGGGTTCGGGTAGTCGAAGACGAGGGTGGCGGGCAGTTTCAGCCCGGTCGCCTCGCGCAGCCGGTTGCGCAGCTCCACCGACGTCAGCGAGTCGAAACCGGTGTCCTTGAACGCCGTGTCCGGGCGCACCGCCTCCGGCCCGTCGTAGCCCAGCACCACCGCGACCTGGCCGCGGACCAGGTCGACCAGGATTTCCTCCCGGTCGGCCGGGTCGAGCCCGGCCAGCCGCCCGGCCAGCCCCTTGTCCACAGCAGACCCCGAGCGCGCCTGCGTCCGGCCCGGCCGGACCAGGCCGCGGAACAGCACGCCGATCGGGCCCGTCCGCATGGCCGCCAGGTCGAGCTTGATCGGCACCAGCAGGGACTCGCCGGTCCGCAGGGCGAGGTCGAACAGCGCCAGGCCCTCGGCCCGGGTCAGTTCGAGGACGCCGTTGCGGCTGGCCCGGGCGTGGTCGATCTCGCTGAGGTGGGCGGCCATGCCGCTGCTGCGTTCCCAGAGGCCCCAGGCCAGCGACAGGCCCGGCAGGCCCGCGGCCCGGCGGTGCGCCATCGCCGCGTCCAGGAAGGCGTTCGCCGCCGCGTACGGGCCCTGGCCGCCGCCGCCCATCACCCCGGCGACGGACGAGAACACGGCGAACGCGCCGAGTTCGCGGTCACGGGTCAGCTCGTCGAGGTGGCGGACCGCGTCGACCTTCGCCGCGTACACGTTCGCCAGCTGCTCCGGGGTCAGCGCGTCGATCACGCCGTCCTCGAAGACGCCCGCGGTGTGCACCACCCCGGTCAGGTCGGGCACGTCCGCCAGCAGCGCGGCCACCTGGTCGCGGTCGGAGACGTCACAGGCCACCACGGACACGTCCGCGTCGGCGAGTTCGGCGACCAGCTCGGCGGCGCCCTCGGCGTCCGGGCCGCGGCGGCTGGCGAGCACCAGCTTCCGCACACCGTGCTGCGCCACCAGGTGCTTGGCCACCAGCGTGCCGAGCGAACCGGCGCCGGAGACCAGCACCGTCCCGTCCGGGCCGAAGGTGGCGGGCACGTCCGCGATCCGGGTGGCACGGGCCAGCCGGGGCACGAAGAACGCCGTGCCGCGGACCGCGAGCTGCGGTTCGCCGGAGGCCAGCACCGCATCCAGCGGTACATCGCCGTCGGTGTCGAGCAGGACGATCCGGTCCGGGTGTTCCGCCTGGGCGGACCGGACCAGGCCCCACACCGCCGCCGCGGCCGGGTCGGTCAGCGTGTGGTCGCCCCCGGCGGGGACCGCACCCCGGGTCGTCACGACCAGCCGGGAGTCCTCCAACGCGGCCGCGGCCAGCCACACCTGCACGATCTCGAGGGCCCGGGAGCTGAGGGCCAGCGCCGTGTCTCCGGCCGCTTCCCAGACCACCACCGGTGGGGCGTCCGCCTTCTCCGCCAGGGTCACGACGTCGTCGGCGGTGTCCACCTGCCGCCACGGCGGCAGCTCGGCGCGCGGCACCGAAGGCAGCTCGGTCCAGTCGACGCGGAACATCGCGTCGTGGCCCGCGTCGGCGGCCGCGCCCAGCCGGCCGGCCGAAACCGGCCGGGACACCAGCGATTCCATGGTCAGGACCAGCCCGCCGGTCTCGTCGGCGGCTTCGACGGACAGCGCGTCCGGGCCGCTCGGCGCGAGCCGGACCCGCAGGGCCGAGGCGCCCGCGGCGTGCAGGACCAGGCCGTTCCAGGCGAACGCGAGCACCGGCTCACCGGGCTCGTCCCCGCCGCCGACCGTCGCGGCCTGCAGGGCCGCGTCGAGCAGCGCCGGGTGGACGCCGAACCGGCCCGCTTCCTTGCCCAGGTCCTCCGGCAGCGCGGCCTCGGCGAAGATTTCGTCGTCCCGCCGCCACACCGCACGCAGGCCCTGGAACGCCGGGCCGTAGCCGTACCCGCGGTCCGCCAGGTCGGTGTAGAACGTCTCGACGTCGACGCGCTCGGCGCCCGCGGGCGGCCAGGCGTGGAAGTCGAACCCGCTCTCCGGCGCCGGTGCCGACGACAGCAGGCCGGTGGCGTGCCGCGTCCAGGACCCCGTGCCGCCGTCGCGCTGGGAGTAGACGTTCACCGTGCGCGAGCCGGTGTCGTCCGGGCCGCTCAGCGCGACCTGCACCCGGACGCCGCCCTGCGCGGGCACGACCAGCGGGGCCTCGATGACGAGCTCGTCGAGGGCGGTGCAGCCGGCCTCGTCACCGGCCCGCACGGCCAGTTCGGCCAGCCCGGAGCCGGGCAGGATGACCACGCCGCCGACCGCGTGGCCGGCCAGCCACGGGTACGTCCGCACCGAGAGGCGCGAGGTGAACACCAGGCCGTCGGACTGCGGCAGCTCGACGACCGCGCCCAGCAGCGGGTGGTCGGCCGCGGCCTGGCCCAGCGAGGCCGCGTCGGTCGCGGACTCGGCCGGCCGCAGCCAGTAGTGCCGGTGGTCGAAGGCGTACTTCGGCAGGTCGACCCGGTCCGCCGCCGGCAGGACCGCGGTCCAGTCGAGCGCGATCCCCCGCACGAACAGCTCGGCCATCGACGTGAGCAGGCGGCGCAGGCCGCCGTCCTCGCGCCGGAGCGACCCGGTCACCACGGCGTCGTCGCTGATCTCGCTGAGCGGCTGGACCAGCACCGGGTGCGCGCTGACCTCGACGAACACGCCGTGGCCCTGGCGGACGAGCTCCGCCACCGCCGGGCCGAAGCCGACCCGGTTGCGCAGGTTCCGGTACCAGTAGCCGCCGTCGACGACCCCGGCGCCGGTGATCCAGTCACCGTCCACTGTGGAGTAGAACGGCACCGCCGGTGCCTGCGCTTCGATCCCGGCCAGGGTCTCCGCGAGCAGGTCCTCGATGGCCTCGACCTGGTTGGTGTGGGAGCCGTAGTCCACGGCCACCCGCCGGACGCGGACGCCGTCGGCCGTCCACGCGTCGACCACCTCGTCGAGCGCCCGGGCCTCCCCGGCGATCACCACGGACGTCGGGCTGTTGACCGCGGCCACCTGGATCCGGTCGGCCCACGGCGCGAGCCGCTCGGTCGCGTCTTCTTCGCTCAGGGCCACGGAGGCCATGCCCCCGCGGCCGGCCAGCCGGGTGGCGATGGCCTGGCTGCGCAGGGCGACGACCTTCGCCGCGTCCGGCAGCGACAACGCCCCCGACACGCAGGCAGCGGCGATCTCGCCCTGCGAGTGCCCCACCACGGCGTCCGGCCGGACGCCCACCGACTGCCACACCGCGGCCAGGCCGACCATCACCGCGAAGCTCGCGGGCTGGACGACGTCGACCCGGTCCAACTCACCTTCGCCGCGCAGGACGTCGAGCAGCGACCAGTCGACCCACGGTTCCAGCGCGGCCGCGCATTCGGCGACCCGCTCGGCGAACACCGGCGAGGACTCCAGCAGTTCCCGGCCCATGCCGGCCCACTGCGAGCCCTGGCCGGGGAAGACCCACACGACCTTGCCCGGCGCCCCGGCCCGGCCGGTGACCACCGCGGCGGTGTCTTCCCCGCGGGCCAACGCTTCCAGGCCCGTCACGGCCTCCTCACGGGAGCCCGCGACGACCACCGCGCGCTCGGTCAGCGTGGCCCGGTTCGCCACCAGCGCCCGGGCCACGCCGGCCAGCGGCGCGTCACCCGCGACGACGTCAGCCAGCCGCCCAGCCTGCCCGGCCAGCGAAGTCGTGCTCCGCGCGGACACCACCACCGGCACCACGCTGCCGCGGCTCGGTCGTGAGTGGTAAGGCGGGTTAGAACCCGCCTTTTCACTCACGAGGTCTTCGGGGGCCTCCTCGAGGATGAGGTGCGCGTTCGTGCCGCTGACGCCGAACGCGGACACCCCGGCCCGGCGCGGACGGCCGTTGCGCGGCCACTCGCGAGCCTCCGTCAGGAGTTCGACGGCACCGGCGGACCAGTCCACCTCGGGGGTCGGCTGGTCGACGTGCAGTGTCGGCGGCAGGACTTCGTGCCGCAGGGCCTGGACCATCTTGATCACGCCCGCGACCCCCGCCGCGGCCTGCGCGTGGCCGATGTTCGACTTCAGCGAGCCCAGCCACAACGGCGTCTCGCGGTCCTTGCCGTAGGTGGCGATCAGGGCCTGCGCCTCGATCGGGTCACCCAGGGTGGTCCCGGTGCCGTGACCTTCCACGACGTCCACATCGGACGGTGCCAGCCCGGCGTTGGCCAGGGCCCGGCGGATCACCCGCTGCTGCGAGGGACCGTTCGGGGCGGTCAGGCCGTTGGACGCGCCGTCCTGGTTGACCGCGCTGCCGCTCAGCACGGCCAGGATCCGGTGTCCGCGTTCGCGGGCCACGGACAGCCGCTCCAGCACGACCACGCCGACACCTTCGGCCCAGCCGGTGCCGTCGGCCGCGGCGGCGAACGCCTTGCAGCGCCCGTCGACGGCGAGGCCCCGCTGCCGCGAGAACTCCACGAACGCGCCGGGGTTCGCCATCACGGTCGCGCCGCCGGCCAGCGCCATCGAGCATTCGCCCTGGCGCAGGGACTGGGCGGCGAGGTGCATCGCGACCAGCGAAGACGAGCACGCCGAGTCGATCGTCACCGCCGGGCCTTCGAAGCCGAACACGTACGACACGCGGCCGGAGGCCACGCTCGACGACCCGCCGGTGCCCGCGAAACCCTCCAGCTCCGGCGTGACCACACTGTCGCCGGGGGCGACGTAACCCTGGCCGAACATGCCGGTGAACACCCCGACGTCGTTGCCCTTCAACGCGAGCGCGTCGACCCCGGCGTCTTCCATCGCCTCCCAGGACGTCTCCAGCAGCAGCCGCTGCTGGGGGTCCATGGCGACGGCCTCGCGCGGCGAGATGCCGAAGAAGCCCGCGTCGAACAGGCCGGCCTCGTGCAGGAAGCCGCCGTGGCGGGTGTAGGTCTTGCCCGGGCGCGCCGGGTCCGGGTCGTAGATCTTCTCCAGGTCCCAGCCGCGGTCTTCGGGGAAGCCCGAGACGGCGTCCCGGCGTTCGGACACCAGCCGCCACAGGTCCTCGGGGCCGGTGACCCCGCCGGGCAGGCGGCACGCCATGCCGACGATGGCGATCGGCTCGTCGAGGTCGGCCTTCGCGACCGCCGTGACCACCGGCGTTTCCGCCGCGCCGCCGAGTTCGTCACGCAGGTGGCGAGCGAGGGCCTGGGGGTTCGGGTAGTCGAAGACGAGCGTCGCGGGCAGCTTGAGCCCGGTGGCGGTCCGCATCCGGTTGCGCAGCTCGACCGCGGTCAGCGAGTCGAACCCGGCGTCCTTGAACGCCGTGTCGACGCGGACCGCACTCGCGTCGGCGTGCCCGAGCACCGCCGCGACCTGGGCCCGGACGAGGTCCAGCAGCAGGGTGAGCTGGTCCGCCGGGGTCAGCCCGGCCAGCCGGCCCGCCAACCCGCTGTCCACAGTGGACGCCGTGCGCGCCTGCGCCCGGCCCGTCCGGACCAGGCCGCGCAGCATGTGCGGCACGGTCCCTTCGGCGCGGAGGTCCAGCTTCGCGGGCACCAGCAGGGACTCGCTCGAGCCGAGGGCGGCGTCGAACAGGTCCATGCCCTCGTCCTGCGTCATGATCTGCAGGCCGCCGCGGCGGCTCATCCGGGCGCGGGTGGCCTCGTCGGTGTTGGCGGCCATGCCGGTGCTCTGCTCCCACAGGCCCCACGCCAGCGACAGGCCCGGCAGCCCCGCCGCCCGGCGGTTCGCCATCAGGCCGTCCAGGAAGGCGTTCGCCGCGGCGTAACTGCCACTGCCCGCGCCCATGAACACCGCGGACACCGAGGAGTAGACGACGAAGGCGTCGAGATCCCGGTCGCGGGTGAGTTCGTCCAGGTGCCGGACCGCGTCGACCTTCGGCGCGAACACCCGGGCCAGCCGCTCGCGGTCGAGCGTCCCGATGACACCGGCGTCGAGGACACCGGCGGTGTGCACCACGGCGGTCGGCCGGTGCTCGTCGAGCAGCGCGGCCACCTGGGCACGGTCGGAGACGTCACACGCCACCACGGAAACGTCCGCGGCCAGCTCGGCGACCAGCTCCGCCACGCCATCGGCGTCCCGGCCGCGCCGCGAAGCCAGCACCAGCTTCCGCACGCCGTGGCGCTCCACCAGGCGCCGGGCCACCAGGCCACCGAGCGCACCGGCACCCGAGATCAGGACCGTCCCGTCCGGGCGGAAGACGGCGTCGCCGCCCTGCTCCGCGCGAGTGATGCGGGGCACGAAGAACTTCCCGCCCCGCACGGCGACCTCCGGCTCTTCGGTCGCCAGGACCAGGGCCTCGCCGTCGGTGTCGAGCAGGAAGATGCGGTCGGGGTTTTCCGCCTGCGCGGCCCGGACCAGGCCCCACACGGCGGCCCCGGCCGGGTCGGCCACGTCGCGCACGGCGCCGCGGGTCACCACGACCAGGCGGGCGTCGTCGGCCGCGTCCACGAGGAACCTCTGCACGGCTTCCAGCACCCGGGCGGTCAGGTCCAGGGGCTCTTCACCGAAGGCCTCGACGACCTCGACCTTGTCCGGCACCGGACCGTCCGCAAGGGACACTTCGGTCCAGTCGACGCGGTACAGCGATCCGGCGCGGGTCTTCCCGGCCGCGAGTTCCCGGCCCGTCACCGAATCCGCCGTGAGGACCAGGCCGCCGGTTTCGTCCGCCGCCTGGAGGGCACCGCCGGGCACCAGCCGCACCCGCAGCGCCGAGGCACCCGCGGCGTGCAGGACCAGGCCGTGCCACGCCGCCGGCTGCTCGCCGTCCGCGAGGACCGGCCGCACGGCCGCGTCCAACAGGAAGGGGTGGATGCCGAACGCGCCGGCGTCCAGTTCCTCGGACAGCGCAACCTCGGCGAAGATCTCCTCGCCGCGCCGCCAGCCGCCGTCGACCTCCTGCGCACCAGCGGGCGGCCAGGCGGTGAAGTCGAAGGACTCGTGCGCCGGAGCCGTGGCGGACAGGTGCCCGGTGGCGTTCCGGATCCAGTCCTCGTCGCCTTCGCGCTGCGAATACACCTCGACCGCGCGCTCCCCGGTGACCGTGACCTGTACCCGCAGGCCACCGCTCTCCGGCAGCACCAGGGGCGTCTCGACGGTCAGGTCGTCGAGGATCGGGCACCCGACCTCGTCACCGGCCCTGACCGCCAGCTCCACCAGGGCGGCCGCCGGGACGCCGTCGGCCAGCCACGGGTGCGTCCGCGCCGACAGCCGCGAGGTGAAGACCAGGCCGTCCGACTGCGGCAGCGGCACGACCGCCCCCAGCAGCGGGTGGCCGGCCCCGGCCAGCCCCAGCGCGGGGGCGTCGGCCGCGGCGGGCGGGCTGAGCCAGAAGTGCTGGTGGTCGAAGGCGTACGTCGGCAGTTCGACGCGCGCGGGCGGCGCCATCGTGGCCCAGTCGACCGGGACACCCCGGACGAACAGCTCGGCCATCGACGTCAGCAGCCGGCGCAGGCCGCCGTCCTGGCGCCGCAGCGTCCCGGTGACGACGGCGTCGACCTCGGTGCCGTCCACGACGTCGGTGACCGGCTGCACCAGCACCGGGTGCGCGCTGACCTCGACGAACACGCCGTGGCCCTGCTCGACCAGCGCGGCGACCGCCGGGCCGAACCCGACCTGGTTGCGCAGGTTCCGGTACCAGTACCCGCCGTCGACGACCCCGGCGTCGGTGATCCACTCGCCGGTGACGGTCGAGTAGAACGGCACCACCGGCGCCTGCGCGGTGATCCCGGCCAGGGTTTCGGCGAGGGTGTCCTGGATGTCTTCGACGTGCCGCGTGTGGGACGCGTAGTCCACCGCCACCCGCCGGGCGGACAGCGCCTCGACGGCCTCCGTCAGCGCTGAAGCATCGCCCGCGATGACGACCGAAGCCGGGCCGTTGACGGCGGCGATCTCGACGCGGCCCTCCCACGGCGCAAGCCGGGCGGCCACCTCGTCGTGGCCGAGCTGGACCGACGCCATGCCACCGCGGCCGGACAGCTGCGCCGCGATCGCCTGGCTGCGCAACGCCACCACCTTCGCGGCGTCCGCAAGGGACAGTGCACCGGCCACGCAGGCCGCGGCGATCTCCCCCTGGGAGTGGCCCAGCACCGCGTCGGGCACCACCCCGGCCGAGGCCCACACCGCGGCGAGCCCGACCATGACGGCAAAGGTCGCGGGCTGCAGCACGTCGACGCGCTCGATCAGCGCCAGATCGCCTTCGCCGCGCAGGACGTCCAGCAGCGACCAGTCGACCCACGGCTCCAGCGCGGCCGCGCACTCTCCGATCCGCTCGGCGAACACCGGCGAAGACTCCAGCAGCTCCCGGCCCATGCCGGCCCACTGCGTCCCCTGCCCGGGGAACACCCACACGGTCTTGCCCGGCATCCCGGCGGTCCCGGTCACCAGCCCGCTCGCGCTCTCGCCGCGGGCCAGCGCGGTCAGCCCCGCGCGGGCCTCCTCGGCCGAGCCCGCCACGACGACGGCCCGGTCGGTCAGGGTCGCCCGCGTCGACAGCAGGGCACCCGCCACGCGGGTCAGCGGGACGTCCCCGTCGAGGAACTCCGCCAGCCGCGCGGCCTGGCCCGCCAGGGATCCGGCGCTGCGCGCGGAGACCACCACGGGCACCACGCCGTCGGGCACGTCCGCTTCGGCGACGTCCTCGGCGGGGGCCTCTTCGAGGATGAGGTGCGCGTTGGTGCCGCTGATGCCGAACGACGAGACGCCGGCCCGGCGCGGGTGGCCGTTGCGCGCCCACTCGCGGCCCTCGGTGAGCAGCTCGACCGCGCCCGCGGACCAGTCGACCTGCTTGGTCGGTTCCTGCACGTGGAGGGTCGGGGGCAGGGCGTCGTGCCGCAGCGCCTGGACCATCTTGATGACGGCGGCGACGCCCGCGGCGGCCTGGGTGTGGCCGATGTTGGACTTCAGCGACCCGAGCCACAACGGCGTCTCGCGGTTCTTGCCGTAGGTGGCCAGCACGGCCTGGGCCTCGATCGGGTCGCCCAGCGCGGTGCCGGTGCCGTGCGCCTCGACGACGTCCACATCGGACGGTTGCAGTCCGGCGGTGGCGAGCGCGCTGCGGATCACCCGCTGCTGCGACGGCCCGTTGGGCGCGGTCAGGCCGTTGGACGCGCCGTCCTGGTTGACCGCGGAACCCCGCAGCACGGCGAGCACCTGGTGGCCGCGCTCGCGAGCCACGGAAAGCCGCTCCAGCACGACGATGCCGACGCCCTCGGACAGCACGGTGCCGTCCGCGCCGTCCGCGAACGCCTTGACCCGGCCGTCCTCGGCCATGCCGCGCTGCCGCGACATGCCGATCACGCCGATCGGCGAGCCCATCACGGCGACGCCACCGGCGAGGGCCATCGTGCACTCGCCCTGGCGAAGGGCCTGTGCCGCCAGGTGAATCGCCACCAGCGACGACGAGCACGCCGTGTCGACGGTGACCGCCGGGCCCTCGAACCCGAAGGTGTACGACACGCGGCCGGAGGCGACGCTGCCCGCGGTGGCCGTGGTGACGAACCCTTCGAGTTCCGCGGGCATGTTGCTCAGGGACTCGAGGTAGTCGTGGATGGAGACGCCGGAGAAGACGCCGACGGCGTCGCCGCGGGCCTTCGTCGGGTCGATGCCCGCACGCTCCAGAGCTTCCCAGGACGCTTCCAGCAGCAGCCGCTGCTGCGGGTCCATGGCCAGCGCCTCACGCGGCGAGATCCCGAAGAAGCCGGGGTCGAACTGCGCGGCCTCGTGCAGGAAGCCGCCCTGCCGGATGTAGGCCGTGCCCGGGCGTTCCGGGTCGGAGTCGAACAGGCCGTCCAGGTCCCAGCCGCGGTCTTCGGGGAAGGCCGACATGCCGTCGCGGCCCTCGGCGACCATCCGCCACAGGTCGTCGGGGCTCATGACCCCGCCCGGCAGGCGGCAGGCCATGCCGACGATGGCGATCGGCTCGCCCGCGTCCGCGGCGGTGGTCACCGGGGTGACCGGCGCACCCGACACCGTCTCGCCGAGTTCCTCGCGGAGGTGCCGGGCGAGGGCGACCGGCGTCGGGTAGTCGAAGACGAGCGTGGCGGGCAGCTTGACGCTCGTCGCCGCGCTGAGCCGGTTCCGCAGCTCGACCGCCGTCAGGGAGTCGAAGCCGAGGTCGCTGAACCCCTTGGTGCCCTGGGCCAGCTCGGGCGCGGCGAAGCCGAGCACCGCGGCCGCCTCGGCCTGGATGATGCCGAGCAGGACGGCTTCCTGCTCCTCGGCGGGCTTGCCGGCGAGCTTCTGGACCAGGCCGCCACCGCTCGCGGCGGCCGCCCGTGCGACGCGGCGGCTCGCGCGGACCAGGCCGCGCAGCAGGTGCGGGACCTCCCCGGCGCCGCGCAGGGTCTTCAGGTCGAGCTTGATCGGGACCAGCAGCGGCTGCTCGGCGGCCAGGCCGATGTCGAAGCTGCCGAGGGCCTCGGCGGGCGTCATGGCCAGCACGCCGCCGCGGCTCATCCGGGCCTGGTCGGTCGCGCTGAGGTGCGCGGTCAGGCCGTCGGCCTGCTCCCACAGGCCCCAGGCCAGCGACACGCCCGGCAGGCCCGCCGCCCGGCGGCCGGCCATCAGGCCGTCGAGGAAGGCGTTGGCCGCCGCGTAGTTGCCCTGCCCGGCCGAGCCCATCAGCGCGGCCGCGGACGAGAACACGACGAAGGCGTCGAGGTCACTGTCCCGGCTCAGCTCGTCGAGGTGCCGGACGGCGTCGACCTTGGGCGCGAACACCCCGGCCAGCCGCTCGCGGTTCAGAGCCGGGATCACGCCGTCGTCCAGCAGACCGGCCAGGTGCACGACGCCGGTCGGCCGGTGCTCGGCCAGGAGCGCGGCCACCTGGTCGCGGTCGGAGACGTCGCAGGCCACCACGGTCACGTCCGCGCCCTGCTCGGTCAGCTCCGCGAGGACGTCGTCCGCGGCCACCCCGCGACGGCTCGCGAGCACCAGGCGCCGGACGCCGTGCCGGGCCACCAGGTGCTTGGCCACCAGGGCACCCAGCGAGCCGGTACCGCCGGTGAGCAGGACCGTCCCTTCCGGACGGAACACCGCGTCCGGCGCTTCGCCGGTGGCGCGGGCCAGCCGCGGAACGGAGAAAGTGTTGTTATGCAAAGCGACCTGCGGCTCGCCGGTGGCCAGCACCGCGCCGAGCGGGACGTCACCGTCGGTGTCGGCCAGGATGATCCGGCCCGGGTTTTCCGCCTGCGCGGCCCGCACCAGACCCCACACCGCGGCACCGGCCGGGTCGGTCACCTCGCGGACGGCGCCGCGGGTCACCACGACCAGCCGGGCGCCGTCGGCCGCGCTTTCGAGCCACGCCTGCACGCCTTCCAGCACCCGGCTGGTCAGGTCCAGCGCGTCGCCGCCGACGGCTTCGAGCACCTCGACGTGGTCCGTGGCCACGCTTTCCGGCGCGGGCACGTCGACCCAGTCCACCTGGAACAGGGAGTCCCGCTCGTCGCCCGCCGCCGTCTCCAGCTGCTCGGTGGAGACCTCGCGCGACACCAGCGAATCCATGGTGACGACCAGGCCACCGGTCTCGTCGGCGGCCTGGAACGTCAGCGCGTCCGGCCCGCCCGGGGCGACCCGCACCCGCAGCGCCGACGCCCCGACGGCGTGCAGGACCAGGCCGTTCCACGCGAACGGCAGCACGCTGCGCTCGTCGCCGGGGTTGGCGAAGGCGTTGGTGTGCAGGGCCGCGTCCAGCAGCGCCGGGTGGAGGCCGAACTTGCCGGCGTCCTCACGGTGGTCCTCGGGCAGGGCGACCTCGGCGAACACCTCGGTGTGGTCGCCGGTACCACGCCGCCACACCGCCCGCATGCCCTGGAACGCGCCGCTGTAGGCGTACCCGCGCTCGGTCAGGTCGGCGTAGAAGTTCTCGACGTCGATCGGTTCGGCCCCGGCGGGCGGCCAGGCGGCGAAGTCGAAGCGGCTCGGTTCGCGGGACGTCGACGCGCCCAGCAGACCGGTCGCGTGCCGGGTCCAGTCGTCGCCGTCTTCCCGCATGGAAAAGACGTCCACCGCGCGCGAGCCGGTCTCGTTGGGCCCGCTCACCGCGACCTGCACGCGGACGCCGCCGCGCTCGGCCAGCACCAGCGGCGCCTCGATGACGAGCTCTTCCAGGACGCCGAAGCCGAGCTCGTCACCGGCGCGCAGCGCGAGGTCGACGTAGACCGTGCCCGGGATGAGCACCACCCCGCCGATCGCGTGCCCGGCCAGCCACGGGTGCGACTGAAGCGAAAGCCGCGAGGTGAAGACGAGCCCGTCGGACTGCGGCAGCGGCACGACCGCGCCGAGCAGCGGGTGGTCGGCGCCGACCAGGCCGAGCGACACGGCGTCCTTCGCCGATTCGCCCAGCCGCAGCCAGTAGTGCTGGTGGTCGAAGGCGTACGTCGGCAGGTCGGCGCGCTCGAACGGCGGCAGCACGCCGGTCCAGTCCACCGTCACGCCGCGCACGAACAGCTCGGCCGCCGAGGCCAGCAGGCGCCGGAGGCCGCCGTCCTCGCGCCGCAGCGTCCCGGTGACGACGGCTTCGGTGTCGTCGACGAGCTCGGTGATCGGCTGGACCAGCACGGGGTGCGCGCTGACCTCGACGAACACCCGGTGGCCCTGCTCGATCAGCGCGGCCACCGCCGGCCCGAACCGCACCTGGCGGCGGAGGTTCCGGTACCAGTAGCCGCCGTCGAGGACACCGGCGTCTTCCACCCACTCGCCGGTGACGGTCGAGTAGAACGGCACCTCCGGGGCCTGCGCGCGGATCCCGCCGAGCATCTCGGCCAGTGCGTCGCGGGCGGCTTCGACGTGCCGGGTGTGGGACGCGTAGTCCACCGCGACCCGCCGGATCCGGACGCCCTGGTCGTCGAGCGCGTCGAGGGCTTCGTCCAGGGCCTCGGCATCCCCGGCGATGACGACGGACGTCGGCCCGTTGACCGCGGCGACCTCCACCCGGCCCGCCCACGGCTCGATCCGCGCGGCCGCGTCTTCTTCGCTCAACGCCACCGACGCCATCCCGCCGCGCCCGGCCAGCGAGGCGGCGATCGCCTGGCTGCGCAGGGCGACGACCTTCGCCGCGTCCTCCAGGGTCAGCGCCCCGGACACGCACGCGGCCGCGATCTCACCCTGCGAGTGCCCCACGACGGCCTCGGGCTCCACGCCGAGCGAGGCCCACACCGCGGCGAGCCCGACCATGACGGCGAAGCTCGCCGGCTGCACGACGTCGACGCGGTCGAGGAGGTCGGCGTCGCCGCGCAGGACGTCGGTCAGCGACCAGTCGACCCACCGCCCGAGCGCGGCCTCGCACTCGGCGATCCGCGCGGCGAACACCTCCGAGGCGTCGAGCAGCTCGCGGCCCATCCCGGCCCACTGCGTCCCCTGCCCGGGGAACACCCACACAACCTTGCCCGGCGCCCCGGCGCCGCGACCGGTGAGCACACCAGGCGCGCTCTCGCCACGGGCGAGCGCCTGCAGCCCGCTCACGGCCTCTTCGCTCGACTCGGCCACGACGACCGCACGCTCGCTCAGCATCGCGCGCCCGGACACGAGCGTCCCGGCCATGTCCGCCAGCGAAACGTCACCGACCTCGGCGAGCCGCCCGGCCTGCGCCGCCAGCGAAGCCGCGGACCCGGCCGACAGAACCAGCGGCACCAAAGACTGTCGTGAGTGGTAAGGAGGGTTAGAACGCGCCTTACCACTCACGAGGTCGTCGGGGGCCTCCTCCAGGATCATGTGGGCGTTGGTGCCGCTGGCGCCGAAGGAGGAGATGCCGCCGCGGCGCGGGTGGCCGTTGCGCGGCCACTCGCGGGCCTCGGTGAGCAGCTCGATCGAGCCCGCCGTCCAGTCGACCTGCGGGGTGGGCGCGTCCACGTGCAGGGTGGCCGGGAGCTTCCCGTGCCGCAGGGACTGCACCATCTTGATCACGCCGGCCACGCCGGAGGCGCCCTGCGTGTGCCCGACGATCGACTTCACCGAGCCGAGCAGGAGCGGCTGCTGCGGGTCGCGGCCCTGCCCGTAGGTGGCCAGCAGGGCCTGGACCTCGATCGGGTCGCCGAGCACCGTGCCGGTGCCGTGCCCCTCCACGGTGTCCACATCGGACGTCGACAGCCCGGCGCTGGCCAGCGCCTTGCGGATGACCCGCTGCTGCGCCGGGCCGTTGGGGGCGGTCAGGCCGTTGGACGCGCCGTCCTGGTTGACCGCGCTGCCGCGGATGACGGCGAGGACCTGGTGCCCGCGCTCGCGCGCCACCGAGAGCCGTTCCAGCAGCACCACGCCGACGCCCTCGGCCCAGCCGGAGCCGTCGGCGGCCGCGGCGTAGGACTTGCAGCGCCCGTCGAAGGCCAGCGCCCGCTGCCGCGCGAAGCCGACGAACCCGCCCGGCGTGGCCATCACGGTCGAGCCGCCGGCCAGCGCCATCGAGCACTCACCACGTCGAAGCGCTTGCGAGGCAAGGTGAATCGCCACCAGCGACGAGGAACACATGGTGTCGACCGTGACGGCGGGGCCTTCGAGGCCGAGCGTGTAGGCGACCCGGCCGGAGGCGACCCCGCCCGCGGTGCCCAGGGCGCGCTCCAGGCTCATGAAGTCCTCGAACCCGCTGAGGTCCGGGGCGTAGTCCTGGTGGACGACCCCCGCGAACACGCCGATGTCGCTGCCCCGCACCGAATGCGGGTCGATGCCCGCGCGTTCGAGGGTCTCCCAGGACACCTCCAGGAGCTGCCGCTGCTGCGGGTCCATGGCCAGCGCCTCACGCGGCGAGATCCCGAAGAAACCCGCGTCGAACCGGGCCGCGTCGTGCAGGAAGGCGCCCTCCCGCACGTACGTCGTCCCCGGGTTGTCGGGGTCCGGGTGGTACAGGCCTTCGAGGTCCCAGCCGCGGTCGGTGGGGAAACCGGTGTAGACGTCGGCGCCTTCGGACACCACGCGCCAGAAGTCCTCCGGGCCGCGGATCCCGCCGGCGTAGCGGCAGGCCATGGAGACGATCGCGATGGGCTCCGCGGCGGCCGCGGCCAGCGCGGCGTTCTCCTGCTGGAGGCGGACGTTCTCCTTCAGCGAAGCGCGCAGTGCGTCAACGATCTGCTCGTTCGGCGCGGACATGTTCTTCCTCCACGATTCGTTCGCCATCGGCGGTCAGCTCGTCTGCCCGAGGGCCCGTTGCACGAGACCGGAGATGTCCAGTGCGTCGATCAGTTCTGCGTCGTCGGTGGCCGGTGCGGGGATCTCCGGCTCCGGGCCGGCTTCCGCGTCGGCCAGGCCGAGCAACGCCTCCAGGACGCCCGCTTCCTTGAACCGGGCGAACGGCACGGCGGCAAGGACCCGCCGGAGGTCGTCCTCCCGGCCCTCCAGGCCGTCGTCGGCTTCCCGGAGCAGCTCGACGCGCAGGTAGCCGACCAGCGCCTCCGGGGTGGGGTAGTCGAAGATCAGCGTCGCCGGCAGCTTCAGCCCGGTGGCCGCGTGCAGGCTGTTGCGGAGGTTGACCGCGGCCAGGGAGTCGAAGCCGACCTCCTGGAACGCCTGCCGCGGGCCGATCCCCTCGGCGCCGCTGTGGCCGAGGACGGTCGAGGCGTGCCCGCGGACCAGCTTCAGCAGGATGCGGTTCTGCTCGGCGTCCGGGACCGCCCGCAGCGAGTCCGCGAGCGACGACGCCGTGTCGCCGTCCGCGCCGTCGTCCTGCGTGGCCTGCAGGATCGCCTTCGCTTCGGGCAGGTCGGCGAACAGCGGGCTGGGCCGGACCGAGGTGAACGCGGGGACGAAGGCGGCCCAGTCCATGTCGGCCACCGCCACGGCCTTCTCGTGGCCGGCCACCGCCTGCACCATCGCGGTGACGGCCAGCGGCGGCGCCATCGGCAGCACACCGCGGCGGCGGAGCTGGGCGAGCGCGGCTTCGTCCATGCCGATGCCGATCTCGTCCAGCGCACCCCAGGCGATCGACGTCGCCTTGAGGCCGCGGGCCCGGCGCCACTCGACCAGGGCGTCGAGGACGGCGTTCGCCGCACCCGCCGGGCCCTGCCCGCCACCGCCCCAGATACCGGCGATGGAGGAGAACACGACGAAGGCGTCGAGCGGGGTGTCCTCGAACAGCTGGTCCAGCCACACCGCGGTGGTCACCTTGGCGGTGAACACCTCGTCGAGGTCGGCCCGCCCGGTGTCGTCGACGGAGCTGGTCTGCGCGATGTCCGCGGCGTGCACCACGGCGGTGACCTCCGCGTCCGCCACCAGCCGCGTGATCGCGTCCCGGTCGGTGTCGGCGCAGAACTCGATGGTGGTGCCGAACTCGGCCAGCTCGGCCCGCAGGTCTTCGGCGCCGTCGGTGCCGGTGACGATGAGCCGGTCGGCGCCGGACTGCGCGAGCCAGACCGAGGCGTGCCGGCCGAGCCCTTCGGCGCCGCCGGTGACCAGGACCGTGCCGCGCGGTTCCCACTTGCCCGTGGCGGACTCCGGCACGGGTTTGCGGACCAGGCGCCGGCCGTAGACGCCCGACCGCCGGACCGCGAGCTGGTCTTCCCCGCCGGCGCCGTTCAGCACGCCGAGCAGGGCCTGAGCCGTGCGCGCGTCGATCGCGGCCGGCAGGTCGACCAGGCCGCCCCACCGGTCGAGGCGTTCGAGCGCGACCGCGCGGCCGAGCCCCCACACGGCCGCCTGGGCCGGTGCGGTGACGGCGTCCTGGATGCCGATGTTCACCGCGCCGGAGGTGAGGCACCACAGCGGCGCGGAGGTCGTGGTGTCGCCGAGGGCCTGGACCAGCGCGAGCGTCGACGCGGTGATGTCGGTGGCGTCCGCGGGCCCGCCGTCGAGCGCGAGCAGCGACAGCACGCCGGTGAGGTCGTGCTCCGCCAGGACACCCCGCAACCGCTCGGCGAGCTGTTCCCTCGAAGGCTCCTCGATCTCCAGCCGGACGAGGTCGAGGCCCTGGCCGGTCAGTTCGTCCAGGAGCGCGTCGGTGGTGCCGGCCGGCACGACGGCCAGCCAGCGGCCGCCCGGCACGCCGGTCGCTTCGCGCTCCAGGGGCTGCCAGGTGACCTGGTAGCGCAGCTTTTCGGCGGTCGAGCGCTCGCGGCGCCGGTCCCGCCACCCGGCCAGCACGGGCACCACGGTGCTGAGCGCCCCGCGCTGTTCGGGCACCAGGTCGAGGAGCTCGGCCAGGCTGTCCACATCGGACTGTTCGACCGCGGTCCAGAACTCGCCGTCGGCGCCTTCGGCCGTTTCCGTGGTTTCGGCTTCGTGCAGCCAGAAGTGCCGGCGGTCGAAGGCGTACGTCGGCAGGTCGACCCGGGCGCCCGCGGGCACCGTCGCGGCCCAGTCCACGTGCACGCCCCGGACGTGCAGCTCGGCCGCCGACGCCAGCAGGCGTTTCAAACCGCCGTCGTCGCGCCGCAGCGACCCGGTCACCACGGCGTCGTCGCTGATCTCGCTCAGCGGCTGGACCAGCACCGGGTGGGCGCTGACCTCGACGAACACCGTGTGCCCGAGCCCGGCCAGAGCGGCCACCGACGGGCCGAACCGCACCTGCTGCCGCAGGTTCCGGTACCAGTAGCCGCCGTCGACGACGCCTTCTTCGAGCCAGGTGCCGAGGACGGTGGAGTAGAACGGGATGACCGGCGCCTGCGCGCTGATCCCGGCCAGGGTCCGGTCCAGGGTCTCGGCGATGGCCTCGACGTGCCGGGTGTGCGAGGCGTAGTCCACGGCGACCCGCCGCGCGCGGACGCCGTCGGCCTCCAGCGCGTTCAGCGCGTCGTCGAGGGCCTCGGCGTCACCCGCGATCACGACCGAGGACGGGCTGTTGACCGCCGCGACCTCGACCCGGTCCGCCCACGGCCCGATCCGCGCGGCCGCGTCTTCCTCGCTCAGGGCGACCGACGCCATCCCGCCGCGACCGGCCAGGTCCGCGGCGATCGCCTGGCTGCGCAGGGCAACCACCTTCGCCGCGTCGTCCAGGGACAACGCACCCGAAACGCAGGCGGCGGCGATCTCGCCCTGGGAGTGCCCCAGCACCGCGTCCGGCACCACCCCGAGGGACGACCACACCGCGGCGAGCCCGACCATCATCGCGAAGCTCGCGGGCTGCACCACGTCGACGCGGTCCAGCAGGTCGGCGTCGCCGCGCAGCACGTCGAGCAGCGACCAGTCCGTCCACTGCTCCAGCGCGGCCGCGCACTCCTTGATCCGCTCGGCGAACACTGGCGACTCTTCCAGCAGCTCACGGCCCATCCCGGCCCACTGCGAGCCCTGGCCCGGGAAGACCCACACGACCTTGCCGGGCTTGCCCGCGGTCCCGGTCACGACGCCGGGCGCGTTCTCCCCGCGAGCCAGCGCCTGCAGCCCGGCCTGCGCCTCACCCGCCGAACCCGCGACGACGACCGCCCGCTCGTTCAGCGTGGCCCGCCCCGACACCAGCGACCCGGCCACCCCGCCCAGCGGCTCGCGCTCCAGCACGGCGGCCAGCCGCCCGGCCAACCCGGCCAGCGACCCGCCACTGCGCGCGGACACCACCAGCGGCACCACACCCGGTCGTGGGGGGGGGGGGGGGGGGGTCAAGGACTACCGACAAAAAAGCCCCACGGAACGGAGGCGCGCGGGCAACTGCCGAAGGGCGTGAGCGCCATGGGGGGCCTCTCGGTCCCGC
>NZ_JBEXKX010000035.1:0-58692 GCF_040609695.1 Amycolatopsis sp. NPDC004625
CGTGCAGTGTTGACGGCCTGACGCGGGGGGGGCGGGCGGGGCGCCCCGGGCGGCGCCCCCCCCGGCGCTCCCCCCCCCCTCCCCCCGCCCCACCCCGGGCGGGGCGGCCGGCCCCCCGGGCCCGCCCGCACGGGCGTAGCAACCCACAGATTTCCTGCAAAGGACGGATTTACCAGAATGGCGAACTACACCGCCGCTGACGTGAAGCGCCTGCGCGAGATGACCGGCGCCGGCATGATGGACTGCAAGAAGGCCCTCGAGGAGAACGGCGGGGACTTCGACAAGGCCGTCGAGTTCCTCCGGATCAAGGGCGCCAAGGACGTCGGCAAGCGCGCCGAGCGCGCCACCGCCGAGGGCCTGGTCACCGGCGACGGTGGCGTCCTCATCGAGCTCGACTCCGAGACCGACTTCGTCGCGAAGAACGCCGACTTCCAGGCGCTCGCCGCGAAGATCGTCGAGGTCGCGAAGACCCTCAAGACCTCCGACGTCGACGCGCTCAAGGGTGCCGAGCTCGACGGCAAGACCGTCAACGAGGTCGTCCAGGAGCTGTCGGCCCGCATCGGCGAGAAGCTCGAGCTGCGCCGCGTGGTGGCCTTCGAGGGCCAGACCGCGACCTACCTGCACCGCCGCGGCTCCGACCTGCCGCCGGCCGTCGGCGTGCTCGTCGAGTTCACCGGTGACGACGCCGAGGCCGCCCGCGGGGCTGCCATGCAGGTCGCCGCGCTGCGCGCGAAGTACCTGACCCGCGACGAGGTGCCGGCCGAGATCGTCGAGAACGAGCGCTCGATCGCGGAGAAGACCGCCCGCGAAGAGGGCAAGCCGGAGCAGGCCATGCCGAAGATCATCGAGGGCAAGGTCAACGCCTACTACAAGGACAACGTCCTGCTCGAGCAGCCGTCGGTCAAGGACAACAAGAAGAGCGTCAAGGCTCTGCTGGACGAGGCCGGCGTGACGCTGACCAAGTTCGCGCGCTTCGAGGTCGGCCAGGCCTGAGCTCAGGCCAGGGCGTAGGTTTCACACCCACAGTGCCCCGTCTCCGTCCATCGGGGACGGGGCACTGTCGGGTCCAGGACAGTTCACAGCGGTCGAGGGGCGTAGGAGGCGACATAGATGGGTGACCGGGTCGAAGGTGGCTACCGGCGGGTGCTGCTGAAACTGGGCGGCGAAATGTTCGGCGGTGGTTCGATCGGCGTCGATCCGGATGTCGTCCACTCGGTCGCACAGCAGATCGCCGACGTCGCCCGCACCGGAGTGCAGGTCGCGGTGGTGATCGGCGGCGGCAACTACTTCCGCGGCGCGGAGCTGTCCCAGCGTGGCATGGACCGCGACCGCGCCGACTACATGGCGATGCTGGGCACCGTGATGAACTGCTTGGCGCTGCAGGACTTCCTGGAGAAGGAGGGCCTGCCCACCCGCGTGCAGACCGCCATCACGATGGGCCAGGTCGCCGAGCCGTACATCCCGCGCCGCGCCGAGCGGCACCTGGAGAAGGGCCGCGTCGTGATCTTCGGCGCCGGGGTCGGCATGCCGTACTTCTCCACCGACACCGCGGCCGCCCAGCGGGCGCTCGAACTGGGCTGCGAGGCCGTGCTGATGGCGAAAGCCGTCGACGGCGTCTACACCGCGGACCCGAAGGCCGACCCCACCGCCGAGATGTTCCGCGAGATCACCCACCGCGAGGTGCTGGAGCGGGACCTCAAGGTCGCCGACGCGACGGCGTTCAGCCTCTGCATGGACAACAACATGCCGATCATCGTGTTCAACCTGCTCACCGAGGGGAACATCGCCCGCGCGGTGAGTGGTGAAAGAATCGGCACGTTGGTCAGCACCCCCGCCGACGGGGTGCCGGCCTAGACCTGCTGGGATCAGCAAGCGCCACCCATCACAACAACGGGAGTGACCGTGATCGACGAGACCCTCCTCGATGCCGAGGAGAAGATGGAAAAAGCGGTGTCCGTCGCCAAGGACGAGCTGCAGTCGGTTCGCACCGGCCGGGCTTCGTCGGCGATGTTCTCGCGGATCGTCGTCGAGTACTACGGCTCGCCGACCCCGCTGAACCAGCTGGCCAGCGTGAACGTGCCGGAAGCCCGCATGGCGCTCATCAAGCCGTACGACCAGTCGCAGCTCGGCGCGATCGAGAAGGCGATCCGGGAGTCCGACCTCGGGGTGAACCCGAGCAACGACGGCCAGGTCATCCGCATCGTCATCCCGCAGCTCACCGAAGAGCGGCGCAAGGAAATGGTGAAGGTCGCCAAGGGCAAGGGCGAAGACGCCCGCGTCTCGATCCGCAGCATCCGCCGCAAGGCCAAGGACGAGCTCGACCGCATCGCCAAGGACGGCGAGGCCGGTGAGGACGACGTCGCGCGCGCGGAGAAGGAACTGCAGAACCTGACCGACACCTACGTGCACAAGGTCGACGAGCTGGTCAAGCACAAGGAAGCCGAGCTGCTCGAGGTCTGATGGCACAGGTGAGCGAGGAACGCGAGGACCGGGTGGACGCGACCGGAGACGAACCGGCCGGCGCACTCGGGACGCCGGGGCCGGCCGAAGCCGGCACCCCGGCCACGCCGGAGTTCCCGGGCACGGCGGGAGCTTCGGCGACCTCGGGCACCGGCCGGGCGGCGGAGACGCCGGTCGTGCCGGAAACCTCGGGCACCGGCGAAGCGACGCGGTTGTCGGCCGCCGGGACCGCCGCGGCGGAACCGCCGGCCGCCTCGCCCGGTACGGCGGCGGAAGCGGCCAAGCGTGCGGGGGCCGGTAAGACGGCGGAAGGGGCTGCGGCCTCGGCCAAGCGCGCGGGGGCCGTGACGGCAGCAGCCTCGCGGAACACGACCGCGGCGGCCTCGGCCCAGGCCGCCGCGGAGACGCCGGTGACCTCGGTCGACGGTGAACCAGCTTCGGACACGCCGGCGTCGTCCGAGGCCGTCAAAAAGGCGTCCAAGGCCGGCCGGAACCTGCCCGCGGCCATCGGGGTCGCCCTGCTGCTCGGCGCCGCGATCATCGTTTCGCTGCTCACCGTTCGCTACCTCTTCATCGGGATCATTGCGATCGCGATCGCCGTCGGCACCTTCGAGTTCGCCGGGGTGCTGCGCCGGGTCGCCGACGTCCGGGTCGCGATGATCCCGGTGCTCGTCGGCGGGCAGGCGATGATCTGGCTCGCCTGGCCGTTCGGGCGGGAAGGCGCGCTCACCGCGTTCGTCCTCACCGTGCTCGCCTGCCTGCTCTGGCGGCTGCCCGGCGGGGCGAAGGGCTACCTGCGTGACATCAGCGCGTCCACCTTCGCCGCCGCGTACCTGCCGCTCTTCGGCGCCTTCGCGGCCATGCTCGTGCCTCCGCACGACGGGGTCGGGCGCGTCCTGACCTTCCTCATCGGCGTCGTCGCGTCGGACACCGGTGGCTACATCGCCGGCGTCCTCGGCGGCAAGCACCCGATGGCGCCCAGCATCAGCCCGAAGAAGACCTGGGAAGGCTTCGGCGGTTCGCTCGTCGGCGGTGTCGTCGCCGGGGCGCTGACGCTCAGCCTCCTGCTCGACGGCCACGTCTGGCAGGGCGTGATCTTCGGCGTCGCCATCGTGCTCACCGCGACCCTCGGCGACCTCGTCGAGTCGCTGATCAAGCGCGACCTCGGCGTCAAGGACATGGGGACGCTGCTGCCCGGGCACGGCGGGATCATGGACCGGCTCGACTCGCTGCTGCCGTCGGCCGTCGTGTCCTGGCTGCTGCTTTCGGCGTTCGTACCGGTCTAGTCGTCGTAGGGGTCGTCGACCTCGGCGCGGCCCCAGCCTTCGGCGATGCGCGAGTGGTCGATCACCGCGAACACCGCGCCCTCGGGGTCGGCGAGGATCGACATCCGGCCGAACGGGGTGTCGTACGGCTGGATCACCACCGTGCCGCCGTGCATGAGCGCTTCGCCGGCGACCGCGTCGACGCCGCGGGCCGGGTCGATGTCGAAGTAGACGAGCCAGTGCGGCGGGGTGTCCAGGCTGTACTCCGAACCCATCACGTACCGGTACAGCACGGGCTCGTGCTCGATGAGCCATTCGACGTAGTCGAGCATCTCGCCGTCGCCGATCTGATGGCTGCCGTAGGTGAACAGCTTGGTGTAGAAGTGATCCGCCGCGACGCCGTCGTGGGTGTTGAGGTCCGCGCCGCTGAAGGTGTTCGGGATACCGGTGACGAACTCCCAGTTCGGCGGCACCTCCCAGAACACCACCGGTGCGCCGCACGCGTCGATGGCGTGCATGATCGTGCCGCGGTCCGGGATCGCCACCGGCCCGAGCGTGATCCGGCCGCCGAGGTGCTCCACCCACTCGGCCGCGCTCGCGGTGTGCGGCACGGAGATGTGCGGCATCCAGCCCAGCGGGGCGCCCTGGGCCGCGCGGTAGAGCCCGCCGACCGGGACGGTGTTCAGCGCCGCGATCGCGTAGCGGCCGTCGGACGTCGCCGGATCCCGCTGAGTGGTGTACTCCCATCCGAAGAGGGCACCGTAGAATCTTTCCGCCACGGCCTGCTCGCGGCAGGCCAGCTCGATCCAGCACGGAATTCCGGCCGGGACCGGGGACGGGGTACTGGACGGGCCGATTGCCATGGGTGCTCCTCCCGATACCCACCGGATTCTAAGCGTGATCCGTGAGTTTTCCGCCAAGAATTCGCCACCGTGCGGGCACGGCCCGGCGACGAGGACCCGGAAGGAGCAGCGGGGGTGCGGTGGTCGTCGCGGCGCGCGGAGGTCGTGCCGAGCCCCAACATCTGGTACTACCAGGCCGATTACGAGCTGGAGAACCGCGCGCAGGACAGCGGCGGCGAGATCTGGCGGGTGCTTCGGGAGGAGCACGACTGGGCCGGCCGGGACGTGCTGGACGTCGGCTGCGGTGACGGGTTTCACTTGCCGCGCTTCGCCCGCGACGCGCGCTCGGTGCTCGGGGTCGAGCCGCACGAGCCGTTGGTGCGAAGCGCGCTGAAGCGCGTCGAGGGTCTGTCGAACGTGGACGTCCGGATGGGCCGGGCCCAGCGGCTGCCGGTCCGCAGCGCGAGCGTCGACGTCGTGCACGCGCGCACGGCGTACTTCTTCGGGCCCGGGTGCGAGCCGGGGCTGGCGGAGGCCGAGCGGGTGCTGCGGCCGGGCGGGGCGATCCTCATCGTCGACCTCGACGTGACGAGCGAGCCCTACGGCCGCTGGATGCGCGCGGACCTACCGCACTACGACCCGGGCGCCGTGGAACGGTTCTTCGCCCGGGCCGGGTTCGGCTGCCGCCGCGTCACGACCGAATGGCGGTTTGCCACCGCCGCGGACCTCGAAGCCGTGCTGAAGATCGAGTTCAGCAAGCCGGTCGCCGAACAGGCGATCGCGGAGTCCTTGCAGCGTAACGGGAATCGCGGCGAAGACCTGACGCTGCCGGTGGGCTACCGCGTGCACACGCGCGTCAAGCCCACCGGCCTCGTCCTGCCAGGTCACTCGGCCGTCTCCGGCGAACCGGCCGAGGACTCGTCCTCGTCCTCACCGAGGATGCCGTAGAGCGAGCGCCGGGCGTCGTTGAGGACCTCGGCCGCGCGGGCCTGCTGGCTCTCGGTGCCCGCGCGCATGATCTGCACGACGGCGGCGGCCAGGTTCTTGCCCGCCTTCGCCAGCCCGACCTCGGTCGGGTCGACGTCCTGCGCGATCTGCTCCCACGGCGGGGTGCTGTCCTGCTCTTCCGCGGCGGTGCGGCCGGCGTCGGTCAGCTCGAACAGCTTCTTGCCGTGCTCGTCCTTGCTGATCACCAGGCCTTCGTCGGCCAGCAGCTGCAGCGTCGGGTAGACCGAGCCGGGGCTGGGCCGCCAGAAGCCGCCGGAGCGCTCGCCGATTTCGCGGATGATCTCGTAGCCGTGCCGGGGCTGCTCGGCGAGCAGCGCCAGGATCGCGGCGCGGACGTCACCGCGGCGGCTGCGCCGTCCGCCGTGACCCCGCCGGCCCGGACCGTGGCCGCGACCGCGCCCGCCGGGGCCGAAGCCCGGGGGGAACTCGCCGAAACCACCGAAGGGCCCGAAAGGTGCGCGCCCACGTTCGTGGGCGAAGGGGTGTCGTTGCCTACGCATGTCTTGTGTTCCTTTCTCGAACTGTTGCGACACGTTCACGATATATCGGAAACGGTCGACTGGCAACCCGCTGGCGGTGAGCTCGCTCACGGAACTTGAGACTTCAAGATCCGGCCGCCTAGATTAGGCAAGCCTAACCACCTGTTAGCAAAGGTAACGACCTGTGCGGACCCGCTCACTCCCGCTGACGGCCGGGTTGCTGGTCCTCACCGCAGCCGTGGCCGCCGCTGTGCTGCTCAGCATCGGAGTGGGCACTCGCGGCTTGAGCCCGGGCACCGTGCTCGACGCGCTCTTCCACTTCGACGCGGGCAACCCCGACCACCTGGTCGTCCGCGAACTCCGGCTCCCGCGCACCCTCTCCGGGGTGCTGGCCGGCGTCGCGCTCGGCCTCTCCGGTGCCGTCATCCAAGGCGCCACGCGCAACCCCCTGGCCGATCCCGGCCTGCTGGGCGTCAACGCGGGGGCGGCGCTCTTCGTCGTCCTCGGCATCGGCACGTTCGGCATCACCAGCGTCGGCGGGTACGTCTGGTTCGGGTTCCTGGGTGCCGCGGCCGCCGGCGGTGTCGTCTACGGCGTCAGCGCGCTCGGCCGGGCCGGGGCGACGCCGGTGAAGCTCGCCCTCGCCGGGGCCGCGGTGACGGCGGCGCTGGCCTCGGTGACCAGCGCGCTGCTGCTCACCGACCAGACGACGTTCGACCAGTACCGCTTCTGGCAGGTCGGCTCGCTGACCGGCCGCGACGCCGCGACGATCACCCAGGCCGTGCCGTTCGTGGTCGCGGGCGTGCTCCTCGCCCTGGTCGCCGCCCGGCAGCTCAACGCGCTCGCGCTCGGCGAGGACGTCGCCCGCTCGCTCGGCCAGAACGTGCCGGTGGCGCGGCTGGTGTGCGCGCTCGCCGTCGTCGTCCTCTGCGGTTCGGCGACGGCGATCGCCGGGCCGATCGCGTTCGTCGGGCTGACCGTCCCGCACGCCGCCCGGCTCGTGACCGGGCCCGACCACCGCTGGCTGCTCCCGTACTCCGCGCTGCTCGCGCCGCTGCTCCTGCTGGTGTCCGACGTCGTCGGCCGCGTGGTCGCGCGCCCGGCCGAGGTGCAGGTCGGGATCGTCACCGCGCTCGTCGGGGCGCCGGTGTTCGTGGTCCTGGTGCGACGGCGGAAGGTCGTGGCGGTGTGAGCGCCGTCGAGGTGGTCGCCGCCGTACGCCGGCGAGGAGCGGTCCGGGCTCGTGCGGTGTCCCTGCTCCTGCTCGTCGCGATCGTGGTCGTCTTCGCGGTTTCGCTGGCCGTGGGCGACTTCCCGGTGCCGCTCGGCGACCTGCCCGGCCTGCTCTTCGGCGGGCAGGGGCCGGCGGCCTACGTCGTCACCGAACTCCGGCTGCCGAGAGCGGTCACCGGCGTCCTGGTGGGTGCCGCCTTCGGGACGTCCGGCGCGCTCTTCCAGCGTCTCCTGCGCAATCCGCTGGCCAGCCCGGACGTCATCGGCGTGACGCAGGGCGCGAGCGCCGCGGCGGTCGTCGCGATCGTGCTGTTCGGCGCGGCGGGCCCGGTCGTTTCGGCCGCGGCGCTGGCCGGAGCGCTGCTCACCGGCGCCACCATCTATCTCCTGGCTCGCCGCGGCGGCGTCCACGGCTACCGGCTGGTCCTGGTCGGCGTGGGGGTCGGCGCGGTGCTGACCAGCGTCGTCTCGTACCTGATGACCTGGGCCGACGTCACCCTCGCCCAGCAGGCCCTGGTCTGGCTGACCGGCAACCTCAACGGCCGCGGCTGGGACCACGTCGTCCCGCTGGCCGTCCTGCTCCCCGCGGCCCTCCTCCAGAGCCGCGCGCTCGCCGGCCTGCAGCTCGGCGACGACACCGCGGCCGGGCTCGGGCTCACCGTCGAACGCAGCCGCCTGACGCTGCTGGTCATCGCCGTCGCGCTGGCGGCCTTCGCGACGGCGGCCGCGGGGCCCGTCGCCTTCGTCGCCTTCGTGGCCAACCCGATCGCGACGCGGCTCGTTGGCGGCGCCCGCGCCGGACTCGCGCCCGCCGCGCTGACCGGCGCGCTCGTGGTGCTGCTCGGCGACTTCGTCGCTCAGCACCTGCTCGGCGCGCAGCTGCCGGTCGGCGTCGTCACCGGTGCCGTGGGCGCGCCGTACCTGCTGTGGCTGCTCGCCACGGCCAACCGCGCCGGGCGAGTGTGAGAGGAACGCCGTGACACTGCACACCGAGGACCTCGAGCTCGGCTACGGGCCGCTTCGCGTGGTCAAGGACCTCTCCGTCCGGATCCCGCCCGGCAAGGTCACCATGATCGTCGGGACCAACGCCTGCGGGAAGTCGACGCTCCTGCGTGGCCTCGCCCGGCTGCTGACGCCCACGAAAGGCGCGGTCTACCTCGACGGCAAGGGCATCACGACGTGGCGCAGCAAGGACGTCGCAGGCGTGCTCGGCCTGCTGCCGCAGTCGCCGACCGCGCCCGAGGGCATCACCGTCGCCGACCTCGTCGGCCGCGGCCGCTACCCGCACCAGGGCGTCTTCCGCCGCTGGAGCGCCGAAGACGACGACGCGGTCGCGAAGGCGATGCTCGCGACGGACACCGTCGAGCTGGCCGCCCGGCCGGTCGACGAGCTGTCCGGCGGACAGCGCCAGCGCGTCTGGATCGCCATGGCGCTGGCCCAGCGGACGCCGTTGCTGCTGCTCGACGAGCCGACGACGTTCCTCGACATCGCCCACCAGGTCGAGGTGCTCGACCTGCTCTCCGACCTGAACGCCGAGGACGGCCGGACGGTCGTCATCGTCCTGCACGACCTCAACCTGGCCGCCCGCTACGGCGACCACCTGATCGCGATGAAGGACGGCCGGATCGCCGCCGAAGGCGCGCCCGCCGACATCCTCACCGCCGAACTCGTCGCCGACGTCTTCGGCCTGCCCTGCCGGGTCATCGAAGACCCGGTCTCCGCCACGCCCCTGGTCGTCCCGATCGGCCGGCGGCGGGCCACTCCCCGAGAAGAAGGAACCCCCGATGCGTCCTGAGTGGACTCGACTGACCGCCGTCCTGGCGTCGGTCACGCTCCTCGCCGCCTGCGGCCAGCCGGAGAAGCCGAGCAGCTCCGGCGTCGGCGACCAGGACGTCGCCACCGGCGGCCGGCTGTTCTCGACCGCGGACAGCGAGACGGCCAAGCTCGGCGCCGACGTCGGTCCCGGCGTCTTCCCGCGCACGGTCACCCACGCGCTCGGCAAGACGAAGCTGGAGAAGAAGCCGACCCGAATGGTGGTGCTCGACAGCGGCGAGCTGGACGACGTCCTCGCGCTCGGCGTCACCCCGGTCGGCATGGCGACGACGGCCGGGCAGAACGGCGTGCCGTCCTACCTCGCCGACCGCGTCAAGGGCATCCCGGCGGTCGGGGAGATCAACAACCTCAACCTCGAGCAGATCGCCGCGCTGACGCCGGACCTGATCGTCGGCAGCAAGCTGCGCGCCAACGACCTCTACCCGCAGCTGTCGAAGATCGCGCCGACGGTGTTCGGCATCCGGCCCGGGTTCCCGTGGAAGGAGAACCTGCTGCTGGTCGGGGCCGCGCTGGGCGACGAGACGAAGGCCGTCGGGCTGCTGAACGACTACCAGAAGCGCGCCAACGAGGTGAAGGCCGCGGTGAAGGGCGCGCCGAAGATCTCGCTGCTGCGGTTCCTCTCCGGCAACATCCGGCTCTACGGCAACCTGTCCTTCATCGGCGTGATCCTCAAGGACGTCGGCCTCGCGCGGCCCGCCAACCAGAACATCAACGAACTCGCCGCGCAGATCTCGAAGGAGCGCATCGACGAAGCCGACGCCGACTGGATCTTCTACTCCAGCTACGGCGCCGGCCCGAGCGCGGACGAGAAGGCCGTCACCAGCAGCGGACTGTGGGCCGGGCTCGGCGCGGTCAAGGCGCAGCACGCGATCCCGGTGGCCGACGAGGTCTGGTTCCTCGGGCTGGGCCCGATCGGGGCGATGAAGGTGCTCGACGACCTCAAGAAGTACTTGGGCTGAGAAGATCGGCGCGTGCCGGAAACCATCGACGAGATCGACGCGCGCCTGCTCCAGGCGCTGGGGGAGGACCCGCGGTCCACGGCGGTCGCGTTGGCCGAGCGGCTGGGCCTGTCCCGCAACACGGTGCAGGCCCGGCTCGTGCGGCTCGAGCAGCGCGGCGTCCTGCGGTCGTTCGAACGCCGCATCGACCCGGCGCGGCTGGGCTACCCGCTGCGGGCCTTCGTCAACGCGATGGTCGACCAGCGGCGCCTCGCCGAGATCGCCGACGCCCTGTCCACGATCCCCGAGGTCACCGAGGTGTGCGGGCTGACCGGGGCGAGCGACCTGATGGTGCAGGTGGTCGCCGTCGACGCCGACGACCTGTACCGGATCGCCGGGCACATCCTGGCCTCGCCCGGCGTCGAGCGGACGACCATCTCGCTCGTCATGCGCGAGCTCGTCCCGTACCGGCTGGCGCCCCTGCTCGAGCGCGTGCATTCTGCGCAGCCGGAGACCTGAGCCTCCGGCGTTCGGTGCGCATTCTGCGCACTCGGAGCGGCATCGGTTGTGCGATGCGTCCACCAGTGCTGTCCTGGTGTGCGCTTCCTGCACGAAAGGTGTCGACGATGACCCAGGCCCCCGTGACCGCCCCGGCGCTCACCGCGATCGAGCAGCGGGTGCTGTGGCTCGCCACGGCGATCGTGCACCAGGCGAACCGGGTGCGGCCCAACCCGTCGGGCCTGAAGGTCGGCGGGCACCAGGCGTCGTGCGCGTCGCTCGTGTCGATCATGACGTCGCTGTGGTTCCGGCACCTGCGTCCCGAGGACCGCGTTTCGGTGAAGCCGCACGCGTCGCCGGTGCTCCACGCGATCAACTACCTGCTCGGCGAGCTGGACGAGGCCTATCTGCCGACCCTGCGCGAGTTCGGCGGCCTGCAGAGCTACCCGAGCCGCGCCAAGGACCCCGACCCCGTCGACTACTCCACCGGGTCGGTCGGCATCGGCGCCACCGCCCCGATCTGGGGTGCGCTGGCGCGGCGCTACCTGACGACCCGCGGCTCCGACGCGGGCACCGGGCGGCAGTACTCGCTGGTCGGCGACGCCGAACTGGACGAGGGCGCGATCTGGGAGGCCATCCTCGACCCGGCCGTCGCCGAGCTGGGCGAGGTCGTCTGGATCGTCGACCTCAACCGCCAGTCCCTCGACCGGGTGGTTCCGAACATCGCGGCCGGGCGGCTGCAGGGCATGTTCGACGCGGCCGGGTGGCAGGTCCTGACGCTGAAGTACGGACGCCTGCTGGAGGAGCTGTTCACCCGGCCGGGTGGCGCCGAGCTGCGCGCCCGCATCGACGGGATGCCGAACCCCGAATACCAGCGGCTGCTGCGCTGCGACGCGGCCCAGCTGCGCGACCGGCTGCCCGTGGGCGACGCGGCGCTGGCGTCGCTGGTCGGATCGCTGGACGACGAGACGCTGCTGGCCGCCATCCGCAACCTCGGCGGGCACGACCTCGGCTCGCTCGACGACGCCTTCGCGGCCATCTCGGACGACCGGCCGACGGTGATCTTCTGCTACACCGTCAAGGGCCGCGGCCTGCCGACGCAGGGGCACCCGCAGAACCACTCGTCGCTGCTGACCGTGGCACAGATGGAAGAGCTGGCCGCTTCGCTGGGCACGGACCTCACGTCGCCGTGGGAGGGCTTCGCGGCCGGATCGCCCGAAGCCGCGTTGTGCGCTGAAGTCGCTTCACGCCTTCGCCGTCCGGACGTCCCTTCGGCGCCTTCGCTCGACCTGCCCGTCGACATCGGACGTACGCCGTCCGGGACCGCGACGACGCAGGCGGCGCTGGGGCGCGTCCTTCTCGACCTGACGCGCGAAGCGCCCGAAGCGGCGAAGCGGGTTGTGACGGTCAGCCCCGACGTCAGCTCGACGACCAACCTCGGCGGCTGGGTCAACAAGGTCGGCGTCTGGTCGGCCACCGAGCGCCGCGACTGGTTCGAAGACGACCCCGAGACGATCATGCACTGGCGGGAGAAGCCGACCGGCCAGCACGTCGAGCTGGGCATCGCCGAGACGAACCTGGTCGGCCTGCTGGGCGAGCTGGGCGCGACCTGGAGCCGCTGGGGCGAGCCGCTGCTGCCCATCGGCGTGATGTACGACCCGTTCGTCGAGCGGGCGCTGGAGCCGTGGTCGTTCGGCATCTACGCGGGCGGGCAGTCGATCCTGATCGGCACGCCGTCGGGTGTCACGCTCGCCCCGGAAGGCGGCGCGCACCAGTCGATCACCACGCCGTCGATCGGCATCGAGCAGCCCGGCTGCGTCAGCTACGAACCGGCGTTCGCGATCGACACCGAGTGGACGCTGCTGGCCGCGCTCGGCCGGCTCGGCAAGCCGGGCGGGACGTCGTCGTACTTCCGGCTTTCGACGCGGCCGGTCGACCAGACCCTCGCCGCGGTGCCCGCCGACCCGGCCGCGCGCGAACGCCGCCGCCGCCAGGTCGTGGCGGGGGCGTACCTGCTCCGCCGTGCTTCGGAACCGGCGGTCACGCTGGCGGCGATGGGCGCACTGGTCCCGGACACCCTGGCGGCGGCCGAGCGGCTGGCCCAGGTCGGCGTCGAGGCCGACGTCGTCTGCGTGACCAGCCCGGGCCTGCTGTTCGAGGCCCTGCAGGCGCGGTCCGGCCGGGGCGGCGCCGAGTCGTGGATCCTGGACCAGGTCTTCCCGGCGTCGCGGGCCCGCCCGTTGGTGACGGTCCTCGACGGCCACCCGCACACGCTGGCGTTCCTCGCCGGGATCAACCGGGTGCCGTCGGCCGCACTGGGCGTCACCGGTTTCGGGCAGTCGGGGTCGCTGGAGGACGTCTACCGCCACCACGGCATCGACACGGACGCGATCATCCGGGCCGCGCTCGACGTCGTCAGCTGAAGGTGGCGCCGGCGAGCAGGGTGTCCATCTTGGCGTCCCAGCCGGGGAACGACCCGTACTGGACGACCAGGATCCGGCTCGTCGGCAGCCACCAGGACCGGACCTGGTTGTTCTGCGCCGAGTTTTCGCAGGTGACCTTCCAGCGGCCGTACTCGGCCGTCTTGGGCCCGATCTTCGCGAAGCCGGAGTCGAGCAGGGTGCTGCCGGTGGCCCCCGCGGCCTTCCCGGGCGGCGACGCGGGGGTGATGCAGGTCGGCAGGTCAGTGCCGGTGTACCAGCCGAAGGGCCGCTTCGTGCTGGGGAGGTTGATCGGCGCGTCGGGGTCGGTCTGGCGCAGGTCGAGGACGCGCGCTTCGCAGGTCACGGTGCCTTCGGCGATGCAGCCGTCGAGCAGGCCCTCCGGGCTGTGCTCGGTGTAGGTCGCGCCGACCGGCAGGGGCAGGCGCAGGGAACCCACCTTCGCGCTCGGCCCGTTCGCCGGGCTCGGCGCGGGCGGCTCCGCGGCCGGCGTGCTGCAGGCCGCGGCGGCCAGGGTGACCGCGACAGCCAGGACAAGGTGCCGGAAGGACACGAGTTCACCTCTCACGTCGGACGCCGGGTGGCACGCCCTCGATCATCCCGGTGGGGGACGCGGGCGCCGAGACCGGGGCTGGTGACCTGGCCTACACCGGCCGGGGTGGCCCGGGCGGCCCCGGCGGGCGCGTGGGACACTGGGTGGGTTATGACTGCCCTTCCCCTCGTCTTCGACGCGCCCAAGCGCGGCCTGCCGCCGCGCCACCTCGCCGACCTCTCGGCGGCCGAGCGCGCCGCCGCGGTCGCGGAGCTGGGGGAGAAGCCGTTCCGCGCGAAGCAGCTGTCGAACCACTACTTCTCGCGCCTGACGGTCGACCCAGCGGAGATGACCGACATCCCGGCGGCTTCGCGCGCCCGGCTCGTCGAGTCGTTGATGCCGACGCTGCTGACCGAGGTCCGCGCCCTGGCGGCCGACAACGGCGCGACGCGCAAGACGCTGTGGCGAGCGCACGACGGCACGCTCCTGGAGAGCGTCCTGATGCGCTACCCGGACCGCGCGACGCTGTGCATCTCGAGCCAGGCGGGCTGCGGCATGGCGTGCCCGTTCTGCGCGACGGGCCAGGGCGGCCTCGACCGCAACCTGTCGACGGCGGAGATCGTCGACCAGGTCCGTTCGGCCGCGGCGGTCATGCGCGACGGCACGATGCCGGGTGGCCCCGGTCGGCTGTCGAACATCGTCTTCATGGGCATGGGCGAGCCGCTGGCCAACTACAAGCGCGTGGTGGCGGCGGTCCGGCGGATCACCGATCCCGCGCCGGGCGGGCTGGGGATCGGCCAGCGTTCGGTGACGGTGTCGACCGTGGGGCTGGCGCCGGCGATCCGGAAGCTGGCGGACGAGAAGATGCAGGTGCGGCTGGCGGTGTCGCTGCACACGCCGGACGACGAGCTGCGCGACACGCTGGTGCCGGTGAACGAGCGGTGGTCGGTGGACGAAGTTCTCTCGGCTGCGCGGTACTACGCCGACACGTCGGGGCGCCGGGTGTCGATCGAGTACGCGCTGATCCGGGACATCAACGACCAGCCGTGGCGGGCGGAGCTGCTGGCTCGCCGGTTGCGGCAGCACCTGGGGCAGCTGGTGCACGTGAACGTCATCCCGTTGAACCCGACGCCGGGGTCGAAGTGGGACGCGTCGCCGAAGCCGGTGGAGCGGGAGTTCGTGCGGCTGGTCAACGCCGGTGGAGTAGCGTGCACCGTGCGGGACACCCGCGGCCAGGAGATCGCCGCCGCCTGTGGGCAGCTGGCTGCCGAAGGCTGATTTTTCGTTTCGGTTATGGAGATTCTGTCGTGATGTATGCCCCCAGCCTGCTCGACCCGGCTGCGGAATCGTTGAAGCTCGTCGACTGCACCGGCGCGACCGAGGTGGCCCGCGAGGCCCGCACGCTGCTGGGCGACCGGTTCAGCTCGGTGACGTTCATGTACGTGCTGATGCGCGCGTTCGAGGTGGAGTACACGGCGGCGCGGGACGCGGCACGCTGGCACGAGTTCCACGGCGGCCCGCGGGCGCTTTCGGACGCCGACCTGGAGAAGCTGCTCGCTCCCTGGCTCACGCCCGCCTGAGGTCGCGGCGCCCGGCCGATTCCCGCGGAACCGGAACCGCGACCGGCCATACGTGGCCGGTTCGTGGCCTGGTTCCCGCGCATGACCGGACCCATCATGAGTTCCGCCGTGAAAATCGACGGAAAAGGGGAAACGTCATGCGTAGAGCGGGATTTCTGGCCGCAGTCGTCGCCGGCCTCGGGCTGTTGGCGGCGCCGGCCGCGGATGCTTCGGCCATCACCCAGACCTGGACGAGCCAAACCGCGTGGGTGCACCAGTGCGCGGCGATGGCCTGCGGATACCACGAAGTCCCGGGCGACCAGCTCGCTTTCGTCTACTGCGCGGCGACCACCGACGAGAACTTCTGGAACCTCATCGTCACCAAGGGGCCGTGGAACGGCCCGGTCACCGTCGCCGGCTACGTCTCGACCGACGCCCTGCGGGAGCCGGTGTCGAGCCCCCGGTGCGGCGGGTTTTTCGGAAGCCCCGCCAAGATGGACTTCTGGGCCCACAGCTGCCCGATGCCGAACTGCGGTTACGGAGTCATCAAACAGGGCGACAGCGTCAAGGAACTCGACACGGTGACCGGGCCGGACGGCCGGCTCTGGCGGCTGGTTGTCGACCTCAGCTCCCGTGACCTGCTCGCGGGGTACGTCTACCCCTGAGCTGCCCTTACGGGCGGCGGATCCTGCCCCCGTCGGCGCCTCCTTCCGCGTGCCGTGGCTCCGGGGCCGCTCGTAGCGTGAGGAGTCGTGGGTGGGCGAGAGACCGCCAAGGGCGATGGCCCGGCCACCGGTCAGGAGCCGCGGCCCGGCCGGGAACGCCGGCCAGCCGACGTCGGGCCCGAAGTGCGGCCCGGCGATGCCGCGCGCCTGGGGCCCGCCCAGGTCCTCGGGTTGCAGCGGCTCGCCGGCAACCGTGCTTCGGCTTCGCTGCTCATGCCCGTTGTGCAGCGGCAGGAGGCCGGCACGCTGAACCCGCCGGCGCCGTCCCGCGAGCCCGCTCCGGCGGAGCCCGTGCAGGCGGCGCCGGCACCGGCCGCACCGGCACCGGCACCTGCCGCGTCGCCTCCGGCGCCTGCGGTGGAGCAGGCGTCCGCGCCGGACCACGACGAGCCGGCGCAGGCGGGACCGGAGCCCCCGGCCACCGTCGAACAGGGCCCGGCCTCGCCTGTCCTGGCCGGGTTCCGGCACCGCGTCGAGGCGCTCCGCGGCCGTCTCGGGGAGAGCGCCGAGGCGCGCAAGCGGGAGATCCGGCGGTACGCCGATGCCGAAAAGCTGAAGCTCACCGACGCCGTCGACGCGGAGGCGCGGGGCGTCGACAGCGCCTACGCCGACGCGATCACCGCCGTCGGCACGAGCCTCACCGACGCCCGGAACGCCGTCACCGGGCAGCGGGACGCCAAGATCCAATCGGCGCGGGAGGCCGCCGACAACGGACTGCGGACCCTCGACGACACCGTCGCCGCGAAGCAGCGTGCCCTGCGCGACGCCGCGGGTGAGAACGCGACCGCCGCCACCGCCTTCGGCACCGAAGAGGCCCAGCGCGCGGTCAACACCGCGCGCGTGCTGGCCGCCGACGCCGTCGCCGTCGGGGCGCGCAAGGCCGCCGAGCTCGCCCCGCACAAGCGTGGCGACCTGAGCAGCCGTGAGGCGCGTGAGATGGCCGGGCAGCTCGCCGCCGACCTCGCGAAGAACGGGAACGACCTCGCCGCGTCCGCGCGGCAGGACGCCGGTGCGCTGGCCGCGAAGTTCCGCAAGGAGGCCGAAGACGGCGCCGCGAAGTTCGTCGAGTCCAAAGTGGACGCCCGGCGCAAGATCGAAGGGACGCGCGACGCCGCCGTCCGGGACATCACCGAACTCGCCCGGCAACCGCTGGCGCAGCTGGAAACCCGGGCAAACGACCTGCAACGCGACCTGCGGGCGCAACAGCAGGACGCGGCCGCGCAGGTGCGGGCCGCGGCCGGTGCCGGGGTGCGCGGGATCGATGCCGCCGCGCAGACGGCGACCCGGAAGGTCGACGACGAGGCCGCCGGTGCCCGGCGCAAGCTCGACGACACGACGACGCAGCTCGCCGGCCGGCTCGACGGCGTGGGCCGCCGCGCCGCCGAGCGCGTCGTCGACCGCGCCGAAGCGGATCTCACCGCCGCCGTCGACGCCTTCGACACCGGGATGGGGAAGTTCGCGACCGACACCAAGACGGCCTTCGAGGCCGGTTCGGCGCAGGTCGGCGCCCAGGTCTCGGCGCAGGCGACCCGGCTCGTGACGCCGGTGAACGACGCCGCGACGCGCTACGCGGACACCGCCGCGAATTCGGCCACCGAGACCACGCGGGCCATCGGCGACCGCGCGGCGCGGGCGGGAACCGACATCGGCGACGTCGTCACGAAGGTCGGCGACGAGCTCCAGAAGACCGTCGACACCAGCCGGCAGGGCTGGACCGGCCAGCTCGGCACGGGCAAGGCCGAGATCACCGCCAAGGTCGACCGGGGCCTGGCCGAAGAGCGCAGGCAGGTGACCGGCCTCCCGGCGAAGATCGACGAGCGCGCTAAGGAAATCGAAGAGGAAAGCTGGCTTTCGCGGGGCCTGAAGTGGGTGGGCGGGGTCGTCGTCGGCTTGCTGAAGGCGCTCGCCATCGCCGTCGTGGTGATCGTCGCCGTCGTCCTGGTCGTGCTCGTGGTGGCCGCGGTCGTCATCGGCATCGCCTACGCCATCGGCGGGCTCGCCGCGGTGTTCGCCGTGGTCGGGTTCGTGCTCGCGGTGGCCGAGGCGCTGGCCGGCGTGGCCGCCTTCCTCCTGGTGCTGGCGGCCGCGGCGATCGTCCTGCGCGCGTTGTGGCTGATGTACCAGTCGTTCACGAAGGACGGTCTCACCGATTTCGAACGCGGCGAGCTCTTCGGCGAGGCCCTGTTCGACGTCCTCACCGTGGTCTTCGGCGAAGAGATCGCGAAGTGGTTCGGCGAATGGTTCAAGGGCCTCGAATTCGCGGGCGAAGGGGGCGAGCTGGCCGAGCTGCGGAAGCTCGTGCCGGACGAGGAACTGCTCAACCGTCTGCTCAAGGCGGTCAACGGCGACGCGAAGGAGGTCAAGGCCCTGCTCGGGCTCGTCGGCAACGACGGCGCCAAACTGGAAGAACTGCTCGCGCTCACCGGCAACGACACGGGGAAGCTCCGCGAGCTGGCCGGCCTCGCCGGCGGCGACGGGGCCCGGGCGATCGGGCTCGTCCGCAAGGCCGAGGGCAACGCCGAGCGGGTGCTCGAACTGCTGCGGGCGGAGCACGACGTCGCCAAGGTCGAGGCGGCCCTCGACGCGGCCGCCGACCTGCGCCGCGCCGGCGTGGCCCCGGCCCGGGTCGACGCGATGGACGCCGGCCGGCTGCGCGCCGCCAAGGATCTCCTGCCGGCGGTGGGCAACGACGGGCGCAAGCTCGACGAGCTGCTCACCCTGGTCCACGACGACCCCGCCAAGGCCGCCGACCTGGTCCGGAAGGCGAACGGGGACGCCGACCGCACGCTGGCGTTCCTGCGCACCGCCGGCGGCGACGTCGCCAAGGCCGAAGCCGCGCTCGACGCCGCCGTCGAGCTGGAGCGGGCCGGGATGGACCGCGCGTTCGTCGACGCGCTGACCGCCGACGACCTGACGGCCGTGAAGAAGCTGCTGCCGCTGGCCAGCCAGGACGGCGCCGCGTTGGAACGCGTGCTGAACCTGTGCGGCAAGGACCTCACGCGGGCCGAGCGGTTCCTCAAGGCGTTGCCCGGCCAGCCGGCCGACCTCGAGCGGCTCATCGGCGAGGCCGGCACCGCCCCACCGGTGGGGTCCGGGGCCGACCGGATCGCGCGGGTGCTCGACCGGATCGGCGAAGGGCCCCATTCGGTGCCGCAGTTCGAGGCCGAAGTCCGCGCGCAGGTGAAGATCGACACCAAGGTCCTGCGGGGCGAGGTCAACCCGAACGGCAAGCTCATCGGCGGCCACTCGCCGGAGATCCTCACCTCGCCCGACTACCGGATCGTCGGCACGCCCACGACGAACGCGGACGGAACCGTCGTCGCCAAGTTCCGGAAGGTCCTCAGCCCCGGGCCGCCGGAAGTGCTGTCCACGCCGAAGAAGAGCACGCTCGCGCCGCGCGGCTGGACCGATGCCGACGTGCTCGACGCGGGTGACCAGGTGGCCCGCACGCCCGTGGTGCAGACCCGGGCCACGGACAACGCCACGTTGCACACGGGCACGGTCAACGGTGTCGGCTGGGTCGTCATCAAGGACGCGAGCGGCCGGGTCACCTCGTCGTTCCCGACCGGCGGACAGGCCTTTACGCTGTGAAAGTGATCCGGGACGACCTCGAGCGGCTGATCTGCCGCGACCACCACCCCGACTACTGGGCGGACGACGTCGTCGAGCGGGCGGCCGAGCTGGTCGCGAAGCTGGAACCGGCGGACTGGACGTGGCTCGCCGAGGTGTGGCCGTCCTGGCCGGCCGGGTACCAGCGGCAGCTGGCCGACGCGCTCGCCGGGAGCGGGCCCGCGGGGTGGCCGATCCTGACGGCGATGCTGCGCTCGGCCGACGCGGAGGTCGCGATGCCGGCCGCCGAGGCGCTGCAGCCTTCGGCGTGGCCCGGCGACCCGGCGCTGGAACCGGACCTGCGGCGGCTGCGGGAGCTCGTCGAACCGGAGCTGGCCGACATCCCGGACGACCTCATCCGCCGCGGGCGCTGAGCCGGGCGTCTCACCCCTGGGGACCGGCTTCCCGGGCGACTTCGCACAGGGACGCCCGCAGGGGTGAGCTGCCGCTCACCGGGTCGCTCGGGCCTTGGCCCAAAACCAGGTTGAGGTTGGCACTGCCCTCGCCGGTGACCGGGTAGCCCGGCCGGCCGAGCCCGGCCGCGGGCTGCCACCAGCCGTGCTGGCCGCACACCACACCCGGGTCGAGGTTGACGTTGAACTTCGCCCGCGCGCGGATGCTGCCCCGCGGCGTCTCCAGGCGCACCCAGTCGCCGGCGGCGATGCCGCGGGCCGCCGCGGTTTCGGGGTGCAGTTCGAGCTGGGGGTCCGGGGCGGACTTGCGCAGGCTGCTGACGGCCCGGTGCTGGGTCTCGCAGAAGAACAGCGACTTGGCGCAGGTGAGGACCAGGGGGTAGCGGGCCGCCAGATCCGGCCGCGAGACCGGGCTGAGCGACGGCTCGTCGTAGGCCGGCAGCGGCGGGTAGCCCTCCCGCAGCAGCGCCTCGGAATACAGCTCGACCACGCCGGAGGGGGTGCGGAAGCCGCGTTGTTCGTACTTGCGGTGCACCGTCTTCAGCGGCAGCCGGATGCCTTCCGGGCTCGCCCGCAGCTGCTCGAGCCCGAGGCCGGTCGGCGCCAGCTGGTGCCGCCACGCCGCCTCGATGTCGCCGCCGAAGAAGTGCTCGCCCAGGCCGAGCGCGACCGCGAGGTCGAAGATGATCCGCAGGTCCGGACGTGCTTCGCCGCGCGGGGCGACCAGGCGGCGGCGCAGTTGGACGGTCGACTGCGCGGCCTGGCTCGTCTCGAACCCGATCCGCAGCGCCTCGGCTTCCCACGCGCTCGTCGCCGGGAGCACGATGTCGGCCTGTTCCGCGGTCGGCGTCATGAACAGGTCCGTGTGCACGAAGAAGTCCAGCGCGCCGAGCGCGTCCCGGCCGCGTGCGCTGTCGCCGTGCGCCAGCACCAGGTTGGCGCCGAAGTTGACCAGCGCCCGGGCCCGGTACGGGACGCCGTCGAGCGCGGCCCGGTAGAAGTCCTCGCCGGTGACGTACTCGAACCGCGCCGGGCCGAGCGGCCGTTCGCGGGCGCCGATGGCCTTGGCGCGCTGCTCATGGGACAACAGCTGCCTGCCGTCGACCGGGTTCGCCGGTGCGGGCGTGAACAGGACGTTGCCGCCCGGGACGTCGAGGCACCCGGTGAGGGCGTACAGCTGGCCGATTGCGCGGACGGTCTGCGTTGCGTTGCTGTGCTGCTCCAGGCCGCTCCACGTGTAGAACGCCACCGGACGCGCCTCCCACAGCAGCCGCGCGACGGCCGTGATCCGGGCGGCGGGCACGCCGGTGATCCGCTCGGTGGCCTCGGGGGTGAACCGCGCGCAGCTCTCGGTGATCAGGTCCCACACCCGGCGGGTCGCCACGCCGTCCGGCGGCGGCGCCCCGGGCGCCAGCAGTTCGCCGGTGTCCGCCCGGACCCGCCAGGACGCATTGGTCCACCGCTCGACGAACTCGGTGTCGTACCAGCCGTTTTCGATCAGCTCCCGGGTGATCGCCAGCGCCAGGGCGGCGTCGGTGCCGGGACGGACGCGCAGCCAGTGGTCGGCCTTGCTCGCCAGGCCGGCCCGGCGCGGGTCGACGACGACCAGCTTCGCCCCGCGCCGCAACGCCGCCGTGGTCGCGGTGGCGTGCGCGAGCCGGGACACCGACGGGTTGTACCCCCAGTAGAGGATGCAGCCGGCGTTTTCGAGATCGGGCAGGTAGCCGCCCGGCACCGGCTCGCCCCAGGTGTAGGTCGTGGCCAGGTGGCGGCCCCAGCCGCACAGTTCCATGTAGCTGACGACGTTGGGGCTGCCGAAGGCCCGCCGCAGCCGCGTCAGCCAGTCCGCGGCGTCGGACATGGCCGACGTCGACGGCGAGGCGGTGCCGAACACGACCGCTTCGGGGCCCGACTCGGCGGCGATCGCGGTCAGCCGCGCTGCGACGGTGGCCAGGGCGTCGTCCCAGCCGATGCGTTCCCAGCCGGGGTCGGCCGCGCCTCGGGGAGCGGTCCGGCGCAGGGGGTGCAGCAGCCGGTCGGGGTGCGCGACGATTTCCGGCGCGGCCTTGCCCTTGACGCAGACGGCCTGCCCGGTCGGGTGGCCGGGCAACGGTTCGAGGGCCAGCAGCCGTCCGTCGTCGACGGTCGCGGTGGCCCCGCACCGGGACACGCACAGCGGGCAGAACGTCGCCACTTCGCTCGCCATCGGCGCACCTCCCACGGCGCATCGGGGTTTCATCCTCGCACCGGCGCCGCCGATATTCGATGGCGTTCATGGGCGGCGCGCGGTTAAGTCGGCTCCCATGGTTCCCCTGCACGGAACGTGCGACGAGCGGTTTTCCGAAGTGCGCACCGCGCTGGCCGAGTCCCTCGCCAAGGACGACGTCGGTGCGTCGGTCGCGGTGTTCCTGCACGGGAAACCCGTGGCCGACCTCTGGGGCGGGTACGCCGACGCCGCCCGGACCGTCCCGTGGGAACGGGACACCGTCGCCAACGTCTGGTCCACCACCAAGACGATGATCGCGTTGTGCGCGCTCGTGCTCGCCGACCGCGGCCGGCTCGACCTCGACGCGCCCGTGGCCCGGTACTGGCCGGAGTTCTCCGCCGGGGACGTGCTCGTCCGGCACGTTCTCTCGCACACCTCCGGCCTGCCGACCTGGGACACCCCCATCACGACCGACGACCTGCGCGACCCGTCCAAGGTCACCGCGCTGCTGGCCGCGCAGCCACCGCGGTGGACGCCCGGGGAGGTCGCCTGCTACCACGCGCTCACCCAGGGGTACCTGCTCGGCGAGGTCGTCCGGCGGATCACCGGGAAGAGCATCGGTGCCTTCTTCGCCGCCGAGGTGGCCGGGCCGCTCGGGGCCGACTTCCACATCGGGCTGCCCGCCGCGCACGACCACCGGTTCGCGCCCGCCATCGCCCCGCCCGGCGGGCTGACCGTGCCGCCGCCGACCGAGCTCTTCGAGATCGTGCCCAACCCGGAGATCGTGCCCGAGGACACGAACGACGTGGCGTGGCGGCGGGCCGAAATCCCTTCGGGCGCCGGGTACGGCAACGCCCGGTCGGTCGCCGCCGTCCAGTCGGTCCTCACCTCCGGCGGGGGTCGGCTGCTGTCACGGGCCGGGTGCGAGCGCGCGCTGGAGGAGCAGTACCACGGCCTCGACCACGCCCTCGGCGTCACCATGCGGTACGGCCTGGGCTACGGCGTCAGCGGCCGGACGTGCTTCTGGGGCGGCATGGGCGGTTCGCTGGTGTTCAACGACTTCGACGCCGGCCTGACCGTCGCCTACGTGATGAACCAGATGCTGGACGCCATCCTCGGGGACGGCCGGGGCATGACCATGGTGGCCGCGGCCTACGACGGCCTGGGCTAGCCGAGCTAGCCGATCTGGAACAGGCGGCCGCCCTGGACGGCGAGCACGGTCAGTGGTCCGTTCGTCGGGCCCGCCGTTGCCTGCCAGGCCGTCGCGCCCGGTGGGGCGGCCGCGGCCTGGGCCGCGGTGAGCGGCAGGCCCGCGCTGCCGCCGCCGGTCACCGTGCCGGCCGCGTCCGTGACGACGACGCAGTCCGGCTGGACGGCCGTCCAGCCGGTGAGGACGGCGCCGGGGTCGGTGGCCGGTGCGTCGAGCGCCCCGCGGGCCGGCTGGGCCGTGCCCAGGTCGAGGTGGCTGCCCAGCTCGGGACCGTGGCAGCCGAGGGTGAACCCGCTGCCGAACGGGTAGGCCTCCAGCGCCCGGGCGGCGGGGCCGGCCGCGCGCTGGATGTGCAGCGCGTCCAGGGCGGCGGGGGCGTCGACGCGAAGCGCGACGGCGGAAAGGGCGAGGGGCGCGTAGCTGCGGCGGACCTCGTCGGCCTTGGCCCCGCCGATCGCGTGCGTCACCAGGGCGAGGGTGACGCACGCCGCGGCGAAGTACCGGTATGGCCACTGTGGACGGTGCAAGGCGGACAGGACGACCAGCGCGATCGTCGCCAGGGCCGCGACCAGGATGTACCGGCTGATCAGCCCGACGTTGCCGCCGGGCACGTTCGCCGTCGTGCGGCCCAGTGCCAGCATCGCCGCCAGCGCGAACGCGTAGAGCGCCAGCCCGGCCCAGCCCGCGTCCGCGGCCCGCCGGTCGGTGACCGTCCGGCGCAGCAGCAGGCCGAGCAGGGCGATCGTGGCGCCGCCGGCGATCACCGCGACGACGGCGACGTCGGCCGACCACAGCCCGCCGACGGCGGCGGCGACGACGGACAGGCGCCCGTCGGGGTCGAAGGCCGCGGTCGCGCCCGACTGCGACCCGGCGGGCTTGGTGAGCCACCACGCGCCGAGGACGACGACCCCGGCCGCGGCCGGGAGCGCGACCCGGAGCCGGGAATCCCCGCGCAACCAGGCGACGAAGGCGAGCACGAACCAGATCGGGAGGGCGGCGCCGAAGCTGAGGCAGCCCACGACCGCCGCCGCGACCGCGCCCGCCGTCCGGCCGCGGTGGGCGCACGCGACGGCGACCGTGCACGCGGTCACCGCGGGCACCCAGCTGATGCCGTTGGTGCCCTGCACCCACAGTTCGGTGGCGTGCGACGTGAACAGCAGCCACGCCATGGCCGCGGTCAGCGCGCCGCGCGCCGACGGCGAGAGGTGCTTCGGCAGCATCGTGCGCAACGCCAGGACAGCCACCGCGAGCAGGAGGACCGTCAGCACGTTCAGGACGCGGTTGTCGCCGCCGAACCAGGCCGCGTCGGCGTAGAACAGCAGCGACGGCACGACGAACGGCTGGTCGAGGTGGTAGGTGAAGACCTGGCCGAGCTGCAGGTGCCCGGCGTCGTCGGTGATCTTGGCGAACACGTGCCAGTAGTCGAGCAGGACGTGCATCCGCGGCGCGCGCACCGCCGCGAGCAGCGCGAGGCCGGCGGGCAGGGCCGCGAAGAGCCACCACGCCAGGACGGGCAGCCGGCCCGCCGTGCGGCGTCCGGCGACCCGCGGGATGGGCGCGGTGACGTCCGGCCCGAGGGCGTCGGCGAGCGCTGGCTGCGTCATGGGTCTCCTGCCGGGGATTGGTGGGTCCGGCGACGGCGGGACCGCCCGGAATCGTATCGGGCGGCGGCGGGGTTCAGCCGGGCTGACCCGGCGCCCACAGGCCGTCCGCGTCGCCGGCCTCCAGGCGGCCGCGGTACACGCCGATCTTTCGGTCGATCAGCTTCAGGTTCTCCTCCAGCTCCGAGAGCTTCGCCAGCACCTCGGCGCGGTGCTCCTCCAGCAGGGCCAGCCGTTCCGGCTCGTTGCCGCGGCCGGCGGCGACCAGGTCCGCGTACCGGCGGATCGTCTTGATCGGCATGCCGGTGGCCCGCAGCTTGGTGCAGATCTTGATCCAGTCGAGGTCCAGCTGCCGGTAGCGGCGGCGGCCGCCCGTCGTACGGTCGACCCGCGTCACCACCAGGCCCGCGCGTTCGTAGTAGCGCAGCGTGTGCGCGCTGACGCCGGTGCGGCGGGCCGCGTCCGCGATGGTCAGCCCCTCGGCCGGGATCGGGTTGACTTCGAGCACGCTCTAAATCCTAGCGTCGGAAGCATGAACGCTCCGACCGCAAGCCGCCCGGGTCTCGTGCTCGCGATCTGCTGCGCCAGCATCGTCGTCGTGGTGATGGACATCTCCATCGTCACCGTCGCCCTGCCCGCGATCCGCCGTGACCTGGGCGCCTCCGTCTCCGGCCTGCAGTGGACCGTCGACGCCTACACGCTCGTGCTGGCCGCGTTCCTGGTGCTCGCCGGGTCGGCCGCCGACCGGTTCGGCCGCAGGCGCGTCTTCCAGTGCGGGCTCGCCGTCTTCGGCGCCGGGTCGCTGCTGTGCAGCCTCGCGCCGGGCATCGGCTGGCTGGTCGCGGCCCGCGCGCTGCAGGCCGCCGGCGGCACCATGCTCAACCCGGTCGCGATGGCCATCGTCGCCACCACCTTCCCCGTCCCGGCCGAGCGCGCCCGCGCGATCGGCGTGTTCGGCTCGATGTCCGGCCTGGCGCTCGCGCTCGGGCCGATCCTCGGCGGTGCGCTCGTCGACGCCTTCGGGTGGCGCGCCGTGTTCTGGGTCAACGTCCCGATCGTCGTCGCCGCGCTCGTCGCCACTGCGGTGTTCGTGCCCGAGTCGCGGGCGCCGCGGGCCCGCCGCTTCGACCCGGTGGGGCAGGTCCTGGTGGTCGTCGTGCTCGGCAGCGTGGTCTACGCCCTGATCGAGGCGCACTCGCTGGGCTGGACGTCGCCGTGGATCCTCGGCCTGCTCACCCTCGCCGCGCTCGGCGTGCTGGCGCTGCTGCGGCACGAGCCGCGCCGCGCCGATCCGCTGCTCGAACTGCGCCTGTTCCGCAGCGTGTCCTTCAGCGGGGCGATCGTGATGGCGGTGTTCGCGCTCTGCGGGTTCGGGGCGTTCCTGTTCGTCACGACGCAGTACCTGCAGGACGTCCGGGGAATGACCCCGCTGACGGCGGGCCTGTGCCTGCTGCCGGTCGGCGTGCTCGTCCTGGTCCTGTCCCCGCGGACCGGGCGGTTCGTCGGCACGCACGGGCCCCGGTGGCCGCTGGTCGTGGCCGGTGCCGCGCTCGCCGCGGGTGGTATCGCCTCGGCGGCCCTCGCGCCGGCCACGCCGCTGCCCCTCGTGCTCGCGACCTTCCTGCTGTTCGGGATCTTCCTCGGCACGGTGAACCCGCCGATCACGAACACCGCGGTGTCCGGGATGCCGGGGTCGATGGCCGGCGTGGCCGCGTCGCTGGCCTCCGCCGGCCGCCAGACCGGGACGACCCTGGGGGTCGCGCTTTCGGGCGTGGGGCACGGCGTGTGGTGGCTGGTCGCCGGGCTCGGCGCTTGCCTGCTCGGCCTGGCCGTGCTCAGCACGGGACGCCGGGCGGCCGCGACGGCCCACCGGGCGGCCGCCCTCTTCGACGAGCTCAGCCTCCAGCGGTCGACGGGGTGATGCAGGTCACAGGTACGCTGCCGGAAAAATCTCCCCGGGGAAATGTCGAACGCCGGTCTCGGCCGTTCGACGCGGGGGTGAAGGCCGGTCACCGCGTCCGGGAACGCACCGGACCCCGGCCGACGAACAACCAGGGAGCACGCCATGCGGTTTCTCATGATGCACCGGGTCGACGAGCACGACCCGAAGTCGTGGAACCCCAGCCAGGAGTTCATCGAGACGATGGGCGGGTTCATCCAGGAGTCGGTGGAGAAGGGCATCCTGATCACCGCGGAGGGTGTCCACCCGACCGAAAAGGGCGCACTGGTCCGCAAGCCGCGCGGCGCGGCGATCCGCGTGACCGACGGGCCGTTCGCCGAGGCCAAGGAGGTCATCGGCGGGTTCGCGCTGATCAACGCGGCGGACCGGGCCGAGGCCGTCGAGTTCGCCCGGCGGTACGCCGAGCTGTTCGACCAGGACATCGAGGTGGAGGTCCGCCAGGTCGTCGAGTTCGACGAGCTGCCGACGCAGGACTGACGGCGTCCGGTGGCGCTAGGCTGGCCGGGACGGTTCTCCTGGGGGTGGAACGATGTTCCTGGTCACCGGCGCCACCGGCAATGTCGGCGCGGAAGTGGTTGCGGCCCTTGCCGAAGCGGGCGCCCCGGTCCGGGCGCTGGTGCGCCGGCCGGACGCGGTGCTGCCGGACGGTGCCGAGGCCGCGGTGGGCGACCTGAACACGCCGGAAAGCCTTACGGACGCGCTCAAGGGTGTCGAAGGCGTCTTCCTGTTGTCCGGCTACGAAGACATGTCCGGCCTGCTGCGGGACGCCGGGGTGCGGCGGGTGGTGCTGCTGTCCGGCGGCTCGGCCGCGCTGGCGGACATGGACAACGCGGTCTCCCGCTACATGACGCTGTCCGAACGGGCGGTGCGGGAATCGGGTCTGGACTGGACGTTCCTGCGGCCGCGCGCGTTCACGGCGAACGCCCTGCGCTGGCTGCCGCAGCTGCGCGCGGGAGACACCGTCCGCGTCCAGTTCCCGCAGGTCGCGGCGGCGTGCATCGACCCCGCCGACATCGCCGCGGTGGCGGCGCTCGCGCTGGCGGGCGGGCACGAAGGGCGCACCTACGAGCTGACCGGGCCGGTGGCGATGCGGCCGGCGGAGCAGGTCGCCGTGCTGGCTGCGGTGCTGGGGCGGGACCTCCGGTGCGTGGAGCTGTCGGACGCCGAGACCCGCGCGGAGCTCGAGGCGAGCATGCCGCGGGAGTACGTCGACGCCTTCTGGAACTTTTACGTCGACGGGACGCTGGACGAGGCCACGGTGGTCCCGACGGTGCCCGAAGTGACCGGGCGGCCGGCGCGGACGTTCACGGAGTGGGCCGAGGCGCACGCGGGCGCCTTCCGGTGAAGCGGTGAGGAACCGCCGCCGGTGGCTGGGCGCCGCGGTCAGCCTGGTCGCGATCCTGGGCGCCGTCGCCCACCTGGTCTGGCCCGGTCTGAAGATCGACGCCATCACGGTGCTGCTCATCGTGGTGGCGCTCGTGCCCTGGCTGGGTGACCTGCTGGAAAGCATCGAGCTGCCGGGCGGCTGGAAGGTCAAGTACCGCGACCTCCAGCAGCGGCAGGACGCGCTCGAGCGCTCGACCGCCGAAGCGAGCAGCACCGCGCAGGCGGCGCTCGGCGCCGCACGGGGCGAAGACCTCCCGCCGACGATGGAAACTGTCCGGCTGTTCGCCGAGGAGTACCGGCGGCTGCGCGCGACGCCCCGGCAGCCGGCGCGCACCGCCGAGCTGGACCAGCTGTTCGGCACGATGGTGACCGTGCTCCCGCGCGTGCCGGGCTTCGACCCCGTGCGCGCTTTCGACGACGACGAGGGCGGGATGCGGCTCGCCGGCTACGCCGCCCTCTACGGCCGGCCGGATCCCGCGTTGCTCGGCGCGACGGTACGGGCCCTCGGCCGGGAGACCACCGCGTTCATCCAGTACTGGGCCATCCGCACGGTGGCCGCCATGCTCGAACGCGCGGATCCGGCCGACGTGCCGGAAGAGGACTTCGACGTCCTGCAGGAGCTGTTCGGCCGGCTCCCGCACGGCACCTCGCGGCGCGAGCAGCTCGGCCGGCTCCTCGACTCGCGCCGCTACGGCTGAGAGCCGTCCCCTGGACGGCCGTTGTGCCGCGCGCGCCGCCCCGCCAAGGTGGTTCCGGCGGCCGGCTGCGGGGGAGGGCGAACTTGGACGGAGAACACCGGTCCTGGCCGGACCTGGCCGCCGTGCTCGCCGTCCTGCTCGCCGTGCCCGTCGTCGCCGGCAGCCTGCTCGTGCTCGGGCTCGCCGGGAAACTCCTGTGGCCCGGGTACTTCTGGGTGGTGCCGCTCGGCTGGGCGCTCGCCGGCGGGATCACCTTCGTGCCCGCCTTCGAACACTTCCTGCTGCCGCTGACCTTCGGCATGCGGCGGCCGACGCCGCGGGAGCTCGCGCGGCTCACGCCCGGCTGGCAGGCCGTCTGCGGCGCGGCCGGGGTGGACGGGGATCGCTACCGGTTGTGGATCGACCGGTCGCGCGAGCTCAACGCCTTCGCCGCCGGTGGCCGGACCGTCGCCGTCACGCGGACCGCGCTGGAGCTGCCGCCGCCGAGCCTGGAGGCGATCCTCGCGCACGAGCTCGGCCACCACCTGGCCGGGCACACCCGGATTTCGCTGTACCTCTGGTGGCTGGAGCTGCCGGCCCGGCTCCTGACGCGCCTGGTGCGGCTGCTCGCGCTGGCCGTGCCGTACGTCGGGCGCGCGTTCGCCGCCTTCGGGCGGTCGGTAGCCGTGCTCGTCACCGTGCTGCTGACGCTGGGCATCCTCACCGCGCTCGCCTTCCTCGACCCTTGGCTGCTGCTGGCGCCCCTGCTCGGCCCGGTGCTCGCCTGGTCGAAACGGCTCGGCGAACACCGCGCCGACCTGGTCGCGGCGCGGCTGGGCTACGGACCCGAGCTGATCACGCTGTTCCGGGAGTGGATCCGGGCGGGCGGCGGAGACGAGCGGCGGACGTGGGCGCGGCTGCTGGCCGGCCACCCGGCCCACGTCGACCGGATCAAACGCCTGCAGGACCGCGGGTTCAGAGCGTGAGTACGACCTTGCCCGCGCAGTGCCCCTCGTGGACGTGGCCGATCGCGGCCGCGGCGTCGGCGAGCGGGTGGGTGCGGTCGAGCACGGGCGTGAGCCGGCCGGCTTCGATCGTCTCGCGCAGGACATCGAGATCCGCGCCGCGGACGGTGGAGACGAGCCCGCGCAGGTGCTGTTTCACGACCAGGTTCAGCACCGCGGCCCGCAGCACCCGCTGGATCCCGCCCAGCCACCTGCCGCCTTCGCCGCCGACGATCACGAGCGTGCCGCGCGGGGCCAGCGCGCGGCGCAGGTGGGCGAGCGAGCGCAGGCCCGCCGTGTCCAGGACCAGGTCGTACCGCCGGCCGGTGAAGTCCTCGCGGGTGTAGTCGACGACGTGGTCGGCGCCGAGTTCGCGGACCAGGTCCGTCTTTCCCGTGCTGCACACCGCGGTGACTTCGGCGCCGAAGGTCTTGGCCAGCTGCACCGCGAACGAGCCGACACCGCCCGCGGCGCCGATCACCAGGACGGACTGGCCCGGCCGGACGCGGCCCGCGTCGCGCAGGCCCCGCAGGGCGGTGCAGCCGGAGATCGTGACGGCCGCCGCCTGCTCGAACGAGAGCCGGGCCGGTTTCGCCGCGAGCCGATCGGCCTTCGCGACGGCGTACTCGGCGAACGCGCCGGTGCACTCGCCGAACACCTCGTCGCCGGGCCGGAACCGAGTGACGCCTTCGCCGGTTTCCTCGACTGTGCCCGCGAAGTCGAGGCCACGCACCGCGTTCTTCGGCCTGCGCAGGCCGAAACCGAGCAGGCGCAGCAGGTACGGCTGCCCGGTGGTCAGGTGCCAGACGCCCGGGTCGACGCCGGCCGCGTGCACGCGCACGAGGACCTCGCCGGGCCCGGGCGCCGGTCTCGCGATGTCGCGTGGTTCGAGCACGTCAGGGTTTCCGTAGCGGTCTTGGACCATGGCTTTCACGAGGACTCCTCCGGGTACTGGAACACTGCTTCGAGCGGGACGCCGAACACGTGCGCGATCCGGAACGCCATTTCGAGCGAGGGCGAGTAGCGGCCCTGCTCGATCGCGATGACGGTCTGGCGGGTGACGCCGAGCCGGGTGGCGAGTTCGGCCTGCGTCATCCGGCCGTGTGCGAACCGCAGGGTGCGGAGCGAGTTCGTGACGCGGGTCGGCTTCACCACGGCTGGAAACCCCGGCGGTAGGCGAAGATCCGGGCGACCGACCCGAGGATCGCCGACAGCGTGAAGGCCAGGTAGACGACGTTGGCGATCCAGAAGTGCGGCGCCCCGGCCATCGCCAGCAGCAGCGCGGCGACGGCGCCGATGACGACGAACGAGTGGCCGACGTGCTCGCCGAACCGGCCGATTTCGTGGTCGCGCTGGTCCTTCGCGCCGTCTTTCGAGATCACCGCGACGACGATGCTCAGCACGATCGTCGCGACGATGGACGCGCCGACCGTCCAGAGCAGCGCCCCGGCGTAGGGGACTTCGGCCAGCGGGCGCGAGCCGGCTCGGCTCAGGACGACGGCCAGGTACACCGCGTAACTCGCCAACGCGGCGATCCCGAGGATCCAGGCGCGCTTCTCTTCGTGGGGCACGTCGCCAAGGTAAAACAAACCAGACATCGTGTCAAAGTTTCTTGACATGAGAACATTCCGGCGAGGGCTGTCCAACGGGCCGGTTGCCGTTCGTAGTACTGGCGAACGGCAACCGAGCCAGGGAGGAACCATGAAGTACCTGATGCTGATCAACGCCAGCCTGAACGCCGAGGGCGAGGCCGTCGGCGGCTGCACGCCCGAGGGCTGGCAGCTGTTCTACAAGGAGATCCAGGAGGCGGGCGTCTACTGCTACGGCAGCCCGCTCGCCGACTTCACCACGGCGACCACGGTCCGGGTCGACGACCGCGGCGAGCGCGTCGTGACCGACGGCCCGTTCGCCGAAACCCGGGAGGTGCTCGGCGGGTACTTCGTCGTGGACGTGCCCGACCTCGACGTCGCCCTCGACTGGGCGGCGCGCTGCCCGGGGTCGCAGGACGGCGGGTCGATCGTGGTGCGGCCCCTCGCCGACTACCAGGGCTGACGACGGTGGCGGGGCGGGGCGAGGGTTCCGGGGCGGCACCTCGGCTGACGCTCGAGGCGGTGTTCCGGGAGGAGCGCGGGCTGCTGCTGGCCGCGCTCGTCCGGCGGTTCGGCGACCTCGACCTGGCCGAAGAGGTGACGTCGGAGGTGATCGAAGCCGCGCTGGTGCGCTGGCCCGCCGAAGGGGTACCGCCGAAGCCGGGCGCGTGGCTGATGACGACGGCCCGGCGCAGGGCGGTCGACCGGCTGCGCCGCGACCAGGCCTACGCGGCCCGGCTCGCGGTGCTGCAGGTCGAGGCCGAGCGCGCGGCGCCCGCCCCGCCCGCCGACGGCGGCGAGCTCCCGGACGAGCGGCTCCAGCTGTTCTTCACCTGCGCCCACCCGGCGCTGTCCGCCGAGGATCGCACGGCGCTGACGTTGCGCTGCCTCGCCGGCCTGACCACCCCGGAGGTGGCGCGGGCGTTCCTGGTGCCGAGCGCGACGATGGGCAAGCGGATCGTGCGCGCGAAGAACCGGATCCGCACGCTGCGCATCCCGTTCCGCGTACCGGACGCGGCCGAGCTGCCCGGCCGGCTGCCGGGCGTGCTCCAGGTCGTCTACTCGATCTTCACCGAGGGATACGCGGCCAGTTCGGGCCCGGCCCTGCAGCGGCTCGACCTGGCGGAGGAGGCGGTCCGCCTGGCCCGCATCCTGCGCCGGCTGCTGCCGGCCGAGCGCGAGGTGGCGGGCCTGCTGGCGCTGATGCTGCTGGTCCACGCCCGCCGCGAGGCCCGCACGAACCCCGACGGCGGCTTGGTGCTGCTGGACGACCAGGACCGCACCCGCTGGGACCGCGCGATGATCGAGGAGGGAGCGGCCCTGGTGGTGACGGCGCTGTCGGGCGGCCCCCCGGGACTGTACGGAGTCCAGGCGGCGATCGCGGCCCTGCACGACGAGGCCCCGGACGTGGCGGGCACGGACTGGCCGCAGATCGTGGCGCTGTACGACGTCCTGCGCGGCCTGGCGCCCTCCCCGGTGGTGGAGCTGAACCGAGCGGTGGCCGTGGCGATGCGCGACGGCCCGGCGGCGGGTTTGTCCCTTTTGGACGAACTGACGGAGGAGCCGCGATTGCGCGGCTACGGCCCGTTTTCGGCGGCCCGGGGAGATTTGCTGTCCCGCCTCGGCCGGCACGCGGAAGCGGTGGAGGCTTATCGGGAGGCGCTGCAGCTGGCGGGAACCGAGCCGGAGCGAGCTCACTTGCGCGGGCGGCTGGCCGAGGTGGACGGGTTGAGCGAAGAGCAGTAGCACACGTGCGGGGTAACTGGCGAGACCTGCCGCAGGGGTGCGGGGCGCCTTCAGCCCTGCTTCTCCGCTGGCAGCCGCCCGAAACTGTCGGTGGCCCCCGGTAAGCTGGAAACCGGGGGCCGGAGGCCTACGCGCCCCGCAGCGCCGCCACCGCGGGCGCGAACATCGTCGCCTTGATCGCGCCCAGCGTTCCGCGGTTCTTCCCCGCCAACGCCGCCACCCGTTCGCTTGCCACCTTCAGCACGTCTCCCTCGGCCGCGACCTCGTCCACCAGCCCGATCTCCGCCGCCTCCAGGCCGCCGAACCGGCGGCCCGTCGTCATCGACGCCACCGCCGCGGCCGGCGTCAGCTTCCCCTGGATCAGCGCCGCCATCCCCGGGGTGAACGGGATGTCGATGTCCGCCTCCGGGAAGCAGAAGTAGCCCCGGTCCGCTCGCATCACGCGGAAGTCGTGCGCCATCGCCAGCATCGCGCCCGCGCCGAACGCGTGGCCGTTGATCGCCGCGATCGTCGGGACCGGCAGCGTCAGCACGCGCGCGAACAGCTCCTGGACCTCCGCGACGTACGCCGATGCCTGGTCGCCGTGGGCGGTCAGCCATGCGAGGTCGAGGCCGTTCGAGTAGAACCTGCCGCCGCCGGTCGTCACCAAGGCGCCTTCGACACCGTCCAAAAAGGAATGGACGCGCTGCAGCCAGTCCGGGGAGAACCGGTTTTCGTCGTCGCCCAGATCGAGCACGGAAACGGTCACGGTCGGTCCTTTTCTCGTGGGGGCACGGTCAGCACGGCCCGCACGGCGGCGGCCAGCCTCTCCCGCACCAGGGGATCGGTGATGTCACGCCGGAAGAACGCGGTCGGCAGGTCGACCACGCAGGTCGTGATCACGTCGACGGCCACGCCGTCGCCGCGGTCCCACAGCTGCCGGGCGAGCCGCACCAGCAGCGCGACCAGGCGTTTGTCCACCGCGTGCAGCTCGTCCGCCAGCTCGTCGGGCAGTTCGGGCCCGAACAGGCGGTCGCCCCGGACCTTGAGCAGCATCCGCGCGCCGTCGGGCCGGATCGAAGCGAACGCGGCGGGCGCGTCGGCCGCCGCGACGATCGCCTCCACCGGCGAAGCGGCCTGATCCACCAGCGACGTCTGCAGGTCGAGGAACGCCGTCGCCGCGCGCAGCCAGACCCGGGCCAGCACCGCGCTGAGCGACCCGAACGCGTGATAAATCGTCCCGTTCGGGACGCCCGCGGCGGCCGCCAGGCCACGCACTGTCACCTCGGAAGACGAGGCGACGAGCCGTTCGGCGACGTCGAGGAGCGCGTCGAGGTCGTGGACGCGGGGGCGGGGCATGCCGCGACCGTAACAGAACACGTGCTCCAAAACCAGGGCGGTAAGCTGCGCCCGTGGAGATCTGGATCAACCCGGCGTGCTCGAAGTGCCGGTCGGCGGTGTCGATACTGGACGAAGCGAGCGCGGAGTACACCGTGCGCCGCTACCTCGAGGACCCGCCGACGGCGGCGGAGCTCGAAGCCGTCCTGAAGCGCCTCGGCCTCCAGCCGTGGGACATCGCGCGCACCGCCGAGCCGGTCGCGAAGGACCTCGGCCTCAAGACGTGGGGCCGCACGCCGGACGACCGGTCCCGCTGGATCGACGCGCTGGCCGAGCACCCGAAGCTGATCCAGCGCCCGATCATCACGGCCGACGACGGCACCGCGGCCGTGGCCCGCGACCCGGAAACGGTGCGCTCGGTCCTCTAGGGGATCGCGTCGGTCTTCGCGAGCAGCGGGACGTCCAGCGGCACCGTCTCCGGGTACTTGATCCCGGCGCCGGTGTTGAGCACGACGACGTCTTCGTCGCCCTCAAGCCAGCCAGACTCGCGAAGGTGCCGCAGCGCGGCGAAGCACGCGCCGCCCTCCGGGCAGACGAAGGCGCCTTCGCGCTCGGCCAGCTCCCGCTGTGCCGCAAGCAGTTCCTCGTCGGTGACGGCGATCGCGGTGCCGCCCGTCGCGTACACGGCGTCGAGCACTAGGAAGTCGCCGAGGGCCTTGGGCACGGTGATGCCGAAGGCGACCGTCCGCGCGTCCGGGAACGGCTCGCTTTCCCTTGCCCCGCGCGAAAACGCCGTGACGATCGGCGCGCACCCGGCCGCCTGCACCGCCACCAGCCGCGGCAGCGGACCGGAAACCCAGCCCAGCTCCCGCATTTCCAGCAACGCCTTGTAGATCCCGATGATGCCGACACCGCCGCCGGTGGGGTACAGGATGACGTCCGGCAGCCGCCAGCCGAACTGCTCGGCGATCTCGTACCCCATCGTCTTCTTGCCCTCGATGCGGTACGGCTCCTTCAACGTCGAAACGTCCTGCACGCCCGGGCGACGCGGAACCGCCGCCGCGACGAGCTTGCCCGCGTCGCCGATGAGACCGTCCACCCGGTACAGCTCGGCGCCGGCGGCGACGCACTCGCGCAGGGTGATCGGCGGCGCGTCGGCCGGCATCGCGATCAGGCTCGACAGCCCCGCGCGCGCCGCGTACAGCGCCCACGCCGCACCCGCGTTGCCGTTCGTCGGCATCGCGATCCCGCGGACGCCGAGCTCGGCCGCGCGCGAAACGCCGACCGCGGCCCCGCGCGCCTTGAACGTGCCCGTCGGGACCAGCCCTTCGTCCTTCATCCACAGGCGCGACAGCCCCAGTTCGCGGCCGTGGCGCGGCAGCCGCAGCAACGGCGTCATGCCCTCGCCGAGGCTGACGACGTGCTCGGGCGAGCGCACCGGCAGCACCTCGTGGTACCGCCACAGCGTCGGCTCCCGCCCGGCGATCTCCTTTGGCCTCACGGCTTCGCGGACGCCGTCGAGGTCGTACCGCGCGAGCAGCGGCGCGCCCGCCGGGGAGAGGCCCCGGACGGCGTCGGCGTCCACGGATTCGCCGGTTCGCGAGCACTCGAGGCGGCTGAGGAAGGAATACGGCACGACGCCGATCCTAGGTCCTAAAGTGAGGGCATGGACGCGCTGCGGGTGTGCCTGTACGTCTTCGCCGGGGTGACCGTCGGTACCTGGCTGGTGTCCGTGCTGACCAGGGAGTACTCCTGGGTCGACCGGATCTGGTCGATCGTGCCGGTGGCCTACGTGGGCATCTTCGCCGGTGCGGCCGGGTTCGCCGACCCGCGGCTCGACGTGCTGTTCGCGCTGGTCACCTTGTGGGGGATCCGGCTGACCTTCAACTTCGCCCGGAAGGGTGGCTATGCGCCCGGCGGCGAGGACTACCGGTGGGCGGTGCTGCGCGAGCGGATGGCGCCGTGGCAGTTCCAGGTCTTCAACTTCTTCTTCATCTCGCTGTACCAGAACGCGATCCTGCTGCTGATCACGCTCCCGGCGCTGACCGCGCTGGAGCACCCCGGCGGCTTCGGGGCCGCGGACGTCCTCGTCGCGCTGATCTTCGCCGCGTTCCTGGTCGGGGAAACGGTCGCCGACCAGCAGCAGTGGGAGTTCCACCGGGAGAAGCACGCGGGCCGGGCGCCGTCGCGGTTCCTGCAGAGCGGGTTGTTCCGCTACTCGCGGCACCCGAACTTCTTCTTCGAGCAGGCGCAGTGGTGGGCGGTCGCCGCGTTCGGCGTCGTCGCGGGCGGTCTGCAGTGGACGGTCGTGGGCGCGGTCCTGCTGACGCTGCTGTTCGTCGGCTCGACGCGGTTCACCGAGAGCATCACGAAGTCGCGCTACCCGGAGTACGCCGACTACCAGCGGCGGACGTCGGCGGTGGTCCCGTGGCCGGTCCGCGGATGACGGCCGTCGCCGGCGGCTGCCCGCCCCGGGACGGCGTCGCCTTCCTGCGGTGACGCCGTCCCGCGGGCACCTCAGACCGCCGCGCGGCCGCCGTCCACCGGCAGGATCGCGCCCTGGACGAAGCTCGACTCGCCCGTTACCAGGAACGTGATCGCCGCCGCGATCTCCTCCGGGGCCGCCACGCGGCCCGCCGGGCCCGCCGCCGCGAGCTCGTCCAAGCCCTCGCCGAAGACCGATGTGCCCTCGGTGCGGGTCGGGCCCGGGCTGACCGCGTTGACCCGGACGCCCGAGGGCCCGAACTCCGCCGCCCACGCCTTCGTCATCAGCTCCACCGCCGCCTTCGACGCGCCGTACACCGCCATGCCCGCCATGCCGCGCAGCGCCACCATCGTGGACACGTTCACGATCGCGCCGCGGCCGCGTGCCGCCATCTCCGGCGCCAGCGCCGCGACGAGGTAGAACGGCACCTTCACGTTCGTCGCGAACACCGCGTCGAAGTCCGCCTCCGGGAAGTCCGTGGTCGGCCCGGTCGGGAAGATTCCGGCGTTGTTGACCAGCACGTCGATCGGCCCGCCCACCTCGCGCGCCCGGTCGGCGAGTGACCGCGCCGACGCGGCGTCCGTCAGCTCCGCCGCCACGAAGTCGGCCTTGCCGCCGGCCGCGCGGATCGTCTCGACGACCTCGGCGCCGCGGCCGGCGTCCCGGCCGGACAGCACCACGTGGGCGCCGAGCCCGGCCAGCGCCACCGCCGTCGCGCGGCCGATGCCGCTCGTCCCGCCGGTCACCAGCGCCGTCGACCCGGACAGTTCTGCACTCATCGCTCTGCTCCTTCGAAATCGCTTCCGAAGAGTGCAAGCGCGGCGCCGGGGAAGGACTTCCGGCCAAGGGTTCGGCCCTCCTTATACCTCCGATCCGGTTCGCCGATGGTCTTCCAGCGCCGCGACGAACTCCGCCACGTCCCGCCGCCGCGACGCCGCCGGCCACACGGCCCAGGTCCGCCGCACGATCGGGTGCCCGGCCAGCGGCACCCACCGCACGGTGTCCGGCAGCGGGTACGGCCACTCGGGCGGCGCGAACGCGTACGCCCCGCCCGCGCTGACCGCCGGGATCTTGAGCTCGACGATCAGCCGCTGCTCCTCCGGGACCTCCGGGCCGACGTCGAGGCCGTGGCTGCGCAGGATCGCCGCCAGCTCGTCGTACCACGCCGGGCTGCCCGCGCGCGGGAAGGCGAACCACTCCAGCCCGGCCAGCTCCTCCAGCCGGACCGGCGAGCCGAGCTTCTCCGCCAGGTCCGCGGCCAGCAGGACACCCACGTCCTCGGTCACCACGAGCGTCGCGTCCAGGTCGGGCCCGGCCGGGCGTTCCCGGACCAGCCCGACGTCCAGGTCGCCGGCCCGCAGCGCGGCCACCTGCGCCACCGACGACAGGTGCCGCGCCTGCACCCGCGTGTCCGGCAGCCGCGCGAGCGCCGACGGCAGCAGCTCCGGCGGCAGTTCCAGGGGGACGCCGACGCGCAGCACGCCGCCGCCGTCCGCGGTGTGCCGGGCCATGGCCGCCAGCGCCTGGTCGTGGCGGGCCAGCACGGCGCGGGCCTCGCCGAGCAGCGTCGTCCCGGCGTCGGTGACCTGGACCCCCGTGCTCGTGCGCACCAGCAGCCGGACGCCGAGCCGCCGTTCGAGGGCCGTGATCGTCTGGGACAGCGCCGGCTGGCTCACGTGCAGCTGCCGCGCCGCCTTCGACATCGCGCCCGCCTCGACCACCGCGACGAACGCCCGCAACTCCCGGATCTCCATCAGCCGCCCCACCGGATCGGCAGCGACTTGAGGCCGTTCTGGAAGTTCGACCGCAGCCGCACGGGCTCCCCGGCGAGCTCCACGAAGCCGAGCTCGTCGAGCACCGCGTCGAACATCGCCCGCATCTGCACCCGCGCGAGGTGCGCGCCGAGGCAGAAGTGCGGGCCGTGGCCGAACGTGAGGTGGTCGTTCGGGGTGCGGCCGATGTCGAAGGTGTCCGGGTCGGGGAACACCGACGGATCCCGGTTGGCCGACGAGAACCAGACCACCACCCTGTCCCCGGCGGCAATGTCCACATCGGACAGCCGGACGTCCGAAACCGCCGTGCGCCGGAAGTGCACCACCGGCGTCCACCACCGCAGCATCTCTTCGACGGCGGAGGGCAGCAGCGACCGGTCGGCCAGCAGCCGGCGGTACTGCGCGGGGTGCGACAGCAGCGCGAAGAGCCCGCCCGGCAGGCCGTTGCGCAGGGTTTCGTTGCCCGCCACGGAAAACAGCCAGAACAGGTTCTCGAACTCGGCGAGCGAGACGCGCCCGCCGTCGTCGCCGACGTGCTGCATCAGGTTGCTCATGACGTCGTCGCCGGGGTGCTCCCGTTTGTACTCGCCCAACGCGTTCGCGTACGCGTAGAGATCCGGCATGCCCGCGCGCGTCCGCGGATCCGGCATCGACCCGTCCGGGCCCGGCGACGGCCGGACGGCGAGCGCGGCCCGGGCCAGCTCGCTCACCTCGGAAACGGAAACCGTGGAGCTCACCGCGTACTCGGCGTCCTGGTAGCCGATCACCCGGTTGCTCCAGTCGTACATCAGCCGCCGGTCCTGGTCCGGCACGCCGAACACCCCGGCCAGGGTGCGCAGCGGCAGATCGGCGGCCACCTGCGCGAAGTCGCACTCGCCGCGCCCGGCGACCGCCGCGACGAGCTCCCGCGCCCACGCCTCGATCCGCGACGTCAGCTTCGCGACGGCCCGCGGGGTGAACGCCTTCGTGAGCAGCCCGCGCAGCCGGCCGTGCTCCGGCGGGTCCATGTTCAGCATCATCCGGCGCACGTAAGCGAGGTCCGCCGCGTCGCGGATCTGCGTTCCGCCGAGCTGCGAGGAGAACACTCCCGGGTCGCGCAGCACCCGCCGCACCTCGGCGTGGCCGAGCACGGCCCAGAAGTCGTCGACGCGCACCACCGGGCCGGCGCGCCGCAGCCGCGCCAGCTCGTCGTACGGGACCCCTCGCACGTAGGTCTCCGGATCGGTGATCGTCACGGGCCCGACCCTAGCCGCGGCCACCGACAGTTTGGGAGGCTGCGCGGATGGACACGCTCAACATGCGCATCGGCGGCAAAGGCGAGCCGGCCGTCCTCCTCCTGCACGGCCTCGGCGCGACCGGCGCCGTCTGGGACCACTTCGCCGTCCAGCTCGACCGGCGCGTCCTGGTGCCGGACCTGCCCGGCCACGGCCCGTCCGCGCCGCTGCCGCACTACAGCTTCGCGACGCTCGCCGCGGCGGTCGCGCGGGCGCTGCCGGACGGCGGGCCGCTGGTCGTCGCCGGCCACTCGCTCGGCGGGGTGCTCGCGCTGGAACTGGCGTCCGACCGCTACGACGTCGAGGTCGCCGGGGTGCTGGCCCTCGGCGTGAAGGTCGAGTGGAGCCAGGACGACCTGAACCGCGCGGCCTCGTTCGCGGCCAAGCCGTCGCGGGTGTTCGAGACGCTGGCGGACGCCGAGCAGGCTTACCTGAAGGTGTCCGGGCTGCTCGGCATCGCGCCGACCGACCCGGCCGGGCTTCGCGAGACCGAGGGAGGTTGGCGCCTCGCGATGGACCCGGCCGCGTTCGGCCTCGGCGCACCGGACATGCCGGCCCTGCTGGCCGGGGCGCGCTGCCCGGTCGTGCTCGCCGCGGGGGAGAACGACCCGATGAGCCGTCCGGAGCAGCTGCGGGCGCTCGATCCCGACGCCGTCACGCTCGCCGGACTCGGGCACAACGCCCACGTCGAGGACCCGGCCGCGGTGCGTGCCCTGCTGCAGCGCTTCGGCGTCTGAAGGTCCGGGTGCAGCCGTCGTACCCCACGCGACGGCTGCTCCTCGAACCCCTCGCCACCACCGGACACGGCACAGCCTAGGAAGGCGTGGTGGACGAGCGCCTGTACTGCGGACCTTCGCCGTGGTCACCCTCGGTACCTGCGGAAACGGTTATCTTCGCCGATCGGTGGTACATCTCGGGCGGCACGATCGTGATGCTGGAGAGGTACGTTCCGCCAGGGGGACGCCGGAGAGGACACCTGTGGACGAAGGCCCGTCGTTCGCCGGGTGGCTGCGTGACCGGCGTGTGCTCGCCGGCCTGACCCAGGCCCAGCTCGCCGAGCGCGCGGGACTGAGCCTGCGGGCGGTGCGCAACGCCGAGCTCGGCAGCGTCCGGCGGCCCCGGCCCGAGACCGAACGGCGGTTGCGCGAAGCGCTCGCCGAAGCCCCGCCGGAGCCGGTGCGGATCGGCGTCCTGGGCCCGCTGACGGTGACGCGGGGCACCGAGCCGGTGGAGATCGGCGCCGAGAAGCAGCGCCTCCTGCTGGCCATGCTGGCCGTGCAGCCGAACCGGACCGTCCGGCGCGAGGACCTCGTCGACGTCGTCTGGGACGAGCCGCCGTCGTCCTGCCTGGAGCTGCTGCACACCTACGTCGCACGGCTTCGGCGGGCGCTGCGGCCCGCCGACCTCATCGCCACGGACAAGGGCGGCTACCGGCTCGCCGCCGGCGAAGGCGAGCTCGACCTGCTGGAGTTCGAAGCGCTCCTCGCCCGTGACGCCCACCGCGAGGCCCTCGCGCTCTGGCGCGGCCCGGCCCTCGCCGACGTCGGGCGGCTCCGCCAGCACCCGGCCCGGCTCGCGCTCGCGATGCGGCGCGCCAAGGCCGTGATGGCCTACGCCGAGACCGCCGACCCCGAAGACGCGGCGGTGCAGCTGCGGGTGCTGACGGCCGAGGAGCCGTTGAACGAGTCGGCGCACGCCAAGCTGATGCTGGTGCTGGCCGCGTCCGGGCGCCAGGCCGCCGCGCTCGGCGTGTTCGACGAGGTCCGCCGGCGGCTCGCCGGGGAGCTGGGCATCGAACCCGGCCCCGAGCTGCGCGCGGCCCACCGCCAGGTGCTCCGGCAGGACTTCGCCGCCCCGGAGCCGCCGGCCCGGGTGCCGGCCCAGCTGCCCGCGGACGTCCCCGGCTTCCGCGGCCGCGCCGCCCAGCTGGCCGAGCTGGACGCGCTGCTGCGTCGCGACGAAGGCGACACGGGCGCGCGCATCGCCGTCCTTTCGGGCACCGGCGGGGTCGGCAAGACCGCGCTCGCCGTGCACTGGGCCCAGCGGTCGCCCGGGGAGTTCCCGGACGGGCAGCTCTACCTCGACCTGCACGGCTTCGGCACGGTCCGGCCGGTCGACCCGGGCGACGCGCTGTCCGGCTTCCTGCGCGCCCTCGGTGTCGCGGGCGCGGACATCCCGGCCGAGCCGGAGGAGCGCGCCGCGAAGTTCCGCACCACCCTCGCCGGCCGCCGGATGCTGTTGCTGCTGGACAACGCCGGCTCGGTCGGGCAGGTGCGCCCGCTGCTGCCCGGCTCGCCGTCCTGCCTGGTGCTGGTGACCAGCCGGGACGCGCTGCCCGGGCTGGTCGCCCGCGACGGCGCAAAGCGGGTGCTCGTCGACCTGCTCACCGAAGCCGAAGCCCGCGACCTGCTCCGGGCGCTGCTCGGCCGGCGCGTCGACGACGAACCCGAGGCCACCGCGGCCCTGATCGGGTATTCGGCCCGGCTGCCGCTGGCCCTGCGGCTCGTCGCGGAGCTGGCGCTGAGCCGGCCGGGGGAGCGGCTCGCCGCGCTGTCCGCCGAGCTGGCCGACGAACGGCGCCGGCTCGACCTGCTCGACGGCGGCGGCGACCCGCTGACCGCGGTCCGGGCGGTGTTCTCGTGGTCCTACCGCCACCTCGCGTCCGCCGCCGCCCGCGTGTTCCGGCTCTGCGGCCTGCACCCGGGCCGCGACCTGACACCGCCCGCCATCGCCGCGCTCGCCGGCGTCCCGCTGCCGGAGGCGGAACGGCTGACCGGCAGCCTGGTGCGCGCCCACCTCGCGCAGCAGACCGGCGAAGACCGCGTCCAGCTGCACGACCTGTTGCGCGTCTACGCCGCCGAGCTCGCGGCCGGGGACCCCGCCGAGAGCCGCGAAGCGCAGGAGCGGCTGTTCGACTTCTACGTCTCCTCGGCCGCGCAGGCCATGGACGTCGTCCTGCCGCAGGAACGCCACCTGCGGCCGCGCGTGCCGGAACCCGACGTCAAGGTGATCGACGCGCCGGCGTGGCTGGAGGCCGAGCGCCGCAACCTGCTGGCCGTGGCCGCGCACGCGACGCGGCACGGGTGGCCCGGCCACCTGCGGCTGCTGTCCGGGATCCTGTGGCACTACCTCGACGTCGGCGGCTACCACGAGGAAGCGCTGGTCCTGCACACGCACGCGTCGGCGCTGGCCCACCACGCCGGCGACCGGGCGGCCGAGGCCGAGCCGCTCATCCTGATCGCCCTCGGCCACTGGCGCGTCGGCCGCTCGCGGGAGGCGTTGCGGTACCTGGAGGAGGCCCTGGCCCTCGCCCGCGAAACCGGCGACCGGCGCACGGAGATCCACGCGGTCAACACCCTCGGCCTGGTCTGCCGCGCGCTGGGCCGGTTCGCCGAAGGCATCGGGTATTCGACGGAAGCACTGGCGCTGGCCCGGAAGTCCGGCGACCGCACCAGCGAAGGCCTGGTCCTGGTGGTGCTCGGCTGCACCTGCCGCGGCATCGGCCGGTACGGCGAAGCGATCGGCCACCTCGAAGGGGCCCTCGCGCTGGCCCGCGACATCGCCGACCGCACGGGCGAGGGGTACGCCCTGGTCAACCTGGCCGACGCGATGTCGGCGCTGGGCCGCCACGACGAAGCGGCCCGCGTCCTGGAAGAGGGCCTGGAGCACCTGCGCGCGATGGGTGTCCGGGTGAGCGAGGGGTACGCCCTCGGCATCCTCGGCGACATCGAGCACGCGCGCGGCCGGTACGCCGAAGCCGCGGCCCACCTGGAGCGGGCCCTGGAGATCGCGCAGGAGACCGGCAGCCCGACCAACCGCAGTGTCGCGCTGAAGCACCTGGGCGACGTCCGGCTGGCGCAGGAGCGCCACGCGGAAGCGGCTCAGCACCTCGAAGAGGCGCTGAGCCTGGCCCGCGAATGCGGCGACCGGGGCGTCGAATCCCGCGTGCTCAACAGCCTCGGCCACCTCGCCGCCGCGCGCGGCGCTTCCGCGGACGCGCTCGGGTACCACCGCGAAGCCCTGGCCGTGGCGGGCAAGACGGGCTGCCGTCCCGAACAGGGCCGGGCGCACGGCGGGCTCGGCGAAGTCCACAGTGGACTCGGCGAGCCGGAGGCCGCGCGCGAGCACTGGGAACGGGCCCTCGCCTGCTACGCCGGGGAGCGCGTGCCCGGCGCCATCCGGGTCCGGAACCACCTGACGGCCTTGGAGCGCGTCGCGGGCTGACGGGGTTCGAGGGCGGCGAGGTCGCTGCGGACGCGTTGGCGGTCCCGGTCGACGAAGTCGACGCTGCCGGCGGGCCTGGGCCAGGTGATCACGGTGTGCTCCCGGTGGCCTTGAAGAACACGTAGTGGAAGGTCCCGTCGGGACCGGTGGTGCGGTGCAGGTCCGCGACCCCGCGGGCCCAGCCGTCCGCGGTGGCGAGGCCGCGCGCGACGGCCGTCTCGCCGACGCCTTCGACCATCGCGGTGAAGGTGTCGCGGGTGAACCCGGCGACCAGCTCGGGCCGGGAACCGTCGGCGTAGACGGTCCGCGGTTCGACCGTGACGCCGGCGAACCCGGCGCCGTTTAGCAGCGGGTGCAGCCGCCGTCCGATGAGCGCGTCGCCGCCGGCGTCGGCCTGCAGCCGGACCAGGCAGTCGATCGCCGCCTGGGCGTGCTCGCTGCGCGGGTGGAAGAACGCCGACCCGTGGTCGCCCTCGATGACGGTGATCGTGCCGCCCGGCCGCAGCAACGTCTTGAGGTGCGCCAGCGCTTTCTCCGGCTCCGGCAGGTGTTCCAGCACGAAGCAGACGAAGACGTGGTCGTACTCGCCGTCCAGGTCGAACAGGTCGGCCTGCCGGAAGTCGACGCCGCCGACCCGGGTGCGCGCTTGCGGCAGCGACGCGGCGGAGACGTCGACCGCGGTCAGGTGCGCGTCCGGGCTGCGGGCCACGAGGTGGACGGTCTGGGCGCCGACGCCGCAGCCGGCCTCCAGCACGCGGCTGCCCGCGGGGTAGGCCGTCCCGGCGTGCAGGAGCTCGGCGAGGGTGTCGGCCTGGTCGCCGAGGCGGCGGGTCTCGGGTTCGGTGTATCCGTGCACGTAAGCGGTGTCCATGGAACCAGCGTCCTGCGACAATGGCCCGATGGACAGAGCCAAAACGCCGCTCTCCGAGGGGTCCATAGGATCGGACTTCCTCCAGCTCGACGTCCGTGAGGCACCGCCGGGCGGGCTCGCGGACTGGCTCGCCGGGCAGCTGCGCGCCGCGATCGCCGACGGACGGCTGCCGGTCGGGGGCCGGCTGCCCGCGTCCCGGGTGCTGGCCGCGGAGCTGCGCGTGTCGCGGGGCGTCGTCACCGAGGCGTACCAGCGGCTGATCGACGACGGGCACGCGGCGGGCCGCGGCCGGGCGGGCACGGTGGTGGTCGCCGCGCCGGTCCTCGCGCCGGATCCCGCGCCCGACCGCCCGCCCTCGACGGTGATCACCTCCGTGCCGGGGGTGGAGGTGTTCGACGCGGTCCGCGCGGTCCCGGCCCGGATCGACCTCACCCCCGGCGTCCCGGACCTGACGGCGTTCCCGCGCGCGGCGTGGCTGCGTGCGGAGCGGGCGGTGCTGGACGAGCTCGAGCCGGCCCACTTCGGCTACGGCGACCCGCGCGGCGCGCCGTCGATGCGGCTGGCGGTGTCGCGCTGGCTGGCGCGCAACCGCGGGATCCGCGTCGACCCGGGCGAGATCATCGTGGTCTCCGGGGTCGCGCAGGCGTTGACGCTGGTGGGCGAGGTGCTGCGACAGCACGGCGTCGATGCGGTGGCCGTCGAGGATCCGGGTTCGCTGGGTGCCCGCCAGCACCTGCACCACTGCGGCCTGGCGACCCCGCCGGTCCCGGTGGACGAGGACGGCGTGCGTGTCGCTTCCCTGCAGGCCCCGGCGGTGCTGCTGACCCCGGCCCACCAGTTCCCGACGGGCGTGGTCCTGGGCGGTGAGCGCCGCCGCGAGCTGATGCAGTGGGCGGCCGGCGGCGGCATCGTCCTCGAGGACGACTACGACGCCGAGCACCGCTACGACCGGGCGCCGGTGCCCGCGGTCCGGTCGATGCTGCCGGAGGTCTGCTACATGGGCAGCGTGTCGAAGCTGCTGGCACCGGCGCTGAGGGTTGGCTGGCTCCTGGCGCCGCCGCGGTTCTTCGCCGATCTCGTCGCCGCGAAGCGGTTCGCGGACCTGGGGAACGCGGTGCTGGCCCAGCTGGTGCTGGCCCGGCTGATGGAGACGGGCGAGCTGGAGCGGCAGCTACGGGTGGTCCGGGCCCGCCACCGCCGCCGCCGCGACGCGATGATCCGCGCGCTGGCTTCCGACCTCCCCGGTGCGGTGGTCCACGGCGCGGCGGCGGGGCTGCACCTGACGGTGACGTTCGACGGCGAGGTGGACGACGTGGCGGTGGCGGCGGCCGCGCTGGGGGAGGGGGTGAAGGTGCAGCCGCTGTCGTGGCACCGGCAGGTGCCGGGGCGGCCGGGCCTGGTGCTGGGCTACGCGGCCCGGACGGCGACGGAGATCGCGGAGGGCGTCGCGGTACTGGGGCGGCTGGTTACTTCTTGAGGACGCCGGCTTCCTGCTCGACTCGTTCGAAGATCTCCATGTCCGTCTGCTGCTGCCAATCCGGCAGGTCGTTCCAGTCGGCCACGTAGGCAGGCTTGGGATCGGGGATGTGCTTGAGGATTTGGCCGATCCAGCACAACGAGACGAACCGGCCTTTCTGCTCGCGAGTCAGCTTCGTGGCGGCGCCGTCGGTTGCTCGGATGAAGGCCGCTACTTGGTCGTAAACGGCGGCCGCGCTCTGGCGTTCCCAGTCGGGCGTCTCGTCCCACGGCGCGATGTAGCCGGGCTTGGGCTCACCGGGATAGTGCTTGATGACGCCGGCGATCCAGGCTTCGCGGAAGATGCGGCCGTGCTCTTCGGACAACGAGATCTCCTCCATCAGGCGGGAACGGCCTTGAGCCGGGCGATTTCCTGCTCAAGGTGGCGAACGTGCGTGTCGGCCCGGAACGGAGCCAGCCGCGGGCGGAGGACGGCCAGTTTGCGGCCGACGTACCCGGCGGAACCGGTCTGGCGCGCCACGTCGAGGGCGGCACTGCCGTAGGTGACGAGCTGGTGGGTGTCGCGCCGCTGCACGCCGATCGTGGCGAGGTCCGTCAGGACGCTACCTCGGCGACGAGGGGAGATATCCCGGTAGAGGGCGTCTGACAAGGTTGCTTCAGCGAGGTCCGGACGGCCGAGTTCGACGTAGCAGGCTCCCCGTTCTTCGGGCAGGCGAGAGCCCTCGAAGCGAAGCCATCCGCTGCTGCGCACCTGGCCATCAAGGGCCGAAACCTCTTCTGCGGTGGCCAGCGCTCGCTCGCAAGCGGCCAAGTCGCCGAGGCCCGCGTGGGTTTGGGCCTGGACTGCCGCCACCCAATGGCGGGTGGACAGGTCCGGGTCACCGCGGCGGGCCAGAGCGGCGGCACCTTCGAGCAACGGGGCGGCCTGGTCGAATTGCCGCTCGTACACCCCGATGAAGGCGTGCCGGGTCATGGCGCAGGCCCAAAGGTCGAAGGCTTCGGCCTCCTTGCCGACGCCGGCCGCGAGGGCGTAGCACTGGGCGGCATCGGTGTACTGGTCGCTGTCGAAGAAGATTTCGCCGCACAGCTGGAACAGGTCGGCCGCGGCGACGCACAGCTGTCGCCGCACGGCAGAAGTCTGCGGCTGCCGGAGCGCCGTGGTCAGGACGCCGAGTTGTTTCCGCACCACCGGGAGCGCCAGCTGCTTGGATTTCGACCGGGAGAAGACCTGCCACAACCGCGCGTTCAGCCGGTCGTACTCGGCAGCAGCGGTCAGATCCAGGCGACCGGTGGTGCCGGCGTGCTCGAGGCGTTCGAAATCCACCTGCTCGTCGAGCGGAGGCACGGCCAAAAGGGCTCCGGTCATGGAGACGAGACGCAACAGCTCGCGGCGGTTCACCTCGTCCACGCCCTCAGCGTCCGCTGCGGATGGGCCGGGCAGCCCGGCACAGTGAGCGGACGGGGGTGCGCCAGGAACAGCGAACCACAACAACCGAGCCGGAATCCGGAGCACACGTGCCCACTGTATGAGCTTCGAGAGGTCTTGGGACGGTGCGCCGGTCTCCATGCGGCTGAGCTGCGTCTGGTCGATGCCGACCCAGCCCGCGACGACTCCTTGTGACAGCGGCCGTCCGTGCCACGGGTTGCGGCGGTACGCGTGGATGACCCGGCCCATGTGCCGGGCGGCGAGGGCGTCCAGCAGCTCGTCGGTCTGCCAGAAACCCGGCGGCACCTCAGGGGCGCCGACAAGAGTATTCCTGGTCCGGCGCCCGCACGGACCGCAGGTGCCGGCGGAATTGTCCCGCGCCAGGCGCGCACCACAACGGCAGTAGCGGGCGGCGCGGGAAACGCTCATCTGTGCGGCCTCGGCAATGTGGTCTGACATCCGGTACGGCAACGGTCACTCTATGCGCTCTACCGCCTGGTTTCCATGCGTCCGGTGCATACCTGTCATACACGGACCGTCATGATCTTCGGCGATATCCGGGAGCAGGGTGAACGCCAGGCACTCCGGCGACCGGCAGACCGATCCGCGGCAACCGGGAGCTGATCGGGCTCCCGCTGCTCGTCGCTGTCCGTGGTCATCCGTCCTGGCCGCCGGGGTGCGTCCACCTCCCCGACGCGCACCCCCCGAGGACCGCATGACCAGCGCAACGCTTCCAGCTTTCCCGGCCTCCGCCCGCGACGAGTCGGCCATCCGTTCGGCCTACGGCTACCTGCGGGTCCCCGCCGACGTGCCGGACCACGAGATGCTCTGTCTCGAGCAGGCCCTCATCGCCTTCGCCCAGTCCGAGGGCTTGTCCTTCGCCGGCTTCTTCTTCGAGTTCCGAAGCGGCTCCCGTGCGGGCTTCAACGAGCTCATCGCCGAACTCCGCCGCGTCGGTGCTCGTCACGTCGTCGTGCCGAGTCTTCGGCACCTGGCTGTGAACAGCCTGCTCCAGAACGCCATGCAGGACCGCCTGGCCATCGACGCCGGAGCCGAGGTCCTCGCCATGTGGCCCGATCGGTAAAGGATCCACAAAGGACAGTCAAGCCGGTGTGATCATGCTCTCGCAGGGGAATGTGCCACTTGGTTGCCATACGCAAGCAAGTTGCTTAGCCTAGCTAAGGGACTTTGCGAGCAGAGAGGTTGCACAGTGGCGCAACGCCGGACGTATTCGATCGCGGAACTGGGGCCGCGGTACAAGTGGATCGCGCTGTCCAACACGACGCTGGGCATGCTGATCGCCACGATCAACTCTTCGATCGTGCTGATCGCGCTGCCCGACATCTTCAAGGGCATCGGCATCAACCCCCTGGAACCGGCCAACACCAGCTACCTGCTGTGGATGATCATGGGCTTCCTCGTGGTCACCGCGGTGCTGGTGGTGAGCTTCGGCAGGCTCGGCGACATGTACGGCCGTGCGAGGATGTACAACCTCGGCTTCGCCGTCTTCACCGTTTCTTCCATCATGCTGGCCATCACCTGGTTCGACGGCGACGCCGCCGCGTTGTGGCTGATCGGCTGGCGGATCGTGCAGGGTGTCGGCGGGGCCTTCCTGATGGCGAACTCCTCGGCGATCCTCACCGACGCCTTCCCGGCCAACCAGCGCGGGCTCGCGCTCGGCATGAACGGCGTCGCGGCCATCGCCGGCTCGTTCCTCGGCCTGGTCGTCGGCGGGGTGCTCGCGCCGGTCGACTGGAACCTGATCTTCCTGGTGTCCGTGCCCTTCGGCGTGATCGGCACGATCTGGGCCTACCTCAAGCTGCACGACACCGGCGTCCGCAAGCACGCGCGGATGGACTGGTGGGGCAACATCACCTTCGCCGTCGGCCTGATCGCCGTGCTGGTCGGCATCACCTACGGCATCCAGCCGCACGGCACGTCGCAGACCGGCTGGACCAGCCCGATGGTGCTGAGCTGCCTGATCGGCGGCATCGCGGTGCTGATCGCGTTCGTGATCATCGAGTCGAAGGTCGACAACCCGCTGTTCCGGCTGTCGCTGTTCAAGATCCGGTCGTTCACCTGGGGCAACGTCGCGAACCTGACGGCGTCGCTCGGCCGTGGCGGGCTGCAGTTCATCCTGATCATCTGGCTGCAGGGCATCTGGCTGCCGCAGCACGGCTACACGTTCGAGCAGACGCCGCTGTGGGCGGGCATCTACATGCTGCCGATGACGGTCGGCTTCCTGCTGGCCGCGCCGACGTCGGGCATCCTCGCCGACCGGATCGGCAGCCGCATGCTCGCTTCGGGTGGCCTGTTCCTCACGGCCGTCACGTTCCTGCTGCTGATCATCCTGCCGGTGAACTTCGACTACTGGGCGTTCGCGGCGATCCTGCTGATCAACGGCATCGGCATGGGCATGTTCTCCTCGCCCAACCGCGCCGAGGTGATGAACAGCCTGCCGGCGGACGCGCGCGGCTCCGGCGCGGGCATGATGACGACGTTCCAGAACGCGGCGATGGTCCTGTCGATCGGCTTCTTCTTCAGCCTGATCATCTCCGGCCTGTCGAGCAGCCTCCCGTCGACGATGCACGACGGCCTGGTCGCGCACGGCGTCCCCGAAGCGGCGGCGGCCCAGGTGGCGAACCTGCCGGCGGTGGCGGTGCTGTTCGCGGCGTTCCTGGGCTACAACCCGATCCAGCAGCTGCTGGGCGGCCAGCTGACCGCCCTCCCGCCGGACCAGGCGTCGTTCCTGACCGGCCGCAGCTTCTTCCCGAACCTGATCTCCGGCCCGTTCCAGTCCGGCCTGGCGGTGGCGTTCGGCTTCGCGATCGCGGTGTGCCTGATCGGCGCCGTCGCGTCGCTGCTGACGAAGGACGCGCGGCCCGGGGACCGCGAGTCGGTGGGCGAGGAACTGGCCGCCGTGGCCGGGGAGTCGGGCACCGGGCCGAGCGAGCTGGTGTCGCCTTCCCGCGAACGCTGACCGGGTAGTTTCGGAAGCCGGGTGCCGCGGTGGCACCCGGCTTTCCCGGTTGCGGTTCTAGACCGTGGCGAGCGCCGGCTCGGTCACTTCGGCGGCCGGCTCGATCTTCTTCGCCCGGCGCCGCGCGATGATGCGGCGGCCGACGTCGATCATCGGGACCTCGACCCAGCGGTAGAGCAGGTCCGCCGCCAGCAGCCCGGCGATCGTCACGGCGACCGCGGTGAGCGTCCGGTGCGGCGCGAACTGCGGGATGGCCCCCGCGAGCGCCAGCGCGACGACGCCCTGCATGAGGTAGAGCGAGTACGAGCGCTCGCCGACGAACCGCATCGGCCGCCGCGAGAGGACCCACGCCAGCGGGCCGCCGCCGGCGACCAGGGACGGCACGAGCAGGGCCGCCAGCAGGATGTACCCGGTGCCGGTGATCGAGCCGCCTTCGTCGTGCACGAACTCGGCGATCTCACCGAACTGCGTCTGCACCGCGATCAGCGCGGCGGCGACCACGAGGCCGGTGACGGGGTGGGTGAACACCCGGAGCGCGGCGAAGCCCTTGCGGTGGTGCAGCACGATCGCCAGCGTGCAGCCGATGAGGATCGGCGAGTACGCGCCCGCGTAGGGCATGAAGGGGATCAGGGCGAGCATGATGGCCACGAGCCCGAGGGCGAGGCTCAGGCGCTTCACGAAGCCGAGCGCGCCGAGGCCGAACGCGAGCAGCGGCCACACGAGGTAGAACTTCTGCTCGACGCCGAGGGTCCAGGCCTGGCCGAACAGGGCCATCTGGTGGTATTCGCCGACGAAGGCGACGTTCCACGGCAGCGCGGAAACGATGCCGCTGTGCCGCAGCCCCAGCCCGCGGAAGTAGGCGAAGACGACGACCACGCCGATGACGACGTAGTAGACGGGGAGGATCCGGAACGCCCGGCGGATGTAGAACTCCGCCAGCGAGACGCGGCCGGCGCGGTCTTCCTCGCGCAGCGCCAGCGTGGTGATCAGGTACCCGGAGAGCACGAAGAACAGGTGCACCCCGATCCAGCCGTTGGCCCGTTCCCAGTTGGGACCGCCGTAGTGGAAGACGACCACGAGCACGGCGGCGACGGCGCGGACGCCGTCGAGGGCCGGGAATCTTCGGGTCGCCAGGTACTCGTCGTGCGTCATCATTGCGTGATCCCCCCACGAATGCTCAGCTGAGAACCCGCACACTGTAATCGGGCGATCCCGGCATTCACTCGTTGGGGGGACCTATGGGGCGACGGTGACGGACCGCGCGCGGCCTGCTTACTTGCGCCAGGCGGTGCGCTGCTTCCGGATGTCGAGGACCAGCAGCAGGATCAGGAACAGCGAGAGGCCGATCAGCCACACGTTCTCGGTGTTGTTCTCGTGGTTGCCCTTGATCATCACCAGCAGGATGATCGCGCTGACCCAGCCGGCGATGCGGGTGGCCTTCGGGAACGAGCCGTGCCAGCCCCAGGCCGCGGACGGCTCGTCGCGCGGGTCCACCTCGGGCCGCCTCTTCTCGACCGCCTTGCCTGCCACGATGAACTCCTCAAACCCCGTGAACCTCGGACCCGCCGATGATCCCACACCTCCGGGTGCACCGCGGACACGCCCCGCGCGACAATGACCGGCGATGACTACCTCGCGAAGCGTTCTCGTGCTCGGCTCGACCGGGTCCATCGGCGTGCAGGCCCTCGACGTCGCCGCGCGCAACCCGCACCTGTTCCGGGTGGCCGGGATCGCCGCGGGCGGTGCCGATCCCGCCGCGCTCGCCGCGCAGGCGATCGCCCACGGCGTCGATGCCGTCGCCGTGACCAGGGCCACGGCCGCCGAGGACGTCCAGCTCGCGTTGTACGCCGAGGCGCAGAAGCGCGGGTACGCCCAGGGCGAGTTCAAGCTCCCGAGGCTCTTCGCGGGCTCCGACGCCGTCACCGAGCTGATCGACGCCGTGTCCGTCGACACCGTGCTCAACGCCCTGCCGGGGTCCCGCGGCCTCGAGCCGACGCTCAAGGCGCTCGCCACCGGCGCCACCCTCGCGCTGGCCAACAAGGAATCGCTCATCGCCGGCGGGCCGCTGGTGCTCGCCGCGGCCAAGCCCGGGCAGCTCGTGCCGGTCGACTCCGAGCACTCCGCCATCGCGCAGGCGCTGCGGGCCGGCCGGGAAACCGAGGTCGCGCGGCTGGTCCTGACCGCGTCCGGCGGCCCGTTCCGCGGCCGCAGGCGCGCCGACCTCGCCGGTGTCACGGTCGAGCAGGCGATGGCGCACCCGACCTGGTCCATGGGCCCGCTGATCACGATCAACTCCGCCACCCTGGTCAACAAGGGCCTCGAGCTGATCGAGGCGGCGCTGCTGTTCGGCATCGCGCCGGAGAAGATCGACGTCACCGTGCACCCGCAGTCGATCGTGCACTCGATGGTCACCTTCACCGACGGCTCGACGATCGCCCAGGCCAGCCCGCCCGACATGCGGCTGCCGATCGCGCTCGCGCTGCACTGGCCGGACCGCGTCCCCGGCGCCGCCCCCGCGTGCACCTGGGACAAGGCCGCGACCTGGACGTTCGAGCCGCTGGACGACGACGCCTTCCCGGCCGTCGAGCTGGCCCGGCACTGCGGCACCGCGGGCGGCTGCCTGCCCGCCGTCTACAACGCCGCGAACGAGGAGCTCGTGTCCGCCTTCCTCGCGCAGAACACCAGCTTCACGTCGATAGTGGACACTGTGTCCGAGGTGGTGGGAGCCGCCGACGAATGGCGTCGCGAACCACGCGACGTGGAGGACGTACTCGCGGCCGAGCGCTGGGCTCGGGCACGGGCCGGTTCGATCATCGAGGGGAAGTAGCGGGTGCTCGCCTACATCATCGGTGTGGTGCTCTTCGCGCTGGGGATCTGCGTCTCCGTCGCACTGCACGAGGCCGGCCACATGGTCACGGCGAAGGCCTTCGGCATGAAGGTCCGGCGGTACTTCGTCGGCTTCGGGCCGACGGTCTTCTCGTGGCGCCGCGGCGAGACCGAATACGGCCTGAAGTGGATCCCGCTCGGCGGGTTCTGCGACATCGCCGGCATGACCGCGCTCGACGAGGTCACCCCGGACGAGGCGCCGCGCGCGATGTGGCGGTTCAAGACCTGGAAGCGCACCGTCGTGATGTCGGCCGGGTCGATCACCCACTTCATCCTCGGCTTCGTGGTCCTCTACCTGATGGCCGTGACCATGGGCCTGCCGAACCTGACCCCCGCCGACACGACGCCGGTGCTCTCGGCGACGTCCTGCGCGCGGTCGGCGACGACCGAGGAGCAGGCCAAGGACACCAGCTGCCCGCCGGGGTCCGTGCGCCCGGCGGAGGCCGCCGGGCTGCGGGCGGGCGACAAGATCCTCGCCGTCGGCGGCAAGCCGGTCGCGAGCTGGACCGAGATGCTCGCCGCGGTGCAGGCCACCAAGGGCCGCACCGAGTTCGACGTCCAGCGCGGCGACCAGCGGCTCGCGCTCATCGTCGACGTGCCGCAGGTGCAGCGCTGGACCACCGCCGGCGTCAAGGAGGTCGGCATGATCGGCGCCTCCCCGCAGCAGCCCGCCGTGACCACCCAGTACGGCCCGGTCGCCGCGGTCGGTGCCACGTTCAGCTTCACCGGCACGATGTTCGCCGAGACGGCCCAGCGGCTCGTCGAGTTCCCCCAGCGCATCCCCGCCGTCGTCACGGCGATCTTCGGCGGCGAGCGAGACCCGAACACCCCGGTCAGCGTCGTCGGCGCGAGCCGGATCGGCGGCGAGGCCGTCGAGCGGGGCATCTGGGTGCTGTTCTTCTTCCTGCTGGCCAGCCTGAACTTCTTCATCGGCGTGTTCAACCTGCTGCCGCTCCTGCCGCTGGACGGCGGGCACATCGCGGTGGTCTGGTACGAGCGCGTCCGCGACTGGATCCGCGCCAAGCGCGGCAAGGTGGCCGGCGGGCCCGTCGACTACACCAGGTTGTCCGGGATCACGATGGTGCTGGTCCTCATCGGCGGCGCAGTGACGCTACTCACGGTGACCGCGGACATCGTCAACCCGATCCGCCTGCAGTAGCGACCCGCCACGGAGGGGTTCCGGCTCCTCCGTGGCGCGCCGCACAGGCCGTAACGCTGCTCACCGTGACGGTTGACATGGTGAAGGTGGCCCGGTCGGGGTAGGTACGCTGGAAGCCGTGACCGTCGCACTCGGTATGCCCGCCCTGCCCCCGCCCGTCCTCTCCGAGCGCCGCAAGACCCGCCAGCTCCACGTGGGTTCGGTCGGCGTCGGCAGCGACTTCCCGATCTCCGTCCAGTCGATGACGACGACGCTCACCTCCGACGTCAACGCGACCCTGCAGCAGATCGCCGAGCTGACCGCCGCGGGCTGCGACATCGTCCGCGTGGCGTGCCCGTCGGCCGACGACGCCGAGGCGCTGCCCGCGATCGCGCGCAAGTCGCAGATCCCCGTCATCGCCGACATCCACTTCCAGCCGAAGTACGTCTTCGCCGCGATCGAGGCCGGCTGCGCCGCGGTGCGCGTGAACCCGGGCAACATCCGCAAGTTCGACGACCAGGTCAAGGAAATCGCTCAGGCCGCGAAGGACCACGGCACGCCGATCCGGATCGGCGTCAACGCCGGTTCGCTGGACAAGCGGATCATGGACAAGTACGGCAAGGCGACGCCGGAAGCGCTGGCCGAGTCGGCGCTGTGGGAGGCGTCGCTGTTCGCCGAGCACGACTTCCACGACATCAAGATCTCGGTGAAGCACAACGACCCGGTGGTCATGGTGCGCGCCTACGAGCTGCTCGCCGAGCAGTGCGACTACCCGCTGCACCTCGGCGTCACCGAGGCCGGGCCGGCGTTCCAGGGCACGATCAAGTCGGCCGTCGCGTTCGGCGCGCTGCTGCGCCAGGGCATCGGCGACACGATCCGCGTCTCGCTGTCCGCGCCGCCGGTCGAAGAGGTCAAGGTCGGCATCCAGATCCTGCAGTCGCTGAACCTCAAGCAGCGCAAGCTGGAGATCGTGTCCTGCCCGTCGTGCGGCCGCGCGCAGGTGGACGTCTACACGCTCGCCGAGCAGGTCACCGCCGGGCTCGAGGGCATGGAGATCCCGCTGCGCGTGGCCGTCATGGGCTGCGTCGTCAACGGCCCGGGGGAGGCCCGCGAGGCCGACCTCGGCGTGGCGTCGGGCAACGGCAAGGGCCAGATCTTCGTCAAGGGCGAGGTCATCAAGACCGTCCCCGAGCACGCGATCGTCGAGACGCTCATCGAAGAGGCCATGCGCATCGCCGAGGAGGCCGGAGAGTCCCTCGGTGAGGGCGCGCCGGTGGTCACCGCCGGCTGATTTTCAGGGGGTCCGGGTGACGGAGTCCCCGGCCCGGGGCGAAGCCCCGGATGTCACGGCTGATCTGCTGCCGGACGACGCTCTGGAGGCGTCGTCCGTGGTGGCCAACCGGGCGATGAACCGCGAGCGCCGGTTGGCCGGCCGTGACGGCTACGCGCGCGTCCTCGGTCACGACATCCTGGGCCTGCCGCCGGGCGCCCGCTGGCTCGACCTGTGCTGCGGCAGCGGGCGCGCCCTCCTGGACGCGGCCGACGCCCGGCCGGACCTGGACATCACCGGCGTGGACCTGGTCGGGTACTTCGCGGCGGCCGGGCCGGTGCGGTTCGTGGCGGCGTCGATCACGACGTGGCTGCCCGGCGCCCGGTACGACCTCGTCACCTGCGTGCACGGCCTGCACTACGTCGGCGACAAGCTGGGCGCGCTGCTGCGGGCGGCGTCCTGGCTGAGTGACCACGGCGTGTTCGTGGCGAACTTCGACGTCGCCGGGATCCAGGCGCCGGGCGGGGCGCGCCGCGTCCTGCGGGCGTTGCGCTCCGCGGGGTTCGAGTACGACGCGCGCACCCACCGGATCCGGCGTGACGGCCCCTTCTCGGGCACGCTGCCGTTCCGGTACCTCGGCGCGGACGACCGGGCCGGCCCCAACTACACGGGCCAGCCGGCCGTCGCCTCGCACTACTCAGCCCTGTAGGTGGTGTTGGGCGGCGTCGCGGATCTGCAGGCGGACGTTCTCGAGCGCGGCCGCGACCTCGTCGATCTGCTGCGAAGCGAGCTGGATCGCGCCTTGGATCGCGGTCGCGGTGGACGTCTCCCCGAGCAGGCCGAGCACCTGGGCCTGGAGGTCTTCGAGGTCGCTCTTGGTGGCGAGCGCGATGCCGGTCGGCACCTGGTCGGCGAGCAGCTCCAGCTGCTGCGCCTGCTCCTGGATCGTCATCGGGTGGTTCCTTCCGCGGTGGGGACGCACGTCCGTGTTATCAGACCCGGAACTGTCGGTGGTGACGATTACGCTCGCATTCGTGACCGTGACCTGGGCTGTCCACGATCCGCACCCGGTGGTGCGGCCCCTGGTCACGCGCTATGTCGGGTACGCGCAGGAGGGCGTCACGCTGGCCGTCCACCGCGGCCTGCCGTCGCGGCACGTGACGCTCGTCATCAGCCTCGCCGGGCCGGTGCGGATGGCCGGGCGGAGCCTGCAGGCCCTTCTCGGCGGCCTGCACACGCGCGCGGTGCTGATCCGGCAGGACCGCGTGCAGGAGGGGCTGCAGCTGGAGCTCGACCCGCTGGGCGTGCGGACGCTCTTCGGCGTCACGGCGGCGGAGCTGAGCGGCGAGGTGGCCGACCTCGCCGACTTCGGCCTCGGCTCCCTGCCGGAGCAGCTGGGTTCGCTGCCGACCTGGGCCGAACGGTTCGCGCTGCTCGACGACGTCCTGGCCGCCCGGGCCGTCGACCCGGTGGCCCCGCCGGCCGAGCTGGGCGAGGCGTGGCGCCGGCTGCGGCGGGCGGACGGGCGGGTGCGCGTGGCGGACCTGGCGGACGAGGTCGGCTGGAGCCGGCGGTACCTGGGCGAGCGGTTCCGCACGGAGCTCGGGCTGCCGCCGAAGCAGGTGGCGCGGGTGCTGCGGTTCGAGCGGGCCGGGCGGCTGCTGCGGCAGGGGCACGCGGACCTGGCGTCGCTGGCGGTCGAGTGCGGCTTCTACGACCAGGCGCACCTGACGAACGAATGGCGGGCGCTGGCGGGCTGCACGCCGGGCACGTGGATCGCCGAGGAGCTCCCGTTCCTCCAAGACCAGGAGGCGGAAGTGGCGCGAAGCTGACGGCATGACTCCCGAACCGAACGTCTGGCCCGCTCTCCGGTACGACGACGCCCCGGCCGCGGTCCGCTTCCTCGTCGACGTCCTGGGCTTCACCGAGGCGCTGGTGGTGCCCGAGGGCGAGCTGATCGCGCACGCCGAGCTGCGCTGGCCCGAGGGTGGCGCGGTGATGCTGGGCAGCGTCCGCCCGCCCGACGGCGTCCACGACGCGATGAAGCCGGGCACGGCGGCGGTGTACGTGGTGTCGGACAAGGTCGACGAGATCCACGCGCGCGTGCAGGACGCGGGCGCGGAGATCACGGCGTCACTGACCGACACCGAGTACGGCTCGCACACGTTCAGCCTCCGCGACCCGGAGGGCAACTCCTGGACGGTCGGCACCTACCGCGGCGCGGCCTGACCCCGGCCTGCCGACGCCCGGCGATGACCTGCGCGGCCCCAGGGTCGTGGGGGGGGGGGGGGGGTCGAGTTCCAGGGAGAGAAAGACGAACACCAACCCGACCGCGGGCGGGGGGCGGGGCCGGCCGCCC
>NZ_JBEXKX010000035.1:58702-109240 GCF_040609695.1 Amycolatopsis sp. NPDC004625
CGCCCCTCCCCCCGCCCCGGCCCGCCCGGCCGTCCCCGGCGGGGCCCGCTGGGTGTTTTGGGTTCCGGGGCTTTTCCGGCCGCCTTACCACTCACGACCGGCGTCGGGCTGCCGGGCGCGGGCGGCGGCGCCCTACTGCACCGGGCGCTCGAAGGTCACCAGCAGGCCGTCGACCCCGCCGGGCCCGACCCGCCCCTTCACCTCCGTCGCCGTGATCGCCTTCAGCTGCCAGCCGTCCTCGGCGTGGTCGTTCAGCAGCTTCTCCAGCTTGCCGCCCGACATCTTGCCGCCGAGCAGCTTCTCCCGGACCTCGACGACCTTGTACGTGTACCGCTGCATGCCCACCATCCTGCCCGCGGTCCCGACCTGGGCGCTTCATCTCACCGTGTCGACAGCCTCGCGTTCCGTTTACCGCCCGGATCTGGCACCCTGGAGCCCGTGTTGCGGCTTGCAGGTGCACGGCTGCTCGATGATCGGGACTATCCGGCGGTCCGTGCCGCTCTGGCCGCGGACCCCGTGGGCAGCTGCATGGTCAGCGCCCGGGTCGAGGCTGCCGGTCTCGATCCGTGGCGGCTCGGTGGTGAGCTCTGGGCCGCCGACAGCCGTCCGGTGCGCGCCGGACGGCTCCAAGGGCTGTGCTTCTCCGGGCCCAACCTCATCCCGCTGAAGGGCAACGCCCCCGCCCTGCGCTCCTTCGCCGACCGCGCCCTCCGGCGGCAACGCACCTGCTCTTCGCTCGTCGGCCCGGCCGAGCAGGTCCTCGGCCTGTGGGACGAACTCGAAGACGAGTGGGGCCCGGCCCGCGAAGTCCGCGACGACCAGCCGCTGATGGCGCTGGACAGCACCCCGCTCGTGGCCGCCGACCCGCTGGTCCGGCCCGTCCGGCCGGACGAACTCGAGCGGTACCTGCCCGCGGCCGTTGCGATGTTCATCGAAGAGGTCGGCGTCGACCCGCGCAGCGGGGACGGCGGCGCCAGCTACCGCGCCCGCGTCACCGAGCTCATCGGCGCCGGGCGCGCGTTCGCCCGCTTCGAGAACGGCGAGGTCGTCTTCAAGGCCGAGATCGGGGCCATGTCGGCGACCGTCGGGCAGATCCAGGGCGTCTGGGTGCACCCGGACCGCCGGGGTGACGGGCTCGGCACCGCCGGCACCGCCGCGGTGGTCAACCGACTCGTCCGCGGTCTGGGCCGCACCGCCAGCCTCTACGTCAACGCCTTCAACACCCCGGCCCTCGCGGCCTACCGCAAGATCGGCTTCAAGCAGGTCGGCCAGTACGCGACGGTGCTGTTCTAACCACTCTTCCGTGGCGGTGTTTCGAGGCCGGGACACCCGCTCTGACCAGGCATCATCCGGCCATGAGTGCACGTCGACGCCGCGGTGCGCTCGCGGTGCTGCTGCTCCTCGCCGCGACCACGGCCGGGTGCTCGGGCGACGGTCCCGAGGACGCCCTCTCCGCCTTCCTGGACGCCGTCGCGTCCGGGGACGTCGCCGCGGCGGCGGCGAACACCGACTCGCCCGAGGCCGCGAAGACCGTCCTGAGCCAGGTCCGCGGCGTGCTCGACCCCGAGTCGCTCGACGTCGACGACGAAGAGGTGAAACAGCCCGAGGGTGACGTCGTGACCGCGGGCTACCGGCTGACCTGGCACCTGCCGCACGGCCGCACCTGGTCCTACCGTGCCGACGCCCAGCTGCGGGCGGCCGAGGACGGCTGGCAGGTGCACTGGCAGCCGACGGTCGTGCACCCGCAGCTGGCCGTCGGCCAGACCCTGGGCATGCTGCCGCAGCTGCCGGAGACGGCGCCGGTGCTCGACCGCGACGGCGTGCCGCTGATGCGCCCGCAGACCGTGATCGGCGTGGTCGTCGACCCGCAGAAGACCGGCAACGCGAACGCCGTCGCCGGGTCGCTCGCCAAGGCGCTGCACCGGTACGAGCCGTCGGTGACCGGCCGGTCGGTGCTGGACGGGATGAGCAGGACCAAGCCCGGCGACGCCTACCCGGTGATCACCCTGCGCGCCGGGGACTACCAGCGCGTCAAGCCGGTGATCTACGACCTGCCCGGCGTCCGGTTCGCCAGCCAGGAGCGGCTGCTGCCGGTGACCCGCGGGTCCGGGCAGCAGGTGCTGCCGGGCATCCGCGCGCTGGTCGAGCAGCAGCTGGCCGGTGCGGCGGGCTGGCGGATCGTCACCCGCGACGTCACCGGCGGCGAGGTGTCCGAGCTCAAGGCCGAGGCGCCGAAGGTCTCGCCGGCCGTCACGAGCACGCTCAGCGCGAAGGTCCAGGCCGCCGCCGAGAAGGCCCTCGAACCCGAGCCGTACTCCGCCGCGCTGGTCGCGATCCAGCCGTCGAGCGGGGACATCCTCGCCGTGGCGCAGAACGACGCCGCGGACGAGGAGGGTTCGCTGGCCTTGTCCGGGCGCTACCCGCCCGGGTCGACGTTCAAGATCGTCACGGCGGCGGCCGCGCTGGCCACCGGGGACGTCGACGCCGGCAGCCCCGTGGACTGTCCCGGCTCCACGACGGTCGAGAACCGGGTCGTGCCGAACGAAGGCCACTTCGACCTGGGCCGGGTGCCGTTGAAGACGGCGTTCGCGCGGTCCTGCAACACGACCTTCGCCCGGCTCGCCGCCGGCCTCCCGGCGCCGGCCCTGACCGACACCGCCCGTTCGTTCGGCATCGGCGCCGACTTCGTGGTCCCGGGCCTGACCACGGTCACCGGTGACGTCCCGGCCAGCGATTCGGCCGTCCAGCGCGCCGAAAACGGCTTCGGCCAGGGCCGGGTGGTGGTCAGCCCGTTCGGCATGGCGCTGGCCGCGGCGACCGTGCAGGCCGGGAAGGTGCCGACGCCGTCGATCGTCAAGGGGCTGCCGGCGAGCACGCAGAACGTCGGCGACGCGCCTTCGGGCGAGGTGCTCGACGCGCTGCGCGGGATGATGCGCGAGGTCGTCACGGCGGGCACCGCGACCGGGCTGCGGGACATCCCCGACGTCGCCGGCAAGACCGGCACCGCCCAGTTCGGCGACGGCTCGCACTCGCACGGCTGGTTCGTCGGCTACCGCGGCGACCTGGCGTTCGCCGTCCTCCTGACCGACGCCGGTTCGTCCAAACCGGCGGTGCAGGCCGCGCACCGGTTCCTGACGGGGATCGGCTGAGCGGGCCGTCGTAAGGTGGAGGCATGTCCGTTCGTGCCCCGCTCGTTCCCGGCGTCCAGACGCCGCGCCGCGCCGTCCCCACCTCCATCGCCCGTCCCGAGTACGTGGACAAGCCGGCGCCGAAGCGGGACACCGGCAACGGCGTGCGCACGCCGGAGGTGATCGAGGCGATGCGGGTGGCGAGCCGCATCGCGGCCCAGGCCCTGGAAGAGGGCGGCAAGGCCGTCAAGCCGGGCGCGACCACGGACGACATCGACCAGGTGGTGCACGAGTTCCTGCTCGACCACCACGCCTACCCCTCGACGCTGGGCTACCGCCGCTTCCCTAAGTCGTGCTGCACCTCGCTCAACGAGGTCATCTGCCACGGCATCCCGGACTCGACGGTGATCGAGGACGGCGACATCTGCAACATCGACGTGACGGCCTACATCGGCGGCGTCCACGGCGACACGAACGCGACGTTCCTGGCCGGCGACGTCTCCGAGGAGGCCCGCCTGCTGGTGGAGCGCACCCGCGAGGCGACGCTGCGGGCGATCAAGGCGGTCCGGCCCGGCCGGCAGCTGAACGTGATCGGCCGGGTCATCGAGGCCTACGCGAAGCGCTTCGGCTACGGCGTGGTCCGCGACTTCACCGGCCACGGCGTCGGCCCGGCGTTCCACACACCGCCGACGATCCTGCACTACGAAGAGCCCTCCGTCGACACGATCATCGAGGAGGGCATGACCTTCACGATCGAGCCGATGATCACCCTGGGCACCATCGACTACGACATCTGGGCCGACGACTGGACCGTCACCACGAAGGACAAGAAGTGGACGGCCCAGTTCGAGCACACCCTCGTGGTGACGGCCGACGGCAGCGAGATCCTCACGCTGCCCTGATCAGTGGCTGGTGGCCTTCTTGTAGCAGCGCACCGAAAGCGGCACGAAGATCGCCAGCAGCAGCGCGATCCACAGCACCGACGCGAGCACGGCGTGCTGCATCGGCCAGGCGTCGTGCACCGGCATCGCCGCGCTCGTGTTGCCGAACAGCTCGCGTGACGCCTGCGTGATCGCCGAGACCGGGTTCCAGTCCGCGATCACCCGCAGGGGCGTCGGCAGGCGGCCGCTGTCGACGAAGGTGTTGGCCAGGAACGTCAGCGGGAAGATCGCCACGCTCGAGACGTTGTTGAACACCTCGGGCTTGCGCACGGCCAGGCCCAGCGTGCCCATCACCCACGAGAGTGCGTAGGCGAACGCGAGCAGCAGGAGCACGCCGGCCAGCGCTTCGAAGACGCCGGTGTGGATGCGCCAGCCGACCAGCAGCCCCACGAGCCCCATGATCAGCAGGCTCGTCACGTTCAGGATGAGGTCCGCGGTGGTGCGGCCGATCAGCACCGCCGCCGGGGACATCGGCAGCGATCTGAACCGGTCGATGATGCCCTTCTGCAGGTCGTCGGTGAGGCCGTAGCCGGTGACGATGCTGCCCATCGCCACCGCGAGGACGAAGATCCCCGGCAGCATGAACTCGCGGTAGGACATCCCGGGAATGTCGATCACGCTGCCGAACACGTAGCCGAACAGCAGCACGAACATCACCGGCATGAACACGATGGACCCGAGCAGGTCCAGCGACCGGACGATCTTGATCGAGTTGCGCTTGGCGACGGTCACGCCGTCGGTGACGGCCATCTGCACCGCGTTCATCACACGGCCTCCTTCACGGTCTCGGCCACCTCGTGACCGGTCAGGGACAGGAAAACGTCGTCGAGGGTGGGGCGGCGGACCCCGACGTCACGAACGTCGACGCCGTCCGCGGCCAGCAGGGCCAGGGCTTCGGTAAGCGCTTTCGCGCCGTGGGTCACGGGCACGGTGAGCCGGAACGCCTCGGCCTGCGGCTCGCCGCTGGCCAGCCGGGAAAGGGCGCGCCGGGCCACCAGGACGTCGTCGTGCGTGCCGACGGTCAGCTCGATCCGCTCGCCGCCGACGAGGTCCTTGAGCTCGTCGGCCGTGCCGCGGGCGATCACGCGGCCGTGGTCGACGACGGCGATGCTGTCGGCCAGCCGGTCCGCTTCTTCCAGGTACTGCGTGGTCAGCAGCAGCGTGGTGCCGCCCGCGACCAGCTCGGTGATGACGTCCCACAGCTCGGTGCGGGCCCGCGGGTCGAGCCCGGTGGTGGGCTCGTCGAGGAACAGCACCGGCGGGTTGGCCACGAGCGCGCCCGCCAGGTCGAGGCGTCGCCGCATGCCGCCGGAGTAGCCCTTCACCGGGCGGTCGGCGGCGTCCTCGAGGCTGAACCGGGCGAGCAGCTCCCGGCCGCGGGCCTTGGCCCGCTTGGTGCCCAGGTGGTACAGCCGCCCGACCATCTCGAGGTTCTCGGCTCCGGTCAGCTCCTGGTCGACGGCGGCGTACTGCCCCGAAGCGCCGATGTGCGAGCGCAGTTCGTGCGCGTCCTTCACGACGTCGAACCCGGCGACGGTCGCGTGGCCCGCGTCCGGCTTCTGCAGTGTCGTGAGGATCTGGACGGTGGTGGTCTTGCCGGCCCCGTTCGGCCCGAGCACCCCCAGCACCGTGCCCTCGGGTACCCGCAGCGACAGCTCGTCGAGCGCGGTGACCTTCCCGTACTTCTTGACCAGTCCCTCGGCCACGATGGCGTCCGGCATGGATTTCCCCTTGTCTCGTGGAGTGTTCAGGCCCGGCGGATGACGATGTCGCCGGTGTAGGAGTGGGCCTTGACCTCGACGGTCTCGGTGGTGCCACCCGGCCCGTCGGACGGCGTGAGCGTGTTGTGCACGGAACCGACCAGCGAGTTCAGCTCGAGCCACGCGGCACTGCCCTCGCGGATGCCGATCTCGATCTCCCCGACGGCGGTCTCGAGGACGACCCGGTCGCGCACGACCTCGCCGAGCCGGATGTCGCCGGCGGCGGTCTTGGCGTGCACGCCCGCGTGGGCGACGTCGACGAGGATGTCGCCGTTGGCGGTGTTGACCCGCAGGTCGCCGGTCACTTCGCCGACGCGGGTCTCGCCGTTGGAGTTCTTCAGCACGGCGCTGCCGTCGATCTCGCGGATCCGCAGCTGCCCGGAGCCGGTGCCGACCTCGGCGTGCCCGGTGGCCCGCTCGATGGTGACGTCACCGGTGGCGGTGCTCGCCTCCAGCCGGGCGCCTTCGTCCAGGTGGATGTCGCCGACGGAGGTCTTGAAGCGGCTGGGCCCGACCCGGCCGGTGACGCGGAAGTCGCCCATCGCGGCGGTGCCGGTGATCTGCGACCCGGCCGGCAGTGCGACGGTGACGTGCAGGGCACCGCCCTTGCCCCAGAGCTTGGTGACGTACTTCGGGCCCTTGACCAGCAGCTCGCCGGCGGCGAACTCGACGCGGGTCTTCGCGACGGCCTTGACGTCCTCGTTGTCGCCCGGGTCGGCCGGCATGATCTCGACGGTCGTTTCCGCGCTCTCGCCGGCGACGATCCGGACGTCGGCGACGCTGACGTCGATGGTGGCCGCGATCGGCTCGGGCGTGGGGAAAACAGGCATGGCTGCGCCCTCCTGGGGTGCTGGGAAAGTGTTCGAGCTGGTCAGAGCGGGTGGGTCAGTGGACCCAGCCGGTGTACTTCTCGCCGTAGGCGGACCGGCGGTGCGTGGTCCGGCTCGCGGCGGCGCCGAGTGCGTTGTTCGCGGCCCGGACGAGCCAGGCGTTGATCGAGAGCCGTTCCCGGCTCGCCGCTTCCTCGACCCGCTGCTTCAGCTGGTCGGGGAGCCGCAGGTTGATCCGGGAGACGGCGCCGTCGTCGGCCTCGGGCGGCGGCGGTGGTGCTTCGGCGGGTGCCGGTTCGGGTGCCGCCGGCACGGAAACCGCGAACTCCGCTTCGCGGCGGCGAAGGCGGACTTCGACGGAACCGGGAGCGAGGTCGCGGGTGATCTCGTCGGCCGCGGCCGACAGCGCGTCGAGCAAGGTGAGCCGGATGGCGGACTCCAGCGGGGAGGCCAGCCGCTCGGCCAGGGTGACAGCGTCCTCGCCGGCCGCCTCGGCGGCTACCGCGAACTCGCGGCGGAGGCTGTCCACGAAGGGCGTCAGGTCCATGGCACAAATATGGCACCACGGTGGTGCCACGACAACCCTGAAATGGCACCCTTAGGGGTCATCAGAGCGTGAATCCGCAGGTCAGAGGCGTTCAACGCGGGACAGTAGCTCGTCCAGGAAGCCACACGCCTCGGCGGCCGCGCGGTCCGGGTCGCGGTCGGCGATGGCCTCGGCGAGACCCTCGTGGCCGATTTCCGGCACGTGGTCCGCGCCCGGCGTGATGCTGGACGTCGCCGCGACGCTGGCCGTGATGACCTCCGTCAGCCCGCGGTAGAGCTCGGTCAGCAGCGTGTTGTGCCCGGCGCGGACGACCGCGCAGTGGAACTCGGCGTCCGTGCGGGCGAAGTCCTGCCAGCGGCCCGCGCGCAGGTCGGTCTCGCGGCGGGCGAGCAGGGCCCGCAGCCCGGCGACCTCTTCTTCGGTCCGTTCGACGGCCGCGAGCCGCGCGCCTTCGACCTCCAGCGTCCGCCGGACCTGCAGGACCTCGCGCAGCTCCGAGCCGCAGAGCCGGCGGATCGCGCCGGACACCTCGCTCGTGGCGCGGACGTAGGTGCCGTCGCCCTGCCGGACCTCCAGCAGCCCGGTGTGCGCGAGCGCGCGCACGGCTTCGCGGACGGTGTTGCGCCCGACGCCGAGCTGCTCGACCAGCTCGGTCTCGGTGGGGATGCGTTCGCCGATCGGCCATTCGCCCTGCGTGACCGCGGTCCGCAGCTGCTCGATGACCTGGTCGACGAGGCCGGTCCGGCGCGTGGTGGCCAGAGGCACAGGTTTATCCCTTCATCCAATCATCCTACGTATGCGATAGTAGCGGGCATGCCCGTCGAACACCGTGAACCCGACCTGGACGGCGCCGTCGGAGTCCGGACGCCGGGCGTGGTCGCCGCCGGGGCGCTGCTCGCGGTCGCCGTCGTGCTCACCGCGCTCAACCTGCGCCCGGCCATCACCGGCGTCGGGCCGATGCTCGCCGAAATGCGCGCCGACCTGGGCACCTCCGTCGTCTGGGCCGGCGTGCTGACGACGTTGCCGACGCTCTGCTTCGCCGGCGCCGGGCTGGCCGCGCCGCTGCTCGCGCGCCGGGCCGGGATCGGTGCCGCCATCGCGGTCGCGCTGGCGGCGCTCGCCGCCGGGCTCGTGCTGCGCGTGCTCGACGGACCCGCCGTGGTGCTCGGCGGCACGCTCGTGGCGACCGCCGGGATCGCCCTGATCAACGTGCTCATCCCGGTCGTCATCAAGGACTCGTTCCCCGCTCGCATCGGGTTGCTGACCGGCGTCTACACCGCGGCCCTGCAGGGCGGCGGCGCCCTCGGGTCCGCGGTGACGCCGCGCCTCGGCGACGCGCTCGGCGGCTGGCGCCCGGCCCTCGGCGGCTGGGCCATCCTGGCCGTCGTCGCGCTGCTGGCCTGGCTCCTCGCCGCCCGCGGCACCGGACGGCCCCCGCGCCCCGCCGACGGCACCGAAGCCGGCCGGTCGCTGCTGCGCAACCGGCTGGCCTGGATCGTCACCGGCTTCTTCGGCCTGCAGGCGTTCTACGCCTACGCGGCGATGGGCTGGTTCCCGCAGGTGCTGATGGACGCCGGCGTGCCGCGCGACGACGCCGGCCTGCTGTTCGGCCTGGTCTCCCTGATCGCCGTGCCGATCAGCCTCGTCGTGGCGCCGATGGCGGCCCGGCAGCGCGGCCAGAGCCCGTGGATCATCGGGCTGAGCGTGTTCGGCGTCGCCGGGACCACCGGGCTGATGCTCGCGCCGTCGTGGTCGCCCCTGCTGTGGAGCATCCTCGTCGGCCTGGGGATGAGCGTGTTCTCCCTCGGCCTGACGGTGATCGCGCTGCGGGCGCGGACCGGCGCGGACACCGCCCGGCTGTCCGGCATGGCACAGGGCTTCGGCTACCTGTTCGCCGCGCTCGGGCCGTTCCTGTTCGGCCTGCTGCACGACGTGGCCGGCGGCTGGACGGTCCCGCTCGGGATGCTGCTCGCCCTGCTCGGCGTCCAGGCGGTGTTCGGCGCCCTCGCCGGCCGTCACCGCTTCGTCTGAACCCGCGTCAGTCCAGGGGCAGGTTGAGCAGCGCGTTCTCGACCAGCTCCGGCATCGCCGGGTGGATCCAGTACTGGCCGCGCGCCATGCTCCGCGCGTCGAGGCCGAAGCTCATCGCCTGGATGAGCGGCTGGATCACCGACGACGCCTGCGGGCCGATGATGTGCGCGCCGAGCAGCTGCCCGGTCGCCGGGTCGGCCAGGAGCTTCGCGAAGCCCGTCGTGTCCTCCATCGCCCAGCCGTAGGCGATCCCGGCGTAATCCTGCTTCGAGACCACATAGGACACTCCGAGCTCGCGCGCCTTCTGCTCGGTCAGCCCGACCGACGCGACCTGCGGGTGGGTGAAGACGGCGTGCGGCACGAACCGGTGGTCGGCGGTGATCCGCTCGTCCGGGTGCAGCAGGTTGTGCTGCACGACGCGGGCTTCGTGGTTCGCGACGTGCTTCAGCTCGTGCGGCGACGACAGGTCGCCGAGCGCGTAGATGCCCTCGACGACGGTTTCCTGGTGGTCGTCGACCACGACGTGCCCACTGTCCATTGTGGTCACGCCGGTCGCCGCGACGTCGAGCAGGTCGGAGTTCGGCCTGCGGCCGGTGGCGATCAGGAGGACGTCGCCCTCGACGGTTTCCGCGCCCTGCGGCCCTTCCAGGTCCAGCGCGACGCCGCTCTCGGTCTTGCGCGCCCGGACGGTCTTGCGCTCCAGCCGGACGTCGAACCGTTCGGCGGCCAGCTCGGTGAAGCGCGCGCTGACGTCCTCGTCCTCCGAACGCAGCAGGCGGCCGGAGCGGTTGACCAGCGTCACCTGCACGCCGAAGGAGGCGAAGACGTGCGCGAACTCGGCCGCGATGTAGCCGCCGCCGAGGATGACGATGCGCTCCGGCAGCTCGTCGAGCCGCATCACGGTGTCGGACGTGTGGTAGTCGACGCCGTCCAGCCCCGGGATGTCCGGGATGACCGGGCGCCCGCCCGCGGCGAGCACGAACCTGTCGGCCGTCAGCACCTCGTCCGGACGGCCGTCGGTGAAGCTGACGCGCAGTTCCTTGCGGCCGGTGAAGCGGCCGGTGCCCTCGTAGACGTCGACGTTCGCGTTGTCCTCGTGGCTGCGGCGGTACTCCGCGCCGCCCGCGGCGATCGGGTCGATGCGGCCGAAGATGCGGTCGCGGATGTCGCGCCACCGCACGCCCTTCAGCTCTTCGTCGACGCCGTACTTGGCGCTGTGCGAAGGCGTGTACGCGACATCGGCGGCGTACACGAACATCTTCGTCGGGATGCAGCCGACGTTGAGGCAGGTGCCGCCGAAGGTGCCCTTCTCCACGATCGCCGTCTTCTTGCCGGCGAAACCCGGGCCGGGGATGGAGTTCCCCGATCCCGTCCCGACGATCACCAGGTCGTAGTGGGGCACTGCATCCTCCGCGGGTCCGTGTCCGGTCGATTCACCCTAGCCAACCGTCTCCGCGAGACGGGTGTTCCCTCCTGTGCTTAACGTCGTATTACGTGGTCAGTGGCCGGTCGCGGTGAAGTGCATCCGGTCGGTCGGGCTGTGCCAGCTCCCGCCCCAGCTCCACCCGATCGCCGCGAACGCGCGCACGGTCGCGTCGCCGGCCAGGACCATGCCGGGCCGCCGGCGCGCGCGGTCGACGTACGCCGAGGCCAGCTCGGGCAGCACCAGATCGCCCTGGGTGTACGGATTGCAGAACGGGTTGACGTCCACGGCGAGCCCGTAGGCGTGCGCCGACCAGGTCGTCTGCCCGCGGGCCGGGCGGCAGACGAACGCGCTGGTCGAGTTGCCGTCCCCGGTCGGCGGCGCGGTGAGCTCGGCCGGGCTGGTCACGCGCAGCTCTTCGAGCGGGAAGCGCGCCGCGAAGAGCTGTCCGAAGACCTTCGTGATGCCCGCCGCGCCGGAGGCGTTCACCAGCATTTCGCCGGTGTGCGCGCGGCCGTCGAAGCCCCAGAAGGACATCGTCAGGTAGCGGAGGTCGCCGGCCTTGACCGGGCAGGCGGGCTGCCAGGTGCTGCGCGCGAGGACGTCGGCGGGCACGGCGCTGATCGTCGACGCGTACCCGGTCCCGGCGGGCGGGGGAAGTACGTCTTTTGTCGGAAGTGCCCGGTTCACCAGTTCGGGTGGCGTCGGCTCGACTTCCCCGAAGCCGTCGGGCCGGAGGCGGAGCGGCCGGGCACCCACCTGCCAGGTGACGGCGGGAGCGCCGGACACCGGCGGCCGCGCGGCCGCGGTGCTCGGCGCGCGCGTGGTCGGTGCGGGTTCCGGTGGTGGGGCGGCTGAAGAGCACGCTGTCACGGCGAAGGCCAGGACCGCGCCCGCCGCCGTCGCTCTCCGCCGCATCCGGTCAGCTTGGCAGAACCGTCCGGAGCGCGCGGAGTCCACCCGTTCCAGTGACACCGTTTTGGGCCCCCTCGGATTAGGGTAATGAGCGCATGTCGTTCACGCACCGGAGTCGTCCGGGTGCCGAGTGTTTGCTCCGTGCTGTGCCGAAGAGGAGAACGTCCCATGGCCGTGAAGTCCCGTCGATCCCTGCTGCTCGCGAGCGGTGTGCTCCTCGCGGCCGCCGCGGTCGCCGTCCCGGTCGTGGCGGGCACGGCGGCGGCGGCCCCCGGGGCCGCCGGGTCCGGCAACCAGGCGCGGATCGTCGGCGGCAACCAGGCGTCGATCGCCGACCACCCGTACGCGGTGTACCTGACCGACGCGGGCGGCAACCAGTTCTGCGGCGCGGTGGTCGTGAGCTCCACGGCGGTCGCGACGGCGGCGCACTGCGCCAAGGCGGTGGCGAAGCAGGACATCCGCGTGGTGGCCGGCCGCGAAGACAAGCGCACCAGTGACGGCCAGGTCCTCGGCGTCTCGAAGGTGTGGGTCGACCAGGGCTACACCGACCCGACGCAGGGGGCGGACATCGCGGTGCTGACCGTCCGCGGCCAGCTCGACTACCGGCCGGCGAAGCTGCCTGCGAAGGACGATGCGCAGGTGTACGCCACGGGCACCCAGGCGACCGTGCTCGGCTGGGGTCGCGTCGCCGACGGGGGCGCCCGCTCCGACTACCTGCGCAGCGCCCAGGTCCCGCTGGTCTCCGACAGCGAATGCCGCTCCGACTACAACGTCTACGACCAGCGGAGCATGGTGTGCGCGGGCTACCGCGACGGCGGCGTCGACGCGTGCCAGGGCGACTCCGGCGGCCCGCTCGTGGTGGGCGACACGCTGATCGGCATCGTCTCCTTCGGTGACGGCTGCGCGAAGGCGGGCAAGCCGGGCGTCTACACGCGCGTCTCGGCGTACGCCGAAGAGGTCGAGGCCCAGGCCAAACCGCGTCTCCTCGGCTGAGCGTGCTAAGCAGGGGTATGCCGACCCTGCACGACGCGACCGGTCCGGAGCTGACCGCCGCCCAGCTGCACGACATCCTCCGCCTGCGCGTCGACGTGTTCGTCGTGGAGCAGAAGGCCGCGTACCCCGAGCTCGACGGACGTGACCTGCTCCCGGACACCCGGCACCTGTGGTTCGCGGACGCCGGCGGGGTCACGTCCTACCTGCGGGTGCTGCTCGACCCGGACGGCGTCCGCCGCATCGGCCGCGTGGTGACGGCGGCGTCCGCCCGCGGCCAGGGCTTGGCGGCCCGGCTGATGGACGCGGCCCTGACGGTGCCGGGCGAGTACGTCCTGGACGCCCAGACGTACGTCCAGGGCTTCTACGCGCGCTACGGGTTCGTCGCGGAAGGCGCGGAGTACACCGACGACGACGGGATCCCGCACATCCGCATGCGCCGCCGCCCGGCCTGATACGATACGGACCTGTTTCGTATTGAAAGGCGGGCCATGCCAGGACGACCTCGGGACGCCGGCCGCGACGTCGCCATCTTCGACGCGACGCTGAAGCTGCTGATCGACGTCGGCTACGACCGGTTGTCGATCGAAGCCGTCGCGGCGGCGGCCGGGGTGGGGAAGGCGACGATCTACCGCCGCTACCCGGGCAAGGCCGCGCTGGTCGCCGCGGCCGTCGACCGCCGCGCGGGCGGAACCCCACCCGACCCCTCGGCCGGCGACCTCCGCGGCGCCCTCCTGGACACCGCGACCTGGCTCGCGCGGGAAATCGCCGAGCAGGAAGCCGGGCTGCTCGGCGCGCTCTTCGCCGGGATGCGCGGTGACCCGGACCTCGCCGCGGCGATGCGGCGGATCCTGCACCGCGACCAGGCCGCGATGACCCGGCACCCGCTGCTGGACCCACGCGGTGCCGCGCTCTTCGCCGAGATCGTCCCGGCGCTGCTCGTCCACCGGCTGGTTGTAGCCGGCGAGCCGGTGGACGAGCCGTTCCTCGAACACCTCGTCGACGACATCCTGCTGCCCCTGCTGAAGGAGGAACGCCCGCGATGATCGTGGTCACCGGCGCGACCGGCGCCCTGAACGGCGCCACCGTCGAGCACCTGCTCACCCGCGTTCCGGCCGACGAGATCGGCGTCAGCGTGCGCGACGTCGCGAAGGCCCGGTCCTTCGCCGAGCGCGGCGTCCGGGTGCGGCCCGGCTCCTACGAAGACCCCGCCGCCCTGCGTACCTCGTTCGAGGGCGCCGACCAGGTGCTGCTGGTGTCGTCCAACGACCCGGCCGCCGACGCCGTCGCCCTGCACCGCACCGCGATCGAGGCCGCCGTCGCTGAGGGTGCCCGGCGGATCCTCTACACCAGCCACCAGAACGTGCGTCCGGACAGCGCGTTCGCGCCGGCCCGGGACCACGCGGCCACCGAGGAGATCCTCGCCGGTTGCGGCGTCGCCTGGACGTCGTTGCGCAACGGGTTCTACGCCCACAGCCTCGGGTGGCTGCTCGGTCCGTGGCAGGAGACCGGCGAGATCGCGGCACCCGAAGACGGCCCGGTCTCGTGGACCCACCGCACGGACGCCGCCGAAGCGGCCGCGGTGCTCCTCGCCGGAAGCCCGGTCGACGGTCCCGTCACCCTCACTTCGCGCACCGCCGTCACCTTCGAGGACCTCACCGCGATCGCCGCCGACCGCACCGGTCGCAAGGTCGAACGCGTGGTCGTCGACGACGGACAGTGGGTCGCCGATCGCGTCGCGGCCGGCGCGCCCGAAGCCATGGCCCGGATGCTGCTGACGTTCTTCACCGCCGCGCGGCGGGGCGATTTCGCGGAAACCGGCCCCCGGCTGGGCGAACTCCTCGGCCGGGAACCGCGACCGGTCGCGGACGAGCTGGCTTAGACCGTCGCGCCCCGCGGGGCGGTCGCGGTGATCACCTTCACCGCACGGTCCACATCGGACTCCGTGAGGTCGGCCCGCGCGGTCAGCCGCAGCCGCGAGATGCCGTCCGGCACCGACGGCGGCCGGAAGCACCCGACCCGGATGCCCTGCTCCGCACACGCCGCCGCCCACGCGACGGCCGTCTCCGCGGACGGCGCCTGCACCGAAATGACCGCGGCGTCCGGCAGGCTCGCCTTCAACCCGGCCGCCTTCAACGACATCGCCAGGTTGCCCGCGTTCTCCACGACCTTTTCCGCCAGACCGGGCTCCTCCTTCAGCGCGTGCAACGCCGCCAGCGCGGCCGCGGCGCTCGCGGGCGCCAACGCGGTGTCGAAGATGAAGCTGCGAGCCGTGTCGATCAGGTGCTTGATCACCCGCCGCGGCCCGACCACGGCCCCGCCCTGGGCGCCGAGGGACTTCGAGAGCGTCAACGTCGTGACGACGTCGGGCGCGCCCGACAGCCCGGCCGCGTGGACCGCGCCCCGGCCGCCTTCACCCAGGACGCCGAACCCGTGCGCGTCGTCCACCAAAAGCGCGGCGCCGTGCTCACGGCAGAGGCCGGCCAGCTCGCCGAGCGGGGCCAGGTCGCCGTCGACCGAGAACACCGAGTCGGTCACGACCAGCGCGCGCGGCTTCCGCCGGGTGGCGAGCGCGTGCTTGATCGCCGACGGTGTCGAGTGCGCGACCGCGGCCACGTCGGCCCGCGACAGCCGGCAGCCCTCGATCAGCGACGCGTGGATGTACTTGTCGGTGACGATCGCGGACTCGGACCCGGACAGCGCCGTCACCGCGCCGAGGTTCGCGGCGAAGCCGGAGGAGAACACCAGCGCCGCCTGCGCGCCGCAGAACCGGGCGAGCTCCAGCTCCAGCTCGGTGTGCAGCTCGGTCGACCCGGTGACCAGCCGGGACCCGGTCGACCCGGCGCCCCAGCGCAGCGCGGCGGCCGCGGCGGCCCCGGCGACGCGCTTGTCGCGAGCCAGCCCGAGGTAGTCGTTGCCGGCCAGATCCAGCTCGTCGGCCTGCGCGGGACGCGGCCGCAGCTGCCGCACGAGACCCGCGTTCGCCCGCTTCTCCGCCTCGGCGTCGAGCCAGTCGAAAACCTCGTCGGGCGGGGGCGTCGGCGGCGTAGTCACGTCCCGCAGTCTCCCATCCGGCCCCGTCGCCGCCGCCAAGCGGGCCCGGAAACGCCGGAAGCCCCGGACCGCGCGGTCCGGGGCTTCCGAAGGAACAACTCAGCTGTCGTAGCCGCGACGCGGGCCACGGCTCGGGCGGCCGTAGCCACCGCCGTTGCCCGAGCGGGGCTGACGGCTGCGGCCGCCGAAGCCGGCGGGACGGCCTTCGCGGTCGCCGCCGCGGTAACCACCCCGCTCGCCGCCACGCTCGCCACCGCGGTCACGGTCGCCGTGGCCGCGCTCGCCGCGGTAGGAACCGCCGCGCTCGCCACCCCGGCCACCGCCGAAGCCACGGTCACCGCGGAAGCCGCCGCCACCGCCACGGCGCGGGCTCTCGCGGCGCCGTTCGACGACCGGCTCGCCGCTGGGCTCGCGGGCGCCGGTGATGCGGGACAGCTCGGCGTCGCCCGGGCGGACCGTCGTCGACTCCGCGCGCACGCCGGCGCGGTCGGTCAGCCGGCGGACCATCCGGCGCTGGTCGTGCGTTGCCACCGTGACGACCACGCCGGACGCCCCGGCGCGCGCGGTACGGCCGGCGCGGTGCAGGTAGTCCTTGTGGTCGGCGGCCGGGTCGACGTGCAGGACCAGCGAGATGTCGTCCACGTGGATGCCGCGCGCGGCGACGTCCGTGGCGACGAGCACCGGGGTGTAGCCCTCCTTGAAGTCCGCGAGGACGCGGTTGCGCTGCCCCTGCGTCTTCCCGCCGTGCAGGGCCGCCGCGTTCACGCCCTGCTCGCGCAGGCGCTCGGCGAGGCGGTCGACGTGGTGCTTGGTGCGCACGAACATGATCGTGCGGCCCTCGCGGGCGCCGATCTGCGTGATGACGTCCTGCTTGTCCTGGTGCGAGACCTGGAGCACGTGGTGGTCCATGGTCGTCACGCTGGCGGTCGACGGCGCGACCGAGTGCGTGACCGGGTCGGTCAGGTACTGCTTGACCAGGCGGTTGACGTCACCGTCGAGGGTCGCGGAGAACAGCAGCCGCTGCCCGCCCGGCGGGGTGAGGTCGAGGATCTCGCGGACCTGCGGCATGAAGCCCATGTCCGCCATCTGGTCGGCCTCGTCGAGGGCGATGAAGTTGCAGTCGCCCAGGTGCGCGGTGCCCTGGCGGACGTGGTCCGACAGCCGGCCCGGGGTGGCGATCAGCAGGTCGACGCCGCGGGACAGGGCGTCCGCCTGGCGGGCGAAGGCCATGCCGCCGACGGCCGTGCGGCACCACAGGCCGAGCGACTTGGCCAGCGGGGTCAGCGAGTCGGCGACCTGCATGGCCAGCTCGCGGGTCGGGACCAGGATGAGCGCGCGGGGACGCTTCGGGCGGGCCTTGCCGCCGTCGAGCCGGGCCAGCATGGCCAGGCCGAAGGCGAGGGTCTTGCCGGAACCGGTCTGGGCGCGGCCCAGCACGTCGCGGCCGGCCAGCGCGTCCGGGATGGTCGCGGACTGGATCGGGAAGGGCTCGTTGATGCCCGCCTCGGCGAGCGCGCGGAGCAGCGGCTCCGGCAGGCCCAGCTGGGCGAACGTCTTGGTGGCCACGGTCTCGACGGCGTCGTCGCGCAGCATGTCGCCGCCCGCAGGCCGCTGGCGCGGCTGGTGGTCGGGACGGCCCGCGCGGGCGGACGTCGAGGAGTGGCCGGAGTTGAACGTGACTGTCACAAATGCCTCTCGGACGTGGTTCGTCGCAAGGGAGGCCCGGGCTGCCCGCGCGCAGGCAGGGCAAGATGGTGTGCGATGGGCGTTCACAGGGACGGACCCGGCACACCGTGTCATCGCTTGCCGACACTGCGCGCCGCTTGGGTTACGGATCACCGCGAGCCATTCGGTGGCTCTGGAGGCGACGGACACCAACTCATCCACGCCGCCGGTTGCGGTCTGTGTTCACTGTACCCGAGCCGGAGCTGGGACTACGCATCGAGGTCACCGGTTGTGGGCGGCGTCGCAGCCGTGTTCCGCACCACAGCCGCGACGCCGCCGCGGAATCACCCGATCCCGGCCGCGGAAACGAGCTCGGCCAGCAGTTCCCCGGTGTTCGTGACGTGCTCGCCGAGGCCGCGCCCGTGGAACCAGCCGGCCAGGTTGCGCACGTCCCTGGCCAGGAATTCGACGCCGCCGGGGTTGGCCACGACGTCGACGACCTGGGGCAGGTCGATCACCACCAGCCGGCCCCGGTGCACCAGCACGTTGTACGCCGAGAGGTCGCCGTGCGCGAGCCCCTCGGAGGCGAGCAGGTCGAGCACCGCGGTCGCCTGGAACCACAGGTCCCGCAGCTCGTCCGGGTCCGGGCGGAGCTGGGCCAGCCGGGGCGCGGCGGTGCCGTCGTCTTCGCCGAGGAACTCGAGCAGCAGTTCCGTTCCGTTGCGCTGAACGGGGTACGGCACCGGCGCGCCGAGCGTCCACAGGCGACTCAGCGCGGCGAACTCCGCCACCGCCCACTGTTCGGCGATGAGGTTGCGGCCGAACGCGCTGCGCTGCGCCATCGCGCGGTTCTCGCGGGACCGGCGCATCCGCCGTCCTTCGAGGTAGCCCGCGTCGCGGTGGAACAGCTTGTGTTCGTCGCTGCGGTACCGCTTCGCGGCGAGCAGCGTGCCCGGGGTGCCGGGCAGGCCCCGCCGCAGCAGGTGGACGTCGGCCTCCTTGCCGGTCTTGAGGACGCCGAGGTCGGTGTCGACCGCGGCGAGCTCGGTGACGACCCAGTCCGGCCGGGGGAGCGGGCCGTGTTCGGCGTCGTCCCAGGTGGACCAGCGGTCGGCGCCGTCGGGCAACTGCCGTTCGGTGTAGGCGTCGTCGCGCAGTTTCGCGAGCCGGACGCGTTCGCCTTCGGTCAGCCGGCCGCGGCGCGTGGGTTCGGGCTCTTCGAGCCGCCCGCGCCGCCGCGAACGCGCTTCGCGACGGCGGGAAGGGTGATCGTCGAACAGTTCCTGGTCTTCGAAGTCGTGCTGGCGCACTGGTGGGTTTCTCCTCGATCGGGGATGCCCCACCGGGCGCGTGGTCAGCCTCGGGGGGCGGGTGGGTGAGGGCGCGAAAAGGCCCGGACAGTCATCACGTCAGGCACCTCCCGTTCTCACCGCACCGGCTCCCTGCCGGGTTCGCTCAGGATGCCGGAGCGGTTCGCGGCGGCGCAACCGGATTTCGCGGAGGCGCCGCGAAAGGAGTATTTGTGACGTTTCCTTGAATTCGGCCCCGCGGCGTGGTCACGATGAAAGGGCAGGCGGACCGGAGGAGGGTGGATGCGGACCTACGACGTGGTGATCGTCGGAGGCGGGCACAACGGCCTGGTCGCGGCCGCGTACCTGGCGCGGTCGGGCCGGTCGGTGCTCGTGCTCGAACAACGGGAGGAGACCGGTGGCGCCGCCGTCTCGTTCCGCGCGTTCGAGGGCGTGGACGTCCGGCTTTCGCGCTACTCGTACCTGGTCAGCCTGCTGCCGAAGAAGATCGTGGCCGACCTCGGCCTCGACGTGGAGCTGCGACGGCGCCGGATGTCGTCCTACACCCCGTCGGGCGGCACCGGTCTTCTCGTCGACAACGAAGACGCCGTCCGGACGGCGGCTTCGTTCCGGGCGGTCACCGGGTCCACTTCGGACTTCCCGGCGTGGCAGCGGTTCTACGAGCTGACCGGGCGCGTCGCCGGGCGCGCGTTCGGCACGCTCACCGAACCACTGCTGTCCGAAGGGGACTTCCGCGCGCGGATCGGTGACGCCGAGGCGTGGTCCCTGCTGTTCGAACGGCCGATCGGCGAAGCGCTCACGTCGTTCTTCGGCGACGACACGGTGCGCGGCGTGGTGCTCACCGACGCGCTGATCGGCACGTTCGCCCCGGCGGACGGCGAGGACCTGCGCCAGAACCGGTGCCTGCTCTACCACGTGATCGGCAACGGCACCGGCGACTGGGACGTCCCGGTCGGCGGCATGGGCGCGGTCACCGGTTCGCTCGCGGCGGTCGCGTCGGCGGCGGGCGCGCGCCTGCTCACCGGCGCGGAAGTGCTCGCGGTCGATCCGGACGGCGAGGTGCGCTACCGGCGTGGCGACACCGAGTTCGCCGTCCGGGGCGGGCACCTCCTCGCCAACGTCGCGCCGGCGACGCTGGCGAGGCTGCTGGGCGAAGCGCCCCCGATCCGGCCGGAGGGCGCCCAGCTCAAGGTGAACATGGTGCTGACGCGGCTGCCGAGGCTGCGTGACCCGGACGTCGATCCGGCCGAGGCGTTCGGGGGCACCTTCCACGTCAGCGAAACCTTCACGCAGCTGGAGACGGCGTACCGCGAGGCGGCGGCGGGCCGGATCCCCACGCTGCCGCCCTGCGAGATCTACTGCCATTCGTTGACGGATCCGTCGATCCTCGGCCCGGCCGAACGCGCGGCCGGAAGGCACACCCTCACCCTGTTCGGCCTGCACATGCCGGCGCGGCTCTTCGAGGGGCGCAACGAAGAGGCGCGTGAAGCGGCGTTGCGCGCGACGCTGGCTTCGCTGAACAGTGTGCTGGCCGAACCGATCGAGGACTGCCTGCTGTCCGGGCCGGACGGAAAACCCTGTGTGGAAGCCAAAACCCCGCTGGACCTGGAAGCCGAGCTGGGCCTCCCGGCGGGGCACATCTTCCACCGGGACCTCTCCTGGCCCTTCGCGGAGGACCCGGCGCAAGCCGGCCGCTGGGGCGTGGAGACAGCGCACGAGCGCATCCTGCTCTGTGGCGCGGGAGCGATGAGAGGAGGTGGAGTCAGCGGCATTCCCGGCCACAACGCGGCGATGGCCGTGCTCGGCACGGAGTGATCCGGGTCAGGCGTCGTGTTCGGTGCACAGGCACGCGACGCCCGGCTCGATCCACTCCCGGCCGGCCCAGTCCGGGTGGCGCTCGACGAGCAGCGCACGGACCTCGGCGGTGATTTCGTCCACGCCCATCGCCGAGTCCCGCCGCTGCCAGGTCTCGTCGCGCAGTTCCCGCAGGTAGGCACGGACGTCGGTGAGCACCGCCCCGCCACCGACCTCTCCGTGCCCGGGAACCACCACCCGGTGCCCGGCGGCGGCCAGCCGGTCGAGGACCGCCAGCCAGCCGACGCCCGAAACGTCGGTGTCGTGCGGCGGGAACCACGGGAAGATCGCGAACTGCCCGGTCTCGGCCAGGTCGCCGGTGAACAGGACGCCGGCGTCCGGGACCTCGACGACCTGGTCGCCCTTCGTGTGGCCTTGTCCGGTGGGGCGCAGCCGGACGGTCCGGCCGCCGAGGTCGAGGTCGTACCCGCCGTCGTAGACGAGGTCGGGTGCGGGCAAGTGCACGCCCTCGAGGCGGCGCGCGACCACCTCGCCGAGGCCCCGGAACAGCTCCAGGTAGCCCGGGCCCTTGGTGGCCAGGTCTTCGGCCTGGCCGCGGTTGACCAGGTAGGTGGCTTCGCCGGCGAACACCTGCGCGCCGAACGCGTGCTCGGGGTGGAAGTGCGTCGTGGTCAGGTACAGGCGGCGGCCCTTCGCGACTTCGCGCGCGAAGGCGAGCACCTGCTCCGCGTTGGCGGTGCCGATGCCGGTGTCGACGACGAGGACGGCTTCGGTGCCGCCCACGACGCCGATGTTGGGCACGAGGTCGACCCGGTCGTTCGGGATCACCAGCAGGTCGGGGGCGATCTCCCGGGCGCCGGTGACGCGCACGGCGGGGTCGGTCAGTTCGGTCATGCCCCGATTCCACCGCCGTCCGGGCGCGGCCGTCCAAGACCGGTTCGGTGGCGCCGATACCGGGCGCCTATCGTCGCCGGTCATGGAGCTGCGCACGCTGCGGTACTTCGTCGCGGTCGCCGAGGAACTCCACTTCGGCCGGGCGGCCGCGCGGCTGCACATGAGCCAGCCGCCGCTGAGCCGGGCGATCAAGCAGCTGGAGACCGACGTCGGCGCCGTGCTGTTGCTGCGCTCCGCCGCGGGGGTCACGCTCACCCCGGCGGGCGCGGCGCTGCTGGCCGAGGCGCGGGTGCTGCTGGACCAGGCCGACCGGGCCCGCGTGCGCGTGGCCACGGCGGCGGGCGTCCCCACGCTCACCGTCGGCCTCCTCGGCGACGGTGACGACCCGGGTGCGGCTCGGCTCGCCGATGCGTACCGGCGGGCGCACCCGGAGGTCAAGGTGCGCGTGCGCGACGCCGACCTGACCGATCCGACGTGCGGCCTGCGCGCCGGGCTGGTCGACGTCGCGCTGACCCGCGGGCCGTTCGACGAGACGGGCCTGGCGGTACACCGGCTGCGGGCAGACCCGGTGGGTGCGGTCCTGCGCGCCGACGACCCGCTGGCCGGCCGTGACCGGCTGGCCCTGGCCGACCTGGCCGGGCGCCGCTGGTTCCGCTTCCCGGACGGCACCGACGCACGCTGGCAGGCGTACTGGCACGGCGGCGAACCCCGTGAAGGGCCGGTGGTACGGGCGGTCCAGGAGTGCCTGCAGGCGGTGCTGTGGAACGGCACCGTCGGGCTGATGCCGCTCGGGCACCACCCGCCGGGGGAGCTGGTCGTGGTGCCGCTGTCCGGGATGGCCCCGAACCCGGTCGTGGTCGCGTGGCGCGACGGCGACACCAGCCCGCTGATCCGCGCGTTCGCCCGGATCGCGACGGCCGCGTACCGCGGCTGAAGGGCGCCCCGGCCCTCGCTGAGGCATACCCATAGAAAAACGAACGTTCATTCATTATGCTGGCGGCATGCGCACCGCCAGCCGGACCGCCGAGCACGTCGCCCTGTTCCGCGCCCTCGAAACCCGGCGCCGCGACCGGCTCTTCGCCGACGACCTCGCCATCCGGTTCCTGCCGGCCCGCTACCGCTGGCTCGTGCGGTCCGCGGCCCTCCGGCCGCTCGGCCACGGCATCGCGCGGGTCATCGACCACCGCTACCCGGGCGGCCCGCGCACGTCCGCCGTCGCCCGCACCCGGCTGATCGACGACCTGCTCACCGAAGCCGAACCGGACCAGGTCCTGCTGCTGGGGGCCGGCTACGACAGCCGCGCCCACCGCCTTCCCGGCATGCCGATCACCTACGAGGTGGACCACCCGCTGACCCAGCGGGCCAAACGCAAGCGCGTCGCCGACCGGCCGCACGTCCGGTACGTGCCCGTCGACCTCGCCACCGACCGGCTCGTCCGGGCACTTGACGGATTTCCGGCCAAGCGCACGGCGGTCGTCTGGGAGGGCGTCACCAACTACCTCACCGAAGAGGCCGTCGACACGACCCTCCGCGACCTCGTCACGATCACCGCGCCGGGCAGCACGATCATCTTCACCTACGTCGACCGCGCGGCGCTCGACGCCGACACCGCCTGGCACCGGGTGGTGGCGAAGGTGGGCGAGCCGTGGACGTTCGGCTTCCGGCCCGCCGACGTGCCCGCCTACCTGGCCGAACGCGGCTTGGATCTGCGGGGCGACCTGACGGCGGAGGAAGCCGCCGCCCGCTACCACCGGGACGAGCCCGCTGCCGGGTTCTACCGGATCGCGTGGGCGGTGGTCCGGTAATGCCCAGGGTCAGCGAGGAGCACCTGGCGGGCCGCCGCCGTCAAATCCTCGAAGCCGCGGCCGCCTGCTTCGCCCGCAACGGGTTCCACCGCACGTCCATGCAGGACATCGTCAAGGAGTCCGGGCTGTCCGCCGGGCTGATCTACCGGTACTTCACCGGCAAGGACGACATGATCCTCGCGATCGTCGGCGAGTGGCACACGTCCCGGGCCGCCGGTCTGGAGGCCGCCGCCGATCCGTTCGCCGCCTACCTCGGCCTCTTGCGGGACATCGCCGCCCCGGACGCGGCGCAGCGGCGCAACCTCGGCATGCAGGCGTGGGCCGAGACCGTCCGCGAACCCCGGATCCGCGCCCTCGCCCGCCAAGGCGTCGACGACCAGCGGGAGGCGTTCGGGGACGTCGCGCCGGACGCCGTGATCCGGGTGCTCGTGGCCATCTACCAGGGGCTGCTGCTGCAGGCCTCGTGGGACGACGACCTGGACGCCGAGGCGTTCGTCGCCGCGGTCCGCGAACTCGTGCGGCGTGAGGCCTAGACCACCGGTGGGCGGCGGACGTCGTAGAGATCCCAGTCCAGCTGCCAGAACGCGTCGATGCCGTGCTCGCGGATGTACTTCCGCTCGGTGTCGTGCACCGGGTAGCAGCCGGCGATGCTGATCGGCGCGCCGCCGATGTCGATCAGCGTGTACTGGTGCGCGTCGAGGCCCGCGGGCGCCGAGACCGCGAACGCCGTCATCGCCGACTCCGGGGCGATCGGCTGCCCGAAGTCGATGGTGTCGCCGTAGACGAACGGGCAGGTGCCGCGCAGCTGCTCGGCGAGGTAGCCGATGGCCAGCGCCCAGACCGGGTCGTCGGAGCGGACGCTGATCCACAGCTCGGGTTTCACGCCGTGCCAGTCGGCGTGGTCGGCCAGGGAGAGGCCGTAGGTCGCGCCGGTCAGGTAGCGCGGTTCGGGTTCGTCGGCGTAGACGAACGCGATGACGTCGTCGAGCCCGGCCCGGGTCGACGGGATGGGCTGCAGCCGGGGCTGGGTGGACCCGGTCAGGGTGTCGAGATGGGCGACATACCGCTCGGCACGGCTCGGCATGGCGCGCAGCATACGACCGGCCGCGCCCCGGCGCGGCCAGGACCGCTGGCCCGGGCGCGGCAAGATCGGGCAGGGTGGGGAACATGCGAGTGCTCGTGATCGGCAGTGGAATCGGCGGCGCGGCGACGGCCTGGCATCTCGCGGGCCGCGGCGCGGAAGTGGTCGTGGCGGACGCGGCGCGGCCCGGGACGGCGACCGAGGCCGGCGCCGGGATCGTCAGCCCCTGGACCTCGCGCTGGAACGACGCGCTGTACCCGCTCGCGGCGGCCGCCGGCCGGTACTACCGGGAGTTCACCGCGGAGCTCGAAGGGTCGTCGTTCGAGGTCGTCGGCGGCATGATCGTGTCGGCCGACGACGCCGAGCTGGCCGAAGCACACGAGCGGCTGGCGTCCCGGGCGGCGGACGCCCCCGAGATCGGCGCGGTGCGGCGGCTCGACCCGGCGCAGGCCCGCGAGCTGTTCCCGGCCCTGGCGCCCGGGCTGGGCGCGGTGCACCTGGCCGGCGCCGGCCGCGTCGACGGGCACCTGCTGCGCCGCGCCCTGCTGGCGGCCGCCGAGCGCCGGGGCGCGAAGTTCGTCGAAGGCGAGGTCGCGTTCCGAGCCGACGGCACGGTCGCGAGCGCGGACGGCCCGCTCGAAGCGGACAGCGTCGTCGTCGCGGCCGGCGCGTGGAGCCGCGAACTGCTGGCCCCGCTGGGGATCGACCTCCCGGTGACGCCGCACCGCGGCCAGATCAGCCACTTCGACCTGCCGGGCACGAACACCGCGGCGTGGCCGGTCGTCCTGCCGCGCACCAGCCACTACCTGCTCGCGTTCGGCGGCGGCCGCGTCGTCGCCGGCGCGACACGCGAGGCGGACGCGGGTTTCGACTACCGCGTCACGGCCGCCGGCCAGCGCGAAGTGCTGGAGAACGCGCTGGCGGTGGCGCCGGGTCTCGCGGACGCGACGCTTGCGGAAACCCGCGTCGGCTTCCGGCCCGGCACCCCGGACGGCCTTCCGGTGCTGGGCCTGCTCCGGCCGGGGCTGGCGGTGTCGACGGGCTTCGGCGCGGGCGGGCTGACGAACGCGCCGTTCGCGGGGAAGCTCGTCGCGGCGCTCGCGCTGGGCGAGGACCCGGGGTTCGACCTGAGCCCGTTCGCCCCCGACCGCTTCGGCGGCCTCAGCCCTCGGTGACGAGGTCCAGCGCGTGTTCCCCGGCCCGCTCGACGACGAGGCCGGCCTTGGTGATCACCTTGACCAGCTGGTCCACAGTGGACGGTTCGGCCCGGGTCGCCGCCAGCACGTGCGCCAGCCGGCCCTTGTACGCCTTGTTGAAGTGGCTGACCGTCACCCGCTCGCCGCGGGCGTTTTCGGTGACGACCCGGACCGTCACCGCGTCCGGGCGCAGCTTCGCGAACGCCGAATAGGTGCCCGAGCGCAGGTCGACGACCAGGCCCTCGACCGCCTGCAGCACCGGCTCGAGAACCGGCTTCCACAGCCCGCGGACGGTACCGAGCGAAGGCAGCGAGTTGCCGCCCGAGAGCCGGTACGCCGGGATCGGGTCGGTCGCCGAAACCACGCCGAACAGCGAAGACGTCACCGCCAGCCGCCGGTGCGCCTTCTCCAGCCCGGCCCGGGTGAAGCTCTTGACGTCGAGCGCGTCGTAGAGGACGCCGGTGTAGCGGCGCAGGGCCGGCATGGTCGGCGACGTCCACAGCTGCGCGTTGCGTTCGACCTCGCCGCCTTGGCGCTCGGTCAGGCCGAGGGTGGCGATGCTGGCGGGGACGTCGGCGGCCAGCTCGACCAGCGCGTCGGCGAGCTTCGCGCGCGTCGAATTCAGCTCGGGGAAGGACAGCGCGCCGAGGTCGAGCGCGCCACCGCGGCCGCCGTCGGCCTTGGTCTCGGAAGGGGGGAGCAGCACCAGCACGCCCCGAGGGTAAATCGGGGTGCGCGGGCGCCGCCGTCCGGCCTAGCCTCCGGACATGGACCTGACCTGGCGCCCGTTGACCCTGGCCGACGTCGAGGCCCTCGCCCGCCTGTACTCGGCGGCCGAGGAGGTCGACCGGACGGGTGAGCACTTCAGCCCGGAGGACCTGCGCGAAGAGCTCGAAGGGCCCAACATCGACCTGCCCCGCGCCACGGTGGGCGCCTGGGCGGGCGACCGGCTGGTCGGCTACGGCCTGGCCCGCCGCCGCGACGCCGCCGACCCGGTCCACATGATCCGGCTCCAGTCGGTGGTGCACCCGCAGCACCGGACGGATGCGGTCGGCCGTCACCTGGCCGAGTGGTTCGCGCGCACGAGCCGCGAGGTCCACGAGCGCACGTTCCCGGGCGCGCCGCTCGAGCTGCACCACAGCAGCCACGAGAACGAGCGCTGGATCGCCGGCGTCCTGGCCCGCGCGGGCTACCGGCACCGCCGCACGATGGTGAACATGCGCGTCGGCCTCGCGGACCTGCCGCCCCAGCCGCCACTCTCCGACGGCTACGAGGCGGTGCCGTTCGCCTTCGAGTACGACCTCGCGGTGCTCGACGCCCGCAACGACACGTTCGCCGACCACTGGGGCAGCACGGTCTACGAGCCGGACGCCTGGCGCCACCTGGTCACCGGTTCGAAGGACTTCCGCCCGGACCTGTCGTTCCTGATCGTGGAAGACGACAAGGTCCTGGCGTTCGTCCTGAGCCACCACTACGAGTCCGAAACCGAGGCGACGGGCATCCGCGAGCACTACGCCACCTGGGTCGGAACGCGCGGGGCGTTGCGGGGCCGCGGCGTCGCATCGGGGTTGCTGGGGCACACGCTGCGGGCGGCGAAGGACGCGGGCTTCGACCGGTCGGCCCTGAACGTCGACGTCGACAACGCGCACCGGGCCCTGGGCGTCTACGAGCGCTGCGGCTACCGCGTCGACGACGAGTGGCACGTGTGGGTGCTGTCGTGACTGCCGTCAGGGTGCCACGACGTTGAGCAGCTCCTCGCCCCGCACGTAACGCCGCAACTGTTCCGCGGCGAGCTTCTTCGCCCGCGGGTAGAACGACGCGGACCCGCCGGCGATGTGCGGCGTGATGACCACCCCGGGAACCGTCCACAGTGGATGATCGGCGGGCAGCGGTTCCGGATCGACGACATCGAGCCCGGCCCGCAGCCGCCCGGACCGCGTCTCGGCGAGAAGGGCATCGGTGTCGACGGCGGTGCCGCGCCCGACGTTGACGAGAAGGGCGTCGTCGGGCAGGGCGGCCAGCTGCTCGGCGCCGATGAGCCCGCGCGTGGCGGGGGTGTCGGGCAGGATCAGCACGACGATGTCGGCCTGGGGCAGCAGCTCGGCGAGCTCACCGACCCCGTGCACGCCCGCATCCGGCCGAGCCCGGCTGGCGACCCGGGTGACAACGGCCTCGGCGGCGACGAGCTGCCGTTCGATGGCCTGCCCGATGGCCCCGTACCCGACGAGCAGTACCCGGCTGTCGGCGAGCGAACGGGTGTGTTCGCGCACCCACTCGCCCCGCGTCTGCTGCGCGAACCACCGCGGCAGGTCCCGCTGCGCGGCATGGATGAGGGCCAGCGCGTGCTCGGCGACGCTCAGATCGTGCAGCCCCCGCCCGTTGGCGAGCCGCACACCGGCGGGCAGCAGGGGGACGAGGGCTTCGACCCCGGCGGACAAGGACTGCACGACACGCAGCGACGGCAGTTCCTTGATCAGCTTCGGCGGTTCGGGGCCGCGGTCGTAGGGCAGCACGTAGAACTCGACCTGGTCGAGGTCATCGGGTGGAGAGCCGGCCCCGTCGTAGTAGGCGGCCGCGATTCCCTCGGGCACCTCGATGTCGGTCCAGGGGAGAAGCACGCGAGCACTCATGCGGCCTTTCTACCCGCTCCGGGCTGGGCCAGCCGCACAGGCGGCCGCGCTGACGATCGAGGCCTCGCGCGGGCGCGGCTCGGCTCCGGGCACGCCGGGGTCGAGCCGCGCCGGCGCATGGCCGCTGCGTTCGCGCGCGGCCCGCTCCGCCGCTCACCGGCCTGCGCGCCTGCCACGCCGGTTGCCGCTGCTTCTGCCCAGCCTGCTCGCGCCCGCCGCGGTCCGCCCCGCCGCCACCCGGCCCGCGAGCGCCGCCCGCCCTCGGCTGCCGTTGCTCCTCCCTCCCCTCCCTCAGTGCACCCCCGCCGACACGCAGAACTCGTTGCCCTCCGGGTCCACCAGTACCGTCCACGCCAGGCCCGGTACCTCGTGCTCCGCCACCTCCTTCGCCCCCAGACCCACGAGGCGCTGCACCTCCGCCGCCCGGTCGTCACCTCCGAAGTCCACGTGGACCCGGTTCTTGGCCGCCCGGGTCTCCGGGACCCGCTGCAGTCCCAGGGGGAGTCCTCCGCCCGCCGGTGGTGCGAGCACCACGAAATCGCCGTAGTCCTGGGCCACCGTCGTCTCGAGCGCTGCCGTCCAGAACTGCGCCAGCTCCCGGGGGTTCGCGCAGTCGATCGTGATCATGCCCATGTGGATCGCCATGTCCCGAAGCTAGCGGGCACCACCGACAAAAACCGGCCGCCGAGTAACCCGTTGGAGTCACGGCCGGGGTAGTGACTACCCTGAGCGGGACTTTCACACCCGCCCGGCGCAGGGAGCCCCGCAGTGATCACCAGGACTTCGTCGTTGTTCCTTCGCACGTTGCGCGAGGATCCGGCGGACGCCGAGGTACCGAGCCACCGGCTCCTGGTACGTGCCGGCTATGTCCGCCGGGTCGCCCCGGGCGGGTACTCCTGGCTGCCGCTCGGCCTGCGCGTGCTGCGCCGCATCGAGGCCGTCGTGCGCGAGGAAATGAACGCCATCGGGGCGCAGGAGATCCAGTTCCCCGCGCTGCTGCCGAAGGAGCCCTACGAGGCCACCGGCCGCTGGACCGAGTACGGCGACGGCCTCTTCCGCCTCAAGGACCGCAAGGGCGCCGACTACCTCCTCGGCCCGACCCACGAGGAGCTCTTCGCGCTCACCGTGAAGGGCGAGTACAGCTCGTACCGCGACTACCCGGTCACGCTGTACCAGATCCAGACCAAGTACCGCGACGAAGCCCGCCCCCGCGCCGGCATCCTGCGCGGCCGCGAGTTCGTCATGAAGGACTCCTACTCCTTCGACCTCGACGACGACGGCCTCGCCCGCTCCTACCAGGCCCACCGCGACGCCTACGTGAAGCTGTTCGACCGGCTCGGCCTCGAGTACGTCGTCGTGAAGGCGACGTCGGGGGCCATGGGCGGCTCGGCGTCCGAGGAGTTCCTCGCGGTCGCCGAAACGGGTGAGGACACCTACGTCCGCAGCACCGAGTCCGGCTACGCGGCGAACGTCGAAGCCGTCGTCACGCCCGTGCCGGCCGCTCAGCCGATCGACGGGCGTCCCGAGGCGCAGGTGCACCACACGCCGAACACGCCGACCATCGAGTCGCTGGTCACCTTCCTCAACGACGCCGGTCTGGGCCGCACGTTCACCGCCGCCGACACGCTGAAGAACGTCATGCTCAAGACGCGGCAGCCCGGCTCGGCCGAGTGGGACCTGGTCTGCGTCGCGGTCCCGGGTGACCGCGAAGTCGACATGAAGCGCCTCGAAGCGTCGCTGGAGCCTGCCGAGGTCGCGCTGCTCGAAGAGGCCGACTTCGCGAAGAACCCGTTCCTGGTCAAGGGCTACATCGGCCCGAAGGCGCTGCAGGACAACGGCGTGCGCTACCTCGCCGACCCCCGGATCGCCCCCGGCACCGCCTGGGTCACCGGGGCCGACAAGGTCGACCACCACGTCGTCGACCTGCTCGCCGGCCGCGACTTCACCCCGGACGGCACCATCGAGGCCGCCGAGGTCCGCGAGGGGGACGCGTCGCCGGACGGGCACGGCACCCTGGTCGCCGCGCGCGGTATCGAGATCGGGCACATCTTCCAGCTCGGCCGCAAGTACACCGACGCCTTCGAGGTCGACGCGCTCGGCCCCGACTCGAAGCCGATCCGGATCACCATGGGGTCCTACGGCGTCGGCGTGTCGCGGCTGGTCGGCGTGCTCGCCGAGCAGAACCACGACGACCTGGGCCTGATCTGGCCGCGGGTGGTGTCGCCGTTCGACGTGCACATCGTCATCGCGGGCAAGGACGAGACGGTCGCGGCCGGCGCCGAGAAGATCGCCGCCGACCTCGACGCGGCGGGCATCGAGGTCATCCTCGACGACCGCAAGGCCACGCCGGGCGTCAAGTTCGCCGACGCGGAGCTGGTCGGCGTGCCGACCATCCTGGTCGTCGGGCGCGGCCTGGCCAACGGCGTCGTCGAGGTGAAGGACCGGCGTTCGGGCGACCGCGAGGAGATCGCGGTCGACGCCGTCGTCGAGCACCTGGTCAAGCTCGTCCGGAGCTGAGGTGAGCCGGCGTTCCGAAGACGCGACGCCGGGCTACGAGGACAACGCGGCGCTGCGCGGGTTCGGCGGTTACGAACCCGCGGACGCCCCGCGAGCGAAGCCGAAGCGGATCCGGCCGAAGGCGAAGCCGCTGAGGTGGCGGCGGGCGCCGTGGTTCGGTCTGGTGTTCATCGCCCTGGTCGCGGGCGTGCTGAACGCGCTCGGCGCCGGAAAGCAGCACCCGGCGTCGTCCTCGCCGCCGCCGTCGCCGCAGGTGGCGACGCCGTCACCGCGGGCCGCGGTCCCGGCCGTGGTCGCGGGCTGGCAGTCCGTGGCGGGTCGCGACGGTTCCTACGCCTACGACGTCCCGCCGAACTGGCAGCCGGCGCCGGGCACCCAGCACGGCTGGGCCGGGATCAGGCTGATCACGAGCGCGTTCCTGGCCAAGTGCGGCGGAGCGGGCGTCACGACGGAGCCGTCGCCCGACCTCGAAGCGGCCGCACGCAAGGCGGCGACGGACCTGGCGACGGCCGCTTTCGGCGGAGTCATCCAGCTGGGCCCGGCGTCGGACGCGCAGGTCCCGAAGGCCGACGGCACCGGGGTGCCCGGCCGGCTCGTGGTCGCCGAGGTGACCCCGGCGGTGGCGGGGGAGTGCGCGCCCCGGCATGCGCTGGTGGCGGCGCTGGCGTTCGGCGGGAACTCGGGGACGGCCGGCGTGGTGGTGGCTTACGCGGACAGTGCCCGTTCCGGCCGGGAGGAGCTGGAGCGGATCGTCCGCAGCTACCGGTTCGTCCCGGCGGCGAACCGCTAGAGCGGGCGGCTTTCGTACGCTTCGAGGTCACCGACGATCCAGCCGTGGGTGAATTCGTCTTCCGCGGCCGTCGCGCCGACGACCGAACGGACGAAGAAGTCCTCCTGGGTCACGTCGATGTCGTCGTCGAGCATGGCGATCGAGTCGGGCCACGCGTCGGGGACGTGCTCGATGAGGATCTGCATCGGGGCGTTGCGCAGGTCGGCGTCGACACTCGAACCGGCGATCTCCAGTTCGGTCTCGGGAGGGAGCTTCTCGACGATGTCGAGGGCTTCGTCGTCGAGGGTGATGCAGCCGGTGAGGTCGACGTGTTCGAGGGCGGTCAGCGGGGTCAGTTCGCCGATGTCGGTGAGGAGGGCGCTGCTGCCCAGGGCGATGCTGCGGAGGCCGGTCATGCCGCCGATGCCGTGCAGGCTCTCGATTTCGGAGTCCGGGGCGTCGAGTATCTCGAGATTGGCGCATCCGGTGAAGGTGCTGAGGTCACTGAGGGGCCACCCGGGGATGCTGAGCGATCGCAGGGCGGAGAGGGAAAGTTCGGCGGTCTCCGTGCTCGGAAGTTCGAACCCTTCCAGCTCCAGGTTCTCGAGCTTGCCGAGGGTGTTGAGAGCGGCGAGGTTGGTCAGCTCGATGCCTCCGGCGGCACCGATGCGAAGGTCGGTCAAATGAGGAAGCGCAAGAAAGAAGGCGCAGTCGAGGACAATCCGGTCAGGACCTTCTTGCACGAAATACAAATCCAAGGTCGCGAGACTCTCGTTCCGCTGGTAGCGGATTCCGAAGGTCAGCGGGTCGTCGACCACGACGTTGGCGATCCAGAGGGATTGGAGGCCGGGCAGAGTCAGGAATCGACCGAGCAATCCACCGCCAACCGAGCACTCCAGGGTCAGCCGGGCCAACCGAGTGGTGGTCGCCGGCCCGTCGGCCACCCAGAGCCAATTCATCGAGATGGCGTGCACGAGGTAGTCGCGGCTGAGACGTTCGGTGAAGGGAATTCGAGTCGTGTCCCGCAGTTCCACCGATGTCGGTGCCTGGAGGTCGCGCAGCACCTGTTCCGCGTATTCCGCGGGGGGAAAGAAAGACCAGGCATCGATCAGGCTCTGCGCGAGCGATCGGCGAAGCGCGACCGGAAGGTCGATCAGGACCTTGAGCGCTTTCGGGCTGGCGATCCGGCCCAGCGCCTCCACACAGCGTTCGAGCGCGTGGTCGTTGTCCACCGCGGTGACCAGGAACTGCTCGATCAGCCCGACGCTGGTGTCCCCGCCCGCCACCAGCTTCAACATCGCGTCGCTGTTCAGCGGCGGCACCAGTGATCCGAGGTACGACTCCAGCCTGCGGGTCACGCTCCCGTCCACCCGCAGGCACGCGTCCACGCAGCTCATCACCAGGCTGTACAGCTGCTCCTGATCCTGCGGCGAGGCGCTTTCGGCCTTCGACAGCAGGCTGGCCAGCAAGCCGGTGGCTTCGACGGGCCGCGCCATGCCGACGGCCAGCGCGATCACTCCCGCGAACGAGGGATCGCCCGACCGGTACAGCAGCGCACCGAAGTCACCTTGATTGCTCATCCAGCGCGCCGCCAGGTACTCCAGGAACGTCCGGTGGGCGAAGTCGAGGACGCCGGTCGCCGGTTCGCGCAGGATGGACCGCTCGACGAGATCCTGCAGCGCTTCTTCCGCGGTGATCGTGTCCTCGCGCAACAACCGGAGCGTCTGCCCGACGTGGCTGAGGGCCTTGTCCTTCGCGATCTCCGAATGATCGTTGCGGATCAGCCACTGCGCCAGGTCTTCCAGCAGCGCGAGCCGTTCCTGTGGACCCAACGGCGAAATCGCGAGGTTGCGTTCCGTGTCCCGGCGCCCGGCCAGCATGACCAGCGCCGTCTCGTACAGCTCGAGGCGTCGCCGGGGCAGGCTGCTGACGCCCTTCCGGGCGTACGCGAGCGCGCACAACACCGCGCACAGCAACGGCGTGCGGGCCAGGTCGAGCAGCGCCGGGCTGTTCAGGATGTGCTCGGCGACGAGGTTTCCCTTCGCCCGGTGGCCGTCCTGCTGCTCCTTCGGCAACGAACTGCTCGTCGACACGTGCCAGCGCCGGACCAGCGCCGAAATCTGGTCCGGGCCCATCGGGTCCAGCTGGGCCGCGGCGAAGCGGCTCAGCTTCAGGCCCGGGTGGCTCAGCGCCGCCGGGCGGCCGCTGAGGATGAACACGTTGTCCGGGAACGTCGCCAGCAGGTCGTCCAGCCAGGTCTGGACCGCCGGGCGGCGTGTGCTCGGGAGCTCGTCGAGGCCGTCGATCAGCAGGATGGCCCGGCCGTTCGCCAGCAGGTCCGTGCACCAGCGCGCCGGCTTGCGCGCGCTCAGGCCCGCCGCCACCTCGTCCGTCAGTTCCTCGACCTCCGGCAGCGGCCGCTCCACGTAACGCCGGAGCCGCACGGACAGCGGGATCTTGCCCTTCCACTCCTCGAGCTGCGGCGGCAGCTGCGCGCGGGCCGCCGACACCGCGATCCAGTGCAGCAACGTCGTCTTGCCCGAACCCGCTTCCCCGATCAGCACCAGGGGATTGGCCGCCGCCAGGACGTTCACCACGTCGTTGCGGCGGCCGCCGGACCACGTGTGGTCGTCGTCCCACCGGCCGCCGGCCGCCGACAGTGCCACGAAGGCCGGGGTGAGGGCGTACCGCTCCACCGAACGGGCCAGGTCGATGCCGAGGATTTCCAGGTGGTCCAGGCGGTTGCTGACCGCGCGCAGGTAGTCCGTCGTGTACGCCGCCGCCGAGAGCTGGTCGTCGACCGCCTCGTTGCGGGCCCGCTGCCGGCGGGGGACGCTGGCGAGCGCCGTCTCCAGCGCCTTCGGGAGGTCGGTCTCGCGATCGAGCGCGCCGAACAGCGCGTCGCGGCGCAGTTCGGGGACGCCCAGGTACGCCCCGGCCAGGAACGCCGTGACGTCGGACAGGAAGTAGCCCTCCGCCGGGGACCGCGCCTCCCCGAGGAGCGGCCGCAGCGCCGCCGCTTCGGCCGCGTGGGACTGATCCACCAGCCGGAGGCGGGACGTGACCTGCCGGAAGAACCCGGTGTCGCTGACGCGGTAGGTGGCGGCGGCTCGTTCGAGGTGCTCCAGCAGCACGTCCTCGAGGTCCTCCAGCAGCCGGTCCGCCTTCCGCTTCTCCTTCCGGTCGCGGCCCAGCGCCGGGATGTCGTCGCGGGACGGCCACCGGTGCAGCCGCAGCAAGGCCGACAGCAGGGCACCGGCGACGGTTTCGACGGTGTGGCCGGCCGGCTGCTCGACCGCGTCGAGCAGGGCGAACGCGAACTCGGCGGCGTGGCGCGCGGCGACCTCCTGGCCCCCCGCCCGGTCGGCCTCCGCCTTGCCGGACAGCAGGTCGCTGATCCCGCGGATGACGCCGATCGAGACGCCCGACCGGGCCGAAGCGGCCTTGACGAACCCCAAGCCCTCCTGTTCGGTCGCCACCACCTGGCTGTAGTGGCGCCGGATGACGTCCGCGGTGGGGGCCTCGGCGTCCGCGACCACCTTGCCGCCCGCGGCGATCGGCTCGACGACGACGGCGAACCCGCCGGTCAGCTCGTGCCGCAGGTACCGGGCGGCCTGCACGAGGTCGTAGGACGCCGAGCCCACCTGGCCGCGCGGCAGGAAGACGTCGGCGCCCTCCTTGCCGTACTCGTAGCCGTGCACCTCGGTGGCGAACACGACGTCGCCGAGCGAGACGTCCTTGACGCCGCCCGCCACGCCGACGAAGAGCGCGACGCCGGGCGAGAAGTGCTGGAGCGCGCGTTCGGTCGAATAGCTCGCTTCTTCGTTGCCACGGCCGATCTCCGCGACGGCCACCCGCCAGCCGCCCGACGTCCCGACGAGGTACCGGCTGCCGTGGGCGTGCGTCTGCCAGACCGCACCGGACAGCCGGTCGGCGACCGCCGTGAACTCGACCGGCAGGGCGGTGAGCACGACCGCCGTCCGGGTCATTCCCGCGAATCCACGCCGGAAGGTGCGCGCAGGCGGTCCCAGTTCTTGCTGTCGCGTTCGATGGCCCGGTTCAGCTCGCCGTAGATGCGTTCGACGTCCTGTTTCAGCGCTTCCGGCGACGGGTCCTTGCTCGTGCAGTAGCGCAGATCCCGCGAAATGTTCTCCAGATCGCGGACCGTCTGCGTCCGCAGTATCCACAGTTCGCGGTGGGAGAAGAAGGCGTCGGCCGCCGCGAGCACGGTGATCAGCGCACCCAGGCCGAGGGCGATGTTCGCGAACAGGTCCGCGTAGCCGTCGAAATGCCGCAGGCCGAGCAGGACGCTGATCGTCGCCGACAGCAGGACGGTCGAGAGCCGCAGCCCGAACGCCTTCCGCTTGTCACGCTTGCGGCGCTTCGAGTATCGGCGCAGCTGCTGGTCGAGTTCGGAGCGCAGAAAAGCAAGCTCGCCGGTGGGCTCGTCGGGCACGACGTCGAATGTAGCACCGGCGCTCCGGTCGTTTTGCCGCTTCCGCCCGGCGCGCGGATTCGGCAGGCTTCGGTGCATGAGCGGGGATGAGGAACGACGGCTCGCCCGCGTGCGGGCCGTCGCGTTCGGGGTGCTGGGCGTGGCGGGGTTCGTGCTGCTCTTCGGGCCGTTGCTGGCCAAGGCCGGGAGCTGGCTGGTCGAACCGCGCGCGCCGGACTGGTGGGGCGCCTCCGGGCAGTGGGTCGGGGGCATCGGCACGATCGCCGCCGTCGTGGTCGCGTTGTGGATCGCCATCCGCGACGGCCGGCTCGCGCGTGAGGACCGGCGGGCACGCGACCTGCGCGAACGGCAGGAACAGGCCGCGAAGGTCACGGCGTGGATCGAGTACGCCGGCGGCCACGGCTACATGGTCGTGTCCAACGCGAACGCCGAAGCGATCAACCACGTCGTCGTCTCGTTCGACCTCGTGCACCACCTGCCGATGACCGGCTCCACCCTGCACCGCGGTCCGCAGATCGAGGCCGACGAATACCTGTACGCCATCCTGCCGCCCGGGAAGTGGCGGATGCCGATCCGCGAGGAGTGGCGGCGCCCGGACATGACCCCCGGGGTGATGCTGGCGTTCACCGACTCGCGCAACGGCCACTGGCTCCGCCTGACCGACGGCCGCCTGATCCCGAAGGACCAGGACGTCGTCGGCCGGCGGAAGATCCGGTTCCCGCAGCGGATCAGCGTGCCCGAGAGCTACTGACCAGCTTCGCCAGCTGCCGCAGCCGGACGTCCGGGAGGTAGGCCCGGCTCAGCGCCAGGCCGATCCGCGGCAGGTCGGCCTCGTCGCGGAAAGCCAGGTACAGCGGGACGTGCCGCGGCTGGAACTTCGCCTTGAACGCGTGCAGGGAGCGGAATCCGTAGTACGGCTCCATCACGCCGCCCAGTGACTCCAGCGCCCGGTCCACCGGGCGGGCCGCGAAGCCGGTGCTGCGGGCCAGGGGCGCTCCCGACAGCGAGACGAACCGCGCGCCTTCGTCGCGGAAGGCCAGGCACGCCGAGGCGATGAGGAACTCCATCACCGGGCGGAAACCGTGGGGGCTGCGGCGCATGACGTCGAGCGTCCAGCCGCCGATCGTGCCCGCGCCGGTGTGGACCGGGAGCCACGATGTCACGCCGTGGACCGTGCCCTCCGCGTCGACCGCCAGGCCGACCCGGGTGGCCGGGTCCATCGCCTCGTCGAGCCCGCCCAGGGTGAAGCCCATCTCCGGCATGGCCTTGCCGGACATCCACTCCTCCGACAGCGCCCGGACCTGGGCCAGGATCGGCTCGGGCTGGTCGGCCAGGCGGACCAGCCGGAACTCGATGTCCTGCTTGGCCGCCTTGTTCAGCGCCGACCGGACGTCCTGCCACGCCTTGCCGCGGAACTCCAGGCCGTCGAGGTCGAGCACGTTGTCCTCGGCGACCTGGACGTGCTGCCAGCCCAGCTCGCGCGTCGCCGCGACGGTGGCTTCCGTCGCCGAGAACACGCACGGCACCAGGCCGGAGTTCTCGCACATCAGCGCGAATTCGGTGACCGTGGCCGCCGCGGTGCCGTCCGGGGCGATCGGGTCGCCGAGTGCCACCGCGACCCCGGCGTGCCGGCGGTAGGCAAGGTAGGACCGGCCGTCCTCGCGGACGAAGTAGGTGTTGCGCGGCCAGGTCGTCATCCACGACAGCGTGCTGCCGCCGTGGTGCCCCAGCAGCGTGCGGGCCAGTGCCGGCCCCGGGCCCTGCGCGTGGCGCCGCAGCCGGCGTCGCGAAGGCACGCGGAAGGCGTGGCGCGCGGCGATCAGGACCGCCAGCTCGACCGTCCACAGCAGATTGTCCACGAAGAACAGCGGCAGGCCGGCGGTGTCGTAGTCCCCGCCGAAGACGTCGGCCACCCCGAGGGCCGTCGCGACGGCGAGCCCCTGCAGCGTCACGAACGCCGAGAGCCCCACGGCCCAGCGCCACGCGACCCGGCTGCCCTTGCGCAGCCCGTTGAGCATCGGTACCACCAGCAGGACCAGGACGCCGAGCTCCGGTGCCGACAGCGAAACGCCGTCGTCGGAGCCGAACGGGCCGTCGCCGGGCACCAGGAACATCACGATCTCGGCGATGGTGAGCAGCAGCAGGCCGGCGACCACCAGCACCCGCCACTCCCGCAGGTTGGGGCCCGCCTGCTCACCCGCGCGCCGCGCGCCCACCAGGCGCTTCCCGAGCGGGAGCGCCAGCAGCAGCGCGAAGAAGTGCACGAGGTCGGCCAGCGTGCCGACGTAGACGATCGCGACCCCGGCGTACACGCACAGCCCGGCCCGCAGCCGCAGCGCCCACGGCGGCCGCAGGGTTGCGCTGGCGATCGCCACCGCGGCGAGCGCGCCGCCGGAGAACCCGACGTCGAGGCTGCCCGCGACGCGCTCGGCCCACAGCCAGCCGGAGTTGCGGGACAGCGCCAGGAACTGCGTCGCGACGAGCACCGAGGCGAACTGGCCGCCGATGGTCACGGCCATCGCGCGCCGTGTTCCCAGCTGCCACTCGGCGAAGCTGGCGAAGAGCGCGAAGCTGCCGACCATCGGGAGGTAGTACCACGGGATGACGGCGAAGAACGGCCCGGTGAGCATCGTCCACCACCGGCCCGCCTCCAGCGACGGCAGGCCGTAGGCGACGATCGGGAAGCCCGCGCGGTCTTCGGCCGCGTTCCACAGCGCTCCGGTCGCGACGGCCAGCACCAGCATCGCGAGCGTGACGCTGCTGGTGAACGGCAGCCGCCGTCTCAGCACCGCGACCGTGCCGCGGATCCGTCCCCCTCCGGCGGGCTTGCCCGCCGCCTCTGTTTCGGTCATGCGGAGAAGTCTTGCGGGCCGGGCCCGCTCGTCACATCAGGCAAGGGAACGAGATTTCCCCTAGGGGTATCGTCCTTTCGGCTGAGGGTCGTCCCCCTCGAAAGGACGACGTCAGCCGAGCACCGCCCGCCGCACCGCATCGGTGTCGGCCAGGTCCGGCAGCACGGTGTGGGCGCCCTCCGCCAGCAGCTCTTCGGCGCTGTAGTGGCCGGTGGCCACGGCGACGGACACCGCCCCGTTGTCCACCGCGGCCCGGACGTCGTTCGGGGTGTCGCCGATGACGACCACCGCGTCGGCGCCGAATTCGGTGCCGTGCTTGGCCGCGGCCAGCCCCATCGCGTGCGGGACCAGGTCGGGGCGGTGCACCGAGAGCGTGCCGTAGCCGCCGATCTCCAGGTCGAGGTGCTCGTCGAGGCCGAACGCGGCGAGCTTGTGCCGCGAAATCTCCGGCAGGTTGCCGGTGACGAGCGTCTGGACGACGGCACCGTCGGCGGCGAACGCCGCCAGCGCCTCGGCCGCGCCCGGCAGCGCGCGGGCCGTCTCGGGGAAGGTGTGCTGGTGGCGTTCCGACTCCGCCACCAGGGCCTTGAACAGCGCCTGGACCGTCTCCTCCGCGGCTTCGAAGCCGTTCGCGGTGAGCAGGTCGGTCGTCGTGGCGCGCTCGGTCCGGCCGCCGAACACCGGGCGCACCCGCAGCGTCGCCCCGGTCGCGGCGGTGAACGCGGTGCCGTACCAGGTCGAGCCCAGTTCGGTGAAGTCCACGAGCGTGTGGTCGATGTCCCAGAGCACCAGGCGCTTCTTCGTCACGAACCCGAGGCTACCGGGGCCACTATTCAACACGTGTTGACTTCCCGGGGGCCGGGTCGTACCTTGGGGCGTAATTCAACGTGTGACGAATAAATGGAGGCAGTGATGACCCGTCCCGTCGGGGCCCTCGCCCTGGTCGCCGCCGTGGCCGGCGCCCTGGTGGCGGTGGTGCTCGGATTCCTCACCTTCGGCGCGCAGGCCACCGTCGCGCCCGACGGCGTCCCGGTCGCCGTGGCCGGCCCGCCGGAGATCGCCCAGCGCATCGCCGCCCACGGCGGCGGCCAGCTGGCCTGGACCGTCGCAACTCCGGGCGAAGCGCGGCGGCTGCTGGAAGACAAGAAGGTCTACGGCGTGCTGGAACTCGCCCCGGGGCCGGCCGCGACGGTCGTGACGTCGGGCGCGGTCAACCCGGCCGGCACCCAGGTCGCGCAGCAGGCGCTGACCGGCGCCGCGACCGCGCTGGCCGGCCCGCCGAAGCAGGAGGTGCTGCACCCGGCGGGCCTCGCGGGCCGGATCGCCCCGCTGGCCGCCAGCGCGCTGGCCTGGATCGGCGCTCTCGTCGCGGGGCTGGCGCTGACCCAGCTCGCCCGGCGGACCGGCCGCACGATCGGGGCCGGCGCCCGGTTCCTGCAGGTCATCGGGGCCGGTGTGCTGATCACGGCGGTGGTGGCCGGATTCTTCGCGCTGTGGGACTCGACGCTGCCGCTGACCGCGGACGTCCTCGGGTTCGTCTTCCTCGCCGCCACGGCCTTCGCGGCGCTTCAGGCCGGTCTGCTGCGGCTGCTCGGGCTGCGGGCGATGGCCGTCCTGGGGCCGCTGTACCTGGTCGCGCCCGCGGTGGCCGGGCAGGTGCCGGAGCTGCTGAACCCGGCCTACCGCGCGCTCCTGTGGTCGTGGACGCCGTTCCGGTTCTCCACGGAAGGCCTGCGCAGCCTGCTGCAGGGCGTGCCGGGCGCGCCCGACGTCACGACTGCCGTGTGGGTGCTCGGTGCCCTGCTCGCCGCGGGCCTGCTGGTGACCCTGTGGCCGGGCCGGTCAGCCCGCGAGGAGGCTGAACCGCACCTTGCGGACGGGGTTGTCGAGGTTGGTGTCCACTAGGCAGATCGACTGCCAGGTACCCAGGGCCAGGACCCCGCCCAGGACCGGGATGGTCGCATACGGCGGCACCAGCGCCGGGAGCACGTGGTCACGGCCGTGACCCGGGCTCCCGTGCCGGTGCCGCCAGCGGCCGTCGCGGGGGAGCAGCTCGTCGAGGGCGGTCAGCAGGTCTTCGTCGCTGCCGGCGCCGGTTTCCAGGACGGCCAGCCCGGCGGTGGCGTGCGGGACCCAGACGTGCAGCAGCCCGTCGGTCGCGTCGGCGTCGCGGAGGAAGGCTTCGGCCTCGTGGGTGAGGTCGTGGACGACGGCGGCGGAGCCGGTGCGGACCTCGATCTCGGTGGAGTACATGGCTCCCAGGGTAAGGCTCAGGAGTCGAGGTAGCGCAGCACGGCGAGCACCCGGCGATTGTCCCCTTCGGACGGTGGCAGGCCGAGCTTGCCGAAGATCGACGTCACGTACTTTTCGACGGATCCGGCCGAGAGGAACAGCTTCGCGGCGATCGCCGAGTTCGACCGGCCCTCCGCCATCAGGCCCAGCACCTCGCGTTCGCGCGGGGTGAGGCCGTCGAGGGCGTCGGTCTGGCGCGTCGCCGAGAAGAGCTGGCTGACGACTTCGGGGTCGAGCACCGTTTCGCCGTCCGAGACCCGGCGCAGCGCGTCGAGGAAGTCCGACACCTCGGCGACGCGGTCCTTCAGCAGGTAGCCGACGCCGCCCGCGCGGTCGGCCAGCAGCTGGGCCGCGTACTTCGTCTCGACGTACTGGGAGAACAGCAGCACCGCGCAGCCCGGGAGTTCGCGCCGCAGGGCGATCGCCGCCCGCAGGCCCTCGTCGGTGTGCGTCGGCGGCATCCGTATGTCCACAATGGACACGTCGGGGCCGTGGCTTTCGACCGCGGCCCGCAGCGCTTCGGCGTCCTTCACCGCGGCGACGACCTCGTGGCCGCGGAAGGTCAGCAGCTCGACGAGACCCTGGCGCAGGATGGTGGAGTCCTCCGCGATGACGATCCGCATGCCGCGACCCTAGCGGGGCAGCGGCACCCGCGCGGTCACTTCGGTCGGACCGCCCGGCGGGCTGGCGACGATCAGTTCGCCGTCGACCGTCCGCAGCCGTTCGGCGACGCCGGCCAGCCCGCCGCCGGGGACGAGCCGGGCGCCGCCGCGGCCGCCGTCGGACACCCGCAGCCACAGCGCGTCCCGCTCCTCGGTGACCTGGACCAGCGTCGTCCCGCCGTGCTTCGCGGCGTTCGTCAGCAGCTCGGCGGCGCTGAAGTAGACGATGGTTTCCAGCGACGGCGGCGGCCGGCGCGGCAGGAAGACCGCGACCCGCGCGTCGATCCCCGACGTGGCGACCAGGGTGGCGAGGGCGACGTCGAGCCCCGCGTCCAGGGCGGCCGGGTGGATGCCGCGGGCGAGGTCGCGCAGCTCGGTCAACGCCTGCTTCGCGTTCGTGTGCGCCGCTGTGACCAGCGCTTTCACTTCGGGGAGGTCGACGTCGGCCAGCTCGTCCTTGGCCAGCCCGAGCTTCATGGCCAGCGCGACGAGCTGGGCCTGCGCCCCGTCGTGCAGGTCCCGTTCGATGCGCCGCAGCCGCAGGGCGGCGTCCTCGACGGCGGTCGCCCGGCTCGCCTCGAGGTCCCGCACCCGTCCGGACAGCTCGCGTTCGCCGAGCAGCCCGACGACCATCAGCCGATCGAGCGCGACGAAGGCGTGTGTCACCCACGGAAGGGCGACGAGGACCAGCAAGCCGGACGCCGACCAGGCCAGCGCACCCGGCCAGTGGTCGGCGCGGATGCCGAAGGTGGGCAGGTCGTGTTCGCCCAGCGGGAACCAGAAGAGGCCGAAGGTGGTGGCGGCGAGGCCGTAGAAGGTCCCGGAGATGACGGTGCTCAGCCCGGCGAAGGTGAGGGGGAGGCGCAGGAGGAGGTACCCGGCGGCGCGCCAGCCGGCCGCATCGCCGACGCGCGCCTTCACCCAGCTCCAGAGACCGGGCTTGAGTTCGGGCAGCGCGGGAGCGGGGACGCTGACGCCGAGCAGGGCTTTCGCGAGCCGCCGGTGGGCGGCCCCGAGCCCACGGGCGTAGAAGACGGCGCCGGCGAGCACGAGGAAGCCGAGGAGGACGGGAGTCAGCCAGAGGCCGAGCGCGAGGACGAGAAGGAAGCTGAGCAGCGAGACGACGGTGAGCGGGCCGGCGAGGCACAGCCAGAGGTATTCGGCCCAGAAGTCCCGCGCGGCGAGCGGGCCGAAGATGCGGCGGAGGGGATGGAGGCTGGTCACGGATTCAGTCTCGCCCGGGGCGGCGGGCGGGCCCATCCGGTTTTCCCCCGAGTGGGGCCGGGGAGGCCCCCGTTTCAGCGGGAGGGATCTCGACCGGCGAGGGAGGCTCGGGGCGACGAGGCCCTGGCCGAGCTGGAGGTGCTGGTCGGGGACGACGACCTGGCCGGCGAGGCCACCCGGATCACCACCCGGATCCGCGTGGCCGGCGAGACCACCCGGGTCAGCAACCGGATTCGCGGGCTGCTCACCGGCATCCACCCCGCTCGGGAGCGGGCCATCGGCCCGAAGGCCAGCCACCCGGCCGCGCTGGAAATCCTCTCCCGCTGCGGCGGCACTTGGCCGCCTACGCCGGTATTGCCCCGGTCACCCGCAGCTTCGGCACCGGCATCGAGGGCGAGCGCCCCGCTCGGACCGGCAACCGGCAGCTCAGCGCGCGTTCTTCCTCGCCGCGTTCGCGGCGCTGGCGGACCCGGTCAGGCGGGCTTGCTACGACCGCAAGCGAGCCGAGGGCAGTCGCGCGATAGTGGCCCGGGTGCGGCCGGGGAGGCCCCCGTTTCAGCCGAGGCAGGCGCCCGGCAGTGGCGCGGCCGCCGGTTGCGGCTGGGCTTGGACACGGCCACTCTTGCCGGCGGGCGGATCCGCGCGCACGGCACCCACTACCGCCGCCCCGAACCAACACCTGACCCGGCCGCGGGGGCGCCCCCCGTCTTCCACGCTACCGGCGGCCACCGACAGTCCGGCGCCCGCGCCGGCCGCGCCCCACGAGTCATCCACAACCCGGCCGGGCTGTGGATGACTCGTGGGGCGCCGCTCAAGGCGTGTCCGGGTCGTCCTCCCGAGCGCGCTGGGCCGCTTCGCGCATCTCGATGACGTCGGTGAGCCAGTCGCCCGTTTCCTTCGCGACGTCGCGGATCGCGCCCGTGATGATCGAGACGATGTTGCCGACGTGCGTCGCCGCTGATTCGGTGATCACCTGCAGGGTGTCCTTCTCTCGTTCGAACTGGCCCACCATGTCACCCTCACGCTGCTCGGAGCTGCCGGTCGGGTTCCACGGTAGTCGGCGACGGCGACGAAGGAAGGGCCAGCTTGACGATCTTCTTCGCCACCGACCACAGCTGCCTGCGCAGCGGCCCCGTGTGGTACGGCAGGCCGTACTTCTCGCAGATCGCGCGCACCTCGCCCGCGATCTGCGGGTACCGGCGCGCCGGGATGTCCGGGAACAGGTGGTGCTCGATCTGGTGCGACAGGTTGCCGCTCAGGATGTGGAACAGCGGGCCGCCGGTGATGTTCGCCGAGCCCAGGATCTGGCGCAGGTACCACTGGCCGCGTGACTCCGACGCCGTCTCCTCCTCCGTGAAGCTCTCCACGTCCGCCGGGAAGTGGCCGCAGAAGATGATCGCGAACGCCCAGAGGTTGCGGGTCAGGTTCGCCGTCGCGTTGCCGAGGAACGTCAGCGGCGCCAGCGGGCCCGTCAGCAGCGGGAACAGGACGTAGTCCTTGCCGACCTGCCGGGACGCCTTCCGCACGATCTTCTTCAGGACCGGCACGTTGTCGGCCCAGGTCCGCGAACCGTTGACCACGTTCTCGACCTCGAGGTCGTGCAGCATCACGCCCCACTGGAAGAAGATCGCCAGCAGCGTCGCGTACACCGGGTTGCCCAGGTAGTACGGGTGCCAGTTCTGGGCCTGGTCCATCCGCAGGATGCCGTAGCCGACGTCGCGGTCCTTGTCGACGATGTTCGTGTACGTGTGGTGGATGTAGTTGTGCGAGTGCCGCCAGTTCTCCGCCGGCGCCACCGTGTCCCACTCGAACCGCTGCGAGCTCAGCGCCGGGTCGCGCGTCCAGTCGTACTGGCCGTGCATCACGTTGTGGCCGATCTCCATGTTGTCCAGGATCTTGGCCAGCGACAGCGCGCCGACGCCGGCCAGCCACGCCGGCGGGAAGAACCCGGCGAACAGCAGCGCCCGGCCGGCGACCTCGAGGCCGCGCTGGGTCTTGATGACGTTGTGGATGTAGTCGACGTCCTCCTGGCCCAGGTCGTCGACGATCCGCTGCCGCAGCGCGTCGAGTTCGCGGCCGAACTCCTCGACCTGTTCCGGGGTCAGGCGGTCCTGCAGACCGGTCATGGCAGTTCTCCCTAAGCGTCGATCTCGACGTCCCCGACCGGGACGGAGATGCAGAGCTGGATTTCTTCGTCTTCGTCGCCGGAAACCTCGCCGGTGCGCGCGTTGCGGACGCGCCCGGCCGTCTTCCGCTGGGTGCACGAGAAGCAGATGCCCATCCGGCAGCCGTGCTCCGGCGACAGCCCGGCCTCCTCGGCCTGCTCCAGCAACGGCTTGCCGGAGTTGGCGCACTCGCGGCCGCTGCGCTTGAACCGGACCTGGCCCTCGGCCGCGGAGGTGTCGAAGGTCAACGCCGGCGGCGTGAACTCTTCGGTGTGCACGCGTTCACCCAAGTGCTCGCGCACCGCGTTCATCAGCGGCGGGGGGCCGCAGACGAACGCTTCCGCGTCGCGGAACCAGGGCGCGACCCGCGAAAGGTGCTCCGGCGAGAAGAACCCGTTCAGGTCGCCACCCTTCGAGTGGGTGTGGGCGTGCACGACCCGCAGCCCCGGGTGCCGGGCGGCGAGTTCGGCCAGCTCGGTGCGGTACAGCGCGTCGGCCGGGCCGTTCGAGTACTGCACGAACACGATCTCACCGGGGTGCCCCTCGTCGACCAGGGTGCGGGCCATCGCGAGCACCGGCGTGATCCCGCTGCCGCCCGCGATCAGCAGGAGGCGGTCCGGGCGCACCGCCGGCAGCGTGAACCCACCGTCCGGAGTGGACAGGTTCAGCACCGAGCCGACGCCGGTCGCGCGGTTCAGGTGGCCGGACACCAGGCCCTGCTCCTTGACCGTGAACTCCAGTTCGCCGTCGTACTGCGAACCGCACGGCGAATAGCAGCGCGTGCGCCGGACGCCGTCGATCTCCACCTGCACGCGGACGTACTGGCCGGCGGTGAAGCCGGGCCACGCGCGGCTGGGCCGCACGGTGAGCGTGACGCTGTCCGGCGTCTGCTTGCGCACCGCCGTGACCAGCCCGCGGACCTCGCGCCGGACCAGCATCGGGTCGACGAGTTCCAGGTACCGGTCCATCCCGTGCGGCGTCAGCAGCGCCTCGGCCAGCGAGGCGAGGCCGCGCACCCGCCGGGGGATGAGCGCCGTCATCTCCGAACCTCCTCGGTTACAGTGAACGACTGTGCACTCAACAGTGCACTGCAGGAGTGGACAGCCTGTCAACGCGAGACCCCGAGGATGTGACGTGAGCAACGCGGTGGACACCCGTACGCTGGAACCTGTGTCCGAACCACTGACGCCGGTGAGCCGCCAGGAGCGCAAACTGCGCACCCGCCAGGCGTTGCTGGACACCGCCCTCGAGCTGCTGGCCGACCGGCCGTTCGCCACGCTCTCCCTGCGCGAGGTCGCGAAGGGCGCCGGCATCGTGCCGACGGCCTTCTACCGGCACTTCGCCTCGATGGAGGAACTCGGTGTCGCGCTCGTCGAGGAGACCACCCGCACGCTGCGCGGCATGATGCGCTCCGCCCGCACCGATCCCGACACCTACCAGGGCATGATCAGCGCCTCGGTGGCCACGGTGCACCAGTTCGTCCGGGCGAACGAGGACCATTTCCGGTTCCTGACCCGCGAGCGCTACGGCGGCGGCCCGCTCGCCCGCGCGATCGGCGTCGAGCTGCGCCTGTTCTCCGGCGACCTCGCGATCGACCTCGCCCGGTTCGCGCCGCTGCGGTCGTGGAGCACCGAAGACCTGCACATGCTGGCCGACTTGATCGTTTCCGTGATGCTGACGACCATTGTCGAACTGCTGGAGGCCCGCCCGGCCGACGACGCGAAAATCACCGGAACGGCGGAAAAACGGCTGCGTCTGGTGCTGCTCGGCGTTCCGCACTGGAAATCGGCCTGAACGTTTCACGCACGACGTTCGTACTTCCCGGCACAACGTCGAGACTTGCGACTCACGTCACTGGGGAGTGTCGGTCCGGCGTGGTACAACCCTCGGATCGTGCCTCGCCGATGAGGAGGTCGTGTGACGGACAGCGAACAGAGTCAGCAGCTCACCGTGGGTGTGGTGGCCGAATCACGCCCCGGGGAGCGGCGGGTGGCCCTGGTGCCCAAACTGGTCGGGCGGCTCGTGCAGCGCGGGCTGCGCGTCGTCGTCGAACCGGGTGCCGGCGCCGGTGCGCACCTGAGTGACGACGCGTACACCCAGGCGGGCGCCGAACTCGGCGACGCGTGGGGCGCACCGATCGTCGTGAAGGTCAACCCGCCTTCGCCCGGGGAAGTCGCGAAACTGAGCCGGGGCGCCGTGCTCGTCGGCTTCCTCGATCCCCGCGGCAATCCGGAGGGGCTCGCGAAGCTCGCAGATGCGGGCCTGCGCGCGTTCGCGATGGAGGCGGTCCCGCGCATTTCCCGGGCCCAGGCGATGGACGCGCTGTCGTCGCAGGCGAGCATCGGCGGCTACCGCGCCGTGCTGCTCGCGGCCCAGAAGCTCCCGCGGTTCTTCCCGATGCTCACCACCGCGGCCGGCACCGTTCCGCCGGCCAAGGTGCTGGTGCTCGGCGCGGGCGTCGCCGGGCTGCAGGCGCTGGCCACCGCGAAACGGCTCGGCGCGCAGACCACCGGCTACGACGTCCGGCCGGAGGTCGCCGAGCAGGTCAAGTCGCTCGGCGCGCAGTTCCTCGACCTCGGCATCGAGGCGGTCGGCGAAGGCGGGTACGCCCGCGAGCTGACGCCGGAAGAGCGCGAGGAGCAGCAGCGGCGGCTCACCGAGGCCATCACGAGGTTCGACGTCGTGATCACCACCGCGCTGGTCCCGGGCCGCAAGGCGCCGACCCTGGTCACGGCGGACGCCGTCAAGGGCATGCCCGCCGGATCCGTCGTGGTCGACCTCGCCGGCGAGACCGGCGGCAACTGCGAGCTCACCAAGCCGGGCGAGGATGTCGTGGAGCACGACGTCACCATCTCGTCCCCGCTGAACCTGCCCGCCGAAATGCCTTCGCACGCCAGCGAGCTGTACGCGCGCAACGTCGTCGAGCTGCTGGAGCTGCTCGTGACGAAGGAAGGCGCACTGGAGCTGAACTTCGAAGACGAGATCGTCGCCGGTGCCTGCGTGGCCGGGCGCGAAGGGAGCCCGTCATGAGCCCGCTGGTGCAGAACCTGGCGGTGCTCGTGCTCGCCGGGTTCGTCGGCTTCGCCGTCATCTCGAAGGTGCCCAACACGCTGCACACGCCGCTGATGTCCGGCACCAACGCCATCCACGGCATCGTGCTGCTGGGCGGCCTGGTCGTGCTCGGCCTCGGCGTCGACGGCGTGTTCAACAAGATCCTGCTGGTGATCGCGATCGCCTTCGGCACGATCAACGTCGTCGGCGGCTTCCTGGTCACCGACCGGATGCTGTCGATGTTCAAGGCCAAGAAGCCCGTGCCCGGTGAGGAGGACGAGAAGTGACCGACTTCATCGCGATCCTCTACATCATCGCGTTCGCCCTCTTCATCTACGGCCTGATGGGCCTGACCGGCCCGCGCACCGCCGTCCGCGGCAACTGGATCGCCGCGGTCGGCATGGGCATCGCCGTCATCGCCACGCTGCTCACCCCCGGGATGGGCAACTGGGTGCTGATCGCGCTCGGCGTCGGGATCGGCGTGGTCGTCGGCGTCCCGTCGGCGCGCAAGGTCAAGATGACCGCGATGCCGCAGATGGTGGCCCTGTTCAACGGCGTCGGCGGTGGCGCGGTCGCGCTCATCGCGTGGGTCGAGTTCAACTCCACCGGCGGCTACGCGCACGAGCCGGCGTACATCGCGATCGCATCCCTGTTCGCCGCGATCATCGGGTCGATCTCGTTCTGGGGCTCGAACGTCGCCTTCGGCAAGCTCCAGGAGCTGATCAGCGGCCGCCCGATCACCCTCGGCAAGCTGCAGCAGCCGGTCAACGCGCTGCTCCTGCTCGTCGCGGTCGGGTGCGCGGTGCTCATCATCACCGGCGGCGACAGCGAGCTGCTGATCATCGGCCTGCTCGTCGCGGCGGGCATCCTCGGGCTCACCGTGGTGCTGCCGATCGGCGGCGCGGACATGCCGGTGGTGATTTCGCTGCTCAACGCGTTCACCGGGCTCTCGGCCGCGGCGATGGGCCTGGCGCTGGACAACACGGCCCTGATCGTGGCCGGCATGATCGTCGGCGCGTCCGGCTCGATCCTGACGAACCTGATGGCCAAGGCGATGAACCGGTCCATCCCGGCGATCATCGCGGGCGGCTTCGGCGGCGGGCCGGCGGTTTCGGCCGGCGGCGGCACTAAGGAAGCCCGCCCGGTGCGTTCGACCAGCGCGGCCGACACCGCGATCCAGATGGCGTACGCGAGCAAGGTCGTCGTCGTGCCGGGCTACGGCATGGCCGTGGCGCAGGCGCAGCACACCGTCCGCGAGATGGCGAAGCTGCTGGAGAAGAAGGGCATCACGGTCGCGTACGCGATCCACCCGGTCGCCGGCCGGATGCCCGGGCACATGAACGTGCTGCTCGCCGAGGCCGACGTGCCCTACGAGCAGCTCAAGGAGATGGACGAGATCAACTCCGAGTTCGCCCAGACCGACGTCGCGCTGGTGATCGGCGCGAACGACGTCACGAACCCGGCCGCGCAGACCGACCCGAGCTCGCCGATCTACGGGATGCCGATCCTCAAGGTCAACGAGAGCCGGTCCGTGATCGTCTTGAAACGCGGGATGGCCTCGGGCTTCGCGGGCATCGACAACGACCTGTTCTACGATCCGAAGACCAGCATGCTCTTCGGGGACGCCAAGTCGTCGGTGGGCGAGATCGTGGAGGAACTCAAAGCGCTATGACGACCGGGTCGGATGTTCGTGCGGCGTTCACGGACCCGGCCGAGAATCTCGCGTTCGACGAAGCGCTCCTCCGGGTTGCGCCGGAGTCACCCGTGGTGTGGCTCTGGCGCAACCCGGTTTGCGTCGTGGTGGGGCGCGGGCAGCGGATCGCGCGCGAAGTGCGCGTCCCGGAGTGCGAGCGCGACGGCGTCCCGGTGCTGCGGCGGGCCAGCGGCGGCGGCACGGTGTTCCACGACCCGGGCAACCTGAACGTGACGCTGGTCCTGCCGGGCCCGGCCGACCGGCCGCTGGAGGCGCTCGGCCAGGTGATGAGCGCCGCCGTCGACCAGCTCGGGCTGGTGCCGCGGATCGGTGACCGCGGCCTGTTCGTCGGCGAGGCGAAGCTGTGCGGGTTCGCCGTCTTCCGCACCAAGACCGGCCTGCTGGCCCACTCGACGCTGCTGGTGGAGACGACGGCCGGGCTCGTCGGCCGCTACCTGACCGGCGCGCCGCCGGACCCGCGGCCGCTCGACTCCCACCGCAGCCCGGTGGCGTCGCTGGCCGAGCACGGGCTGCGGCCCGGGTTCCCGGCGGTCGAGGCCGCGGTGCGGGCGGCGGCGTCGCAACTGCTGGGGACGCTCGTGCCCCGCCCGCCGTCCGCGGCCGAGCTGGCGCGGCAGCGGACGTTGCTGCACACCCGCTACCGCTACCCCTCCTGGCACGCCGACGGCGCCCAGCGCGCCGCCTGAGCCGTCCCCGGACGCGCTGCCGCGGCTGGTGGGGGGGGGGGGTGGGGGGGGTATGACGACCCACAAAACCACACCCCCCCGCGGGCGGCGGCGGGGATGGGTGTATAGTCGGGGCCCGGGGGGGTGGGGGGGGGT
>NZ_JBEXKX010000036.1:0-2907 GCF_040609695.1 Amycolatopsis sp. NPDC004625
GACCTGGCCGGGGGCTGTTGTGAAGTGGGTCTCAGCCCGTCCATACACCCACCACGACCGGTTGGCGACGACGCGGATGGACCCGAGCTCGGAGTCGGCGGGGTCGGGCAGCATCATGCCGGCGCCCAGGCCGCTGCGCAGGTAGTCGACGACCGGCTGCGTGATGACCTCGCCGGGCAGCACACCGGGCGCTCCCGGCGGGTACGGCGTGATCATCTCCGCCGAGATCCGGCCCGGCGCCTGGGCCACCGGCACCTGCTCGGCCGGGCCGAAGAACGCGTCGCGCGGCAGCATCGCCGTCTCCAGCTCCAGTTCCCGCGGCGACGGCAGGTTCACCCGCGGCGGCTTCTCGAACGAGGGCGCAGCCTTCACCAGCGCGTCGACGGCATCGATCAGCGTGCCGGCCGTCTGCTCGTCGTCGGAGTGGGTGAACTGCGCGACGATCCGGCGGTGGTCGGACAGGCCGACGGTGACCCGCCGGTGGTCCCGCAGCCAGTCGGCGGCCTGGTAGCCGCTGATGCCCAGCGCGTCCAGATCGAGCACGACCTTCAGCGGGTCGGCGGAGTGGGCGAGGTCCGGGCCGAGGAACTCGTCGTACAGCACGCCCACACCGAGTTCGGCCAGCCGGCTGCGGACCGACTTGACGAGCGTCAGTGCGCCGTCGAGAAGCTCCTCGCCGTGTTCGGCCATCTGCCGGCGCCAGCCGTCGAGGGCGGCGTAGACCAGCGAGCTCGCGCTGGTCGTGCCGAGCAGGTCTTCGCGCGCCTTCAGCACGTCCGGGTCGACGCGGTCGCCCTGGAGGTGGAACACCGAGCTCTGTTCGACCGCCGCGCCCATCTTGTGGACGCTCGTGACGCACACGTCGGCGCCCGCGTCCATCCCCCACGGCGGCAGGCCGTCGTGGAAGGGCAGGTGCGCGCCCCACGCCTCGTCGACGATCAGCGGGAGACCGCGTTCGTGGCACCACTGCGCGATCGCGCCCAGGTCACCGCCCGTCCCGTAGTCGGTCGGCGTGACGACCAGCGCGCCCTTGACGTCGGAGGCGCTCTCGTACGCCTCGGCGAACTCCCGCACGCCCGGCGGGTGGCTCAGGTGCCGTTCGGCGTCCCAGTGCGGGTGCACCCACACCGGCTGCACCCCGCTGACGATCAGCCCGGAGATCACCGACTTGTGCACGTGCCGCGGGACCAGCAGTTTCTCGTGCGGGCCGGCGACCGCGAGCATCGCGCTCTTCACCGACAGGGAACTGCCGCACGTCGAGAAGAACGTGTGCTCGGCGCCGACCGCGTCGGCCATCAGCTCCTGGGCTTCGGCGAGCACGCCCCGGCGCATCAGCCGGTCGTCCAGGCCGTTGAGCGAGATGACGTCGGACCGGAACACGTCGGCGCCGACGACCTCCAGCACCCGCGGATCGACCCCGCGGCCCTGCTTGTGGCCGGGCGCGTTGAACGGGACGTAGCCGGCGCTGCGGTAGTCGCGCAGCGCCTCGAGCACCGGTGCCTTGCTGTGGTCCATGCCGCGCGAGTAGCCGGAGCCGGCCCGCGCGAAACCCCTTCCGGTGGCATGACCGTCCGTGGTTGGGGTATCCCGGAGGGCATGGAGTGGCACGAGGAGCTGCACGAGCGGGCCGACGAGCGGATCGAGCACCTGGACGAGCGGCTGTGGGCCGTCGCCACCGCGCTGCACGAGCGGCCGGAACTGTCCTATGAGGAACACGCCGCCGCCGAACTGCTGACGCAAGAGCTGGCCGCGGACGGCTTCGAGGTCGAGCGCGGGGTTGCCGGCCTCCCCACGGCGTTCGTCGCCCGGGCGGGGGAAGGGCGGCCGTGCGTGGCGCTGCTGCTCGAGTACGACGCCCTGCCCGGCCTCGGGCACGCCTGCGGGCACAACCTGATCGCCGCGGCCGGCCTCGGGGCCGCGCTCGCCGCCAAGGAGGTGCTGGGGGACACCCCGGGGTCGCTGCTCGCGGTGGGCACCCCGGCCGAGGAACGCGGCGGCGGCAAGGTCGCCATGGCCGAGGCGGGGATCTTCGACGACGTCGACGCGGCCCTGATGATCCACCCCGGCGTCCACTCGTGGTCGTGGGCGCCGCTGACCGCGCAGGTGGAGCTCGAGGTGACCTTCCACGGCCGCGCCGCCCACCCGACCGGCGACCCGGAGGCCGGCGTCGACGCGCTCGCCGCGCTGATCCAGGCGTTCGGCGCGGTGGCCGCCCTGCGCCAGCGGCTGCCGCCGGGTTCGCACGTCCAGGGCATCATCACCCACGGCGGCGAGGCGACGAACATCGTCCCGGACCGCGCCGAGGGCCACTTCGGGCTGCGCGCGCTGACGACGGACGCGCTGGACAGCCTGGTCGAAGCCGTGACGACGTGCGCGGAGGGCGCGGCGCTGGCGACCGGCGCGAAGGCCGAGGTCGAACGCCTCGGCCGCGGGTACTCGCATTTCCGCGACAACCCCGTGCTGTCCGAGCGGTTCACCGAGCACCTGGCGGCGTGCGGCATCCACGCGACCCCGCCGGCCCCCGGGGTCTACCTCGGGTCGTCGGACATCGGCGACGTCAGCGTCCGCGTCCCGGCGATTCACCCGTTCGTGGCGATCGCGGCGGAGGAGCATTCGGACCACACACCGGAGTTCGCGGAAGCGGCGGCCGGCCCGCGCGGGCGGGCGGCGATGCTGGCCTCGGCCGCGGCGCTGGCCCGCACCGCGATCGACCTGCGGACGCACCCGGCGCTGGTCAGCCGGGCTTGGGACTGCTTCCGGGACCTCGCCCGCACGGGATGGTGAGAGGCGCCGCCGCCGCGCGGGGTGGGGGGGGGGGGGATGAGGTTGTGAGGGACGAAGACCAAGAACACCAACCCCGCCACGACCCGGCCGGGGAGGGGGGGGGCGCCGCGCCGCCCCCCGCCC
>NZ_JBEXKX010000036.1:2917-105056 GCF_040609695.1 Amycolatopsis sp. NPDC004625
CAGGTAGCTGAACTCGGTTCGTTAGAACACTGTTTCCCACTCACGACCGGCGCTAGGCCACGGAGGTGTAGTGCGAGGCGTCCCCTTCCAGCGACTCGCTCGGCCGCCCGTCGAGGCCCACCGGGACGTCGCCGGCCACCGTGACGCGGTTGAGCCGCCGGGGCAGGCCGTCGTAGTTGTCGATCGCGTAGTGCTGGGTGATGCGGTTGTCGAACAGCACCAGCTGGTCCGGCTCCCACGTCACCCGCACGATGTTCTCCGGCCGGGTGACGTAGGACTGCAGCAGCCGCAGCAGGTCCCGCGACTCGGTCACCGACAGGCCTTCGATCCGCTGGGCGAACCCGCCGACGAACAGGCCGCGCTCGCCGGTCACCGGGTGCACCCGCACCACCGGGTGCACGGTCCGGTACTTCCGCGAGACGAACTGCGCCCGCCGCGCCTGCTCCTTGTCGTCGACGGTCTCCGGCGGCCGGACGTAGTCGTAGTCGTTGGTGTGCACCGCACGCAGCGTGTCGGCGAAGGCCCGCAGCGGCTCCGGCAGGTCGCGGTAGGCCGCGGCGGCGTTCGCGATCAGCGTCTCCCCGCCGTAGGGCGGCACGACCAGGCTCCGCAGCGTGCTGGCCTTCGGCGGGTTGAGGACGAAGGTGACGTCGGTGTGCCAGTGGTTGGCGCGGCCCTGCTCGCTGTCGACGGGCAGGATCGTCGGCGCGCCGTCGACGGCCGGGACCGTCGGGTGGGCCTTGGTCAGCTCGCCGAAGCGGGCCGCGAACCGCTGCTGGCCCTCGTCGTCGAGCCGGACGCCCCGGAACACCAGCGCCTTGTGCTCGTGCAGCGCGTCGGTCAGGAACGCGACCTGCGCCGCGTCGAGGTCCCCGGCGGGGTCGAAGCCGACGATCTCGGCGCCGATCCTCCCGGTCAGCTTGCGGACGTCGGTGCCGATGGTGGTCATGCGGGCTCCTTCACTCGGTTGCGGTTGACGGGCCGCGCGAGGCCGTAGTGCTCGCGCAGGGTGGTGCCGGAGTACTCGGTGCGGAACAGCCCGCGCCGCTGAAGCTCCGGGACGACGAGGTCGACGAAGTCGTCGAGCCCGCCGGGCAGGGTGGGCGGCATGACGTTGAAGCCGTCGGCGGCGCCGCCGCGGAACCACGCCTCCAGCTCGTCGGCGACCTGGACCGGCGTCCCGGCGAAGACGCGGTGCCCGCGCCCGCCGGCCAGCCGCTCGAGGAGCTGCCGGATGGTGAGGTCCTCGCGCCGGGCCAGGCCGACGACCAGGTCGAACCGGCTCTGGCCGCCTTCGGTGAAGCTGCCTACCTCGGGCAGCGGCCCGTCGAGGGCGTAGCCGGTGACGTCGTGGTCGAGCATCTTCGACAGCTGCCGCAGCCCGTAGTCCGGCGTGATCAGCGCGTTCAGCTCGGCCTCGCGTTCGCGGGCCTCGGCCTCGGTGCGGCCGAGGATCGGCGAGATGCCCGGCAGGATCTTGATTTCGTCCGGTGTGCGGCCGTACTTGGCGAGCCGGCCCTTGACGTCGTCGTAGAACGCCGTGCCTTCGGCGAACGTCTGTTGCGCGGTGAACACGGCCTCGGCGTGCCGGGCCGCGTACTCCTTGCCGGTCTCCGACGACCCGGCCTGCACGAGCAGCGGGTACCCCTGGGGCGGGCGTTCGATGTTGAGCGGTCCCTGCACCTGGAAGTGCGGGCCGTCGTGGGAGATCGCGCGGATCCGGCCGGTGTCGGCGTAGACCCCGCTCGGCCGGTCGACGACCGCGGCATCGTCGTCCCAGCTGTCCCACAGCTTCTTGACGACCTCGATGAACTCGTCCGCGCGCTCGTAGCGGGCGGCGTGCGAGGGCCGCTTGGCCAGGTTGAAGTTGCGGGCCTCGTCGATGCCCGCCGAGGTGACGATGTTCCAGCCCGCGCGACCGCCGGAGAGGTGGTCGAGCGAGGCGAACTTGCGGGCCAGGTGGTAGGGCTCGTTGTAGGTGGTGGACGCCGTCGCGATCAGTCCGATGTGGACCGTGGACGCGGCGAGCGCGGACAGCAGCGTCAGCGGCTCGAAGTGGCTGTGCGAGTTGTGCTTCACGTTGCCCCACAGGGCGACGCCGTCGGCGAGGAAGAGCGAGTCGAGCTTGCCGCGCTCGGCGGTGCGGGCGATGTCGGCGTAGTGCTGCAGCGTCCGCGCCCGGTGCGGGTCGGTCGAGGGGTGCCGCCACGCGGCTTCGTGGTGACCGTTCGGCATCACGAACGCGTTGAGGTGCATCATGGCTTCTCCTTGGGGCGCCAGGTGGAAAACCGCCGTTCGAGGACGACGAAGCCGGAGTTGACGAGGACTCCGAGCACCGAGACCGCGATGATCCCGGCGTACATCTGCTGGATCTGGAAGTTGACCTGGCTCGTGTTGATCAGGTAGCCGAGCCCGGCTTTGGCGCCGACCATCTCCGCGGCCACCAGCACCAGGATCGAGTAGGACGCCGCCATCCGGATGCCGGTGAACACCGTCGGGACGGCCGAGGGCAGGATCACCTTCCGGAACAGCCGCGGGCTCGACAGCCCGAGCGAGCGGGCCGCCTTGACCAGCAGCGGGTCGACGGTGTTGACGCCGGCGATCGTGTTGAGCAGCACCGGCCACACGCAGGCGTACACCACGAGGCTGACCTTCGACAGCTCGCCGATGCCCAGCAGCAGCGTGAACACCGGCAGCAGCGCCAGCGCGGCGGTGTTGCGGGCGAGTTCCAGCAATGGCTGCAGGAACCGCGCCACCGGCCGGTACCAGCCGATCAGCAGCCCGAGCGGCACCGCGACCGCGACGGCGATCGCGAACCCGGCGGCGGACCGGCCCACGCTCGCCAAGAGGTGGTCGGCGAGTTCGCCGTCGAGGGCCAAGTCCCACAGGGCCTGCAGGTCCTCCGACAGCGGCGGCAGGAACGTCCGCGTGCCCTCGTCCAGGACGAACCGGGGGACGAGCTCCCACAGCAGCACGAACAGGACGACCGCGGCGGACGCGTGCACCGCGCGGGTGAGCTGCTTCCGGAACCGGCGCGGCTTCGGGGGCGGGTCGGTGAGTCTGGTGTGGACGGTGGGCGCTTCGAGGGTGGTGGTCATCGGGCCGCGCTCCGTTCGTGTTCGGCCGCCTTGCGGACCTCGTCGTGCAGCAGTTCCCAGAGCCGGTGGCGCTGCCGCCCGAACTCCGGACCGGAGCGCACGTCCCCGGTGCGGTCGCCGAGGTCGACGTCGACGACGGCCTTGAGCCGCCCGGGCCGTGAGGTCAGCACCGCCACCTGCTGTCCCAGGTAGACGGCCTCGTCGATGCCGTGGGTGATGAACACGATCGTCTTGCCGGTGCGGCGCCAGATCCGCAGCAGTTCCTCCTGCAGCTGCTCGCGGGTCTGCGCGTCCAGGGCGGCGAACGGCTCGTCCATCAGCAGCACGGCCGGGTCGTAGGCGAGGCTGCGGGCGATCGCGACGCGCTGCTTCATCCCGCCGGACAGCTCGTGCGGGTAGCGGTCCTCGAAGCCGGACAGCCCGACCAGGGCGAGGTATTCCCGCGCTCGCTCGGCCCGCTGCCGCTTCCCGAGCGGCCCGCCTTCGAGGCCGAACTCGACGTTGGTGCGGGCCGTGCGCCACGGGAACAGCGCGTACTGCTGGAAGACGACCCCGCGGTCGAGGCCCGGGCCGCGGACCGGTTCGCCGTCGATGAGGATCTCGCCGGACGTCGGCGTGGTCAGCCCGCCCAGCAGGTCGAGCAGCGTCGACTTGCCCGAGCCGCTCGGGCCGACCAGGGACAGGAACGTGCCGTCGGCGATGTCGAGCGAGACGTCGTCGAGGGCGGTCAGGGCGCCGAAGGTCTTGGTCACCGAGCGGATGCCGATCACCGGGTCACCGCCGGGGCGCCGTCGCGGTAGGGGTTGAACTCGTTGGTGTAGAGCTTCGCGGTGTCGATCTTGTCGTGCTTGAGGTAGCCCTCCTGCTTCAGCCAGGGCTCCCACCGGGTGTAGTCCGCGTCGGAGATCAGGCCGCCGCGGGTGATGCCGACGCTCTTCCAGTACTTGAGCGTGTCGGTGTTTTCGTTGCGGCCACGGGCTTTGATGATCTTCGTGAAGCGGGCGATCACCTCGTCGCGCGGAGTCGTGCGCTCCCATTCGATCGCCCGCGCCACGGCGGAGACGAAGATCTTCGCGGTCTCCGGGTACTTCTTGATGAAGTCGGTGCGCAGCACGTACGGGCCGCCGTTGTAGGGGCCGAACGCGCCGACGTCGGTGAACAGCGGGCGGACGCCGCCGGCGGCCAGGGCGTGGTCCTGCAGGATGCCCTGCAGCGCGGCGACGTCGAGCTGGCCGTTGCGCAGCGCCTGTTCCGCGTTCACCGGCGGGATGACGACGAGCTGCACCTGCTTGGTTTCGTCGTCGGACAGGCCCTGTCCCTTGAGCCAGGTGTCGAGCGCGGCTTCGAGGTTCGCCCCGGCGGTGTTGACGCCGACCTTCTTGCCGATCAGGTCGCGGGCGGTCCGGATCGGACTGTCCTCTTCGGTGTAGAAGCCGATGAAGGCCCTGTCGTCGGAGCCGTAGTAGTTGACGACCGCCTTGACCGGCGCCCCGGCTTCGACGAGCTTGACGACCGCGCCGGTGAAGGCGCCGCCGAAGTCGGTCTGGTCGGTGGCCGCGGACTGGATGTCCTGCGGTCCGCTGATCGTGTTGCCGACCCACTTGAGCTTGACCGGGCCGAAGTAGCCCAGGTCTTCGGCGAGTTCGGGCAAGGTGACGGCGTTGGCGCTGCCCTGGTAGCGCAGTTCCAGCTTCTCGGGTTGGCCGGGCGCACCGGTGGCCGTCGCCGAAGCGCAGCCGGCCAGCAGCAGGGCGGCGGCGAACAGGGGCAGGGTTTTCTTCACGGTTTCGTCCGTTCCGGGAGTCGGTGGGGATACCGCAATTGTCGGCGGCGCCCGGACGGACGGTCAATTTTGCGAGTTCGTGAAATAACTCCGCCGGTTCACGCGCTGCTTGGTGACGAAGCGTGCGGCCACCGGGTCAGAAGGGGACCGAGCGGGTCTTCGTAGAGCACGTCCAGGAGGACCGCGCCCCCGGCGGTGGCCAGCTCGGTGCCCGGGAAGCTCGTGCCCACAACGGTTTCCGCCGGATCCGGGCAGCGGGACCGGTCGCGGACCTCGTCCCGGATGATGGGAAGGCAGCTCGGTACGTGGGCTACACTCCGGTCGACCACCACGAGCACGGCGGGGTTGAGCACGTCGAGGAGAAGGGCGGCCGCCTGGCCGATGAGCTGCGCGCGGTCGTGGAACATCGCCACGGCCGCGGAATCGCCGGACGCGGCGAGCGCGAGCAATTCCGGGAAATCCGGACGCGCGATCATTCCGGTTTCGGCGGCTTTGCGCGCGAGCGTTCCTTCGGAAACGGCCGCTTCGAGACAGCCGCGGCGCCCGCACCGGCACGGCTCGCTGCTGCCGTCGACCCGCAGGTGCGCGACGGCGCCCGCGGCCGAGCGCGGCCCGTGGTGCACCTGGGTGCCGGTGGCGAAGGCGGCGTCGACGACGTGGCCGGTGAACAGCTGCACGACGCTGTCCCGGGCGCGCGGGTGCCCGAAGAGCCGTTCGGCGTGCACCAGGGCCCGCGCGTGCCCGTCGACCTCGACCGCCAGCCCGGTGCTGCCGGCCAGGAGGTCGCGGACCGGGACGTCGTGCCAGCCGAGCAGCGGGTGTTCGACGACGGTGCCGGACGCCCGGTCGACCCAGCCGCCGGTGGCGACGCCGAGCCCGAGCGGCTCGCGGTCCGGGGCGTGCCCGAGCAGCAGGTCGTCGAAGATCTCGGCGGCCCGCGCGAGCAGGTCTTCGGCGGCCAGCCCGTCGTGCGGTTCTTCGTGCTGCACCAGCACGTTCCCGCGCAGGTCGAGCAGCGCGACGGTGGCGTGGTGCACGGCCACGTGCAGCGCGCCGGCGACGTGCCGCCCGGTGTCGAGGTCCACCGGCACGTGCGGCCGCCCGACGCTCTTGCGTGCTTCGGTTTCCGGGAGTTCGCGCAGCAGCCCCAGCTTGGCCAGCTCGGCGGTGTGCCCGGTGACGGCGGCCGCGGACAGCCCGGTGCGGCGCGCGATGGTGCTGCGCGCGATCGGTCCCCGGTCGAGGACGGCCCGCAGCACGGCGCTCGCGCTGGCGCTGCGCCGGGCGCCGCGCGCGTCCGTCCTCTGTGGACGTCCCGCCCGGCTGGTCATGGCCCGATCGTCGCAGATGGAGGGACGCCCGCCCAGCGTGTCCAGGATGCGGGCTTGACGCATACCCATATGGGCATATGATAACCCTCGTGGCACGAGCAGCGACGACAGCCGACACCTTCAACGCGGTCGCCGAACCCCGGCGGCGGGAGATCCTCGACGTCCTGATGGACGGCGAGCGGTCGGTCGGCGACCTCGTCGACCTGCTCGGCCTCGCCCAGCCACAGGTGTCGAAACACCTGCGCGTGCTGCGCGAGGTGGGCGCGGTCGACGTGCGCGGCGACGGCCGCCAGCGGCTCTACCGGCTCAACGGCGCCGCGCTCAAGCCCATCCACGACTGGGTCAGGCGCTACGAACGGACGTGGGCGGCGCGGTTCGCCCTGATGGACGACGTCCTCGAAGAACTCAAGGAACAGGAGCACTGACGTGGAGATCACCACCCCGGCCGACGACCGGATCCTCATCACGCACGAGTTCGACGCACCGAAGCACCTGGTCTACCGCGTGTGGACCACCCCGGAGCTGGTGAGCCGCTGGTGGAGCGGGCACCGCGGGACCACCACCGAGGTGCAGCTGGACCTGCGGCCCGGCGGCCGCTGGCGGTACGTGCTGAAGACCGGCGACGGCGTCGAGGTCGGCTTCCACGGCGAGTACCGCGAGATCGTGCCGGACGAGCGGCTCGTCTACACCGAGGTGTTCGAAATGCCCGGCGTCGACCCGGACGACGTGGACGGCCCGCTCACCACCGCCACCTTCACCGCCCTCGACGGCGACCGCACGCGCCTGGAACTGCTGACCGAAACCGGCAGCAGGGAACTGCGGGACACGATCCTGCAGTCCGGCATGGAGGTCGGGGTCGCGGAACAGATGGTGATCATCCAGGAGCTGGCGGACTCCCTGCGTTAGCCGCGCGCAGGAACCGCTCGCCGACCGCCGCCAGTGCTTCGGCGAGTTCCGGCGCGTCGAGCACCTCGAAGTCCACTTCGAGCAGACCCAGGTACAGCGCGAGCATCGGCGCGTGGTCCGACCCGACCTCGGCGACGCAGCGGCCGGGGCCCTCGGGTGTCACGTCGACCGCGATCGGCAGCCGGGCGCGGACGTGCTCGACCGGCGCGTGCAGCCGCACCCGGGCGTGGAACCGCCAGGTCGCCGCGCCCGCGCTGCGCTGGACGAACTGCACGACGTCGCCTTCCGGGGGCTCCCGCGGCGCGAACCGTGGGCCGTTCGGCACTTTCGGCGTCATCCGGTCGACGCGGAAGGTGCGCCAGTCGCCGCGGGCGGTGTCCCAGGCGACCAGGTACCAGCGCCGTCCCCAGCTGACCAGCCGGTGCGGCTCGACGTCGCGGCGGCTCGGCGTCCGCTGGTGGCTCGTGTAGTCGAAACGCAGCCGCTCGCTCGCGCGGATGGCCGCGGCGACGGCGGTCAGCACGTCGGCGTCGACGGCCGGGCCGGCACCGGGCACCGTGACCGTGGCAGTCTGCAGCGCCCGCACCCGGTGCCGCAGCCGCGACGGCAGCACCTGCTCCAGTTTGGCCAGCGCGCGCACTGACGTCTCGCCGATGCCGGCGACGCCCGCCGCCGTCCGCAGGCCGACCGCGACGGCCACGGCTTCGTCGTCGTCCAGCAGCAGCGGCGGCAGCTGCGCGCCCGCGCCCAGCCGGTAGCCGCCCTGGACACCGGGGGCGGCCTCGACCGGGTAGCCGAGTTCCCGCAGCTTGCCGACGTCGGTGCGCACGGTGCGCGCGGAGACGCCGAGCCGGCCGGCCAGGTCGGCGCCCGTCCAGTCGCGCCGCGTCTCGAGCAGCGCCAGCAGCCGCAGGAGGCGCGCGGAGGTCTGCAACATGCTTCGACGATCGCACGAATCGCGGAAGGAAGTCTTCCGCAATGGTTCCTACCGTGCTGCTCATGACGAACGAAATCCGCCCCTTCCGCATCGACGTCCCGCAGGCCGAACTGGACGACCTCCACCGGCGCCTGGCCGCCGCCCGGTTCGCCGGCGCCGTGCCCGGCGACAAGCCGGACTGGTCCCGCGGCATCCCCACCTCCGAGGTCCGGGCCCTGGTCGAGTACTGGCGCGACGGCTACGACTGGCGGGCCCAGGAAGCGGTGCTCAACGCGGTCCCGCAGTTCACGACCGTGATCGACGGCCAGACCATCCACTTCCTGCACGTCCGCTCGACCCGGGCCGACGCGGTGCCGCTGCTGCTCACCCACGGCTACCCGGGCTCGGTCGCCGAATTCCTCGACGTCATCGGCCCGCTGACCGAGCCGGGCCCGGACGCGTTCCACGTCGTCGTCCCGTCGGTGCCCGGCTTCGGGTTCTCGACGCCGTTGAGCGGCCCAGGCTGGGAGCTGGCCCGGACGGCGGACGCGTTCGCCGAGCTGATGACCCGGCTCGGCTACGACCGGTTCGCCGCGCAGGGCGGCGACCTCGGCGCGGGCGTCACCGGCCGGCTGGCGGCGGTGCACCCCGGCCGCGTCATCGGCACCCACGTCACCAGTGACCGCGGCACGATCGCGCTGGCCGGCGAGCAGCTGCCGCTGCCGGCGGGGCTGTCGGAGGCCGAACAGTCCGAACTGGACGCCGCACGCGAGGCGTGGAAGGCGGGGCGCGGCTACCTCGATCTCCAGTCGCACAAGCCGGAGACGATCGCGGCCGCGCTCACCGACTCCCCGGTCGGCCAGCTGGCCTGGATCGCGGAGAAGTTCGAGGCGTGGACCGGCCCGGACGGCATCGACCGCGACCGGCTGCTGACGAACGTGAGCCTCTACTGGTTCACCCGCAGCGGCGCGAGCGCGGCCCGGTTCCTGTACGAGGCCGCGCACTCGGCGCACGGCTGGCTGGCGCCGTCGGACGTCCCGGCGGGCTGGGCGGTGTTCGACGCCTCACCGGTGGTCCGGCGGATCATGGACCCGGAGGAGAAGATCGCCCACTGGTCGGAATTCGCCGAAGGCGGCCACTTCCCGGCGATGGAGGAGCCGGAGCTGCTCGTGGCCGACATCCGCACGTTCTTCCGCGGTCTGCGACGGCCGTCGTGAGTGGCAAGGCGAGTTCTAACCCGCTTTGCCACTCACGACCGGGGTGCGTGCGCCAGAATCGGGACCGTGCAGTTCGCCATCCTCGGGCCGGTCGAAGCCCGCCGCCCCGACGGGACCCCGGTCGCCCTCGGCGGCCCGCAGCTGCGCGGGCTGCTCGCCCTGCTCGCGCTCGACGCCGGGCGGGTCGTCGGCGCCGAACGGCTCATCGACGGCCTGCACGGCGAGCACCCGCCCGAAGGGGCGGCCGAGGCCCTGCAGTCCCAGGTTTCGCGGCTGCGGCGGCGGCTGCGGGACGGCGGCGCGCCCGACGGCCTGGTCGAGTTCACCCCGGCCGGCTACCGGCTGGCCGTCGACCCCGCCGACGTCGACGTCCACCGGTTCGAACGGCTCACCGCGCAGGCGCGCGAGACCGCCGACCCGGCGCGGAAGCTCGACCTGTTCACCGAAGCCCTCGCGTTGTGGCGGGGACCGGCGCTCGACGGGCTCGCCGACCCGCCGCGCGCGGCCCGGCTGGCGGAACTGCGCCTGGCCGCGGCCGAAGACCGCGTCGAAGCCGGGCTCGCGCTCGGCCACCACGACCGGCTCGTCGCCGGCCTGCGGGAGCTAGCCCGCGAGCACCCGCTGCGCGAACGGCTCACCGCGCAGCTGGTGCGGGCCCTGCACGGCAGCGGCCAGTCCGCCGAAGCCCTGGCGGTGTTCGCCGAGATCCGCGCACGTCTCGCCGACGAACTCGGCACCGATCCCTCGGCCGAGCTCGCGGACGCGCACGCCGCGGCCCTCCGCGCCGCCCCCGCCCCGGCGCGCCGGCTCCCGGTGCCGCTCACCGCGTTCGTCGGCCGCGCCGAACTCGACCGGCTCACCACGGCCCTGCGCGACACCCGGCTCGTCACGCTCACCGGGCCGGGCGGCGCGGGCAAGACCCGGCTCGCCGTCGAAGCCGCGGCCCGGGCAGCGGGCGAGGTCTGCTTCGTCGAACTCGCGACGACCACCGACGTCCCGCGCGCGGTCCTTGCCGCGCTGGGCCTGCGGGAACAGGGCGTGCTGACGCCGGGCGCGGCCGCGGACCCGGCCGACCGCCTGGCCGCCGCGCTCGCCGACCGGCCGCTGCTGCTGGTCCTCGACAACTGCGAACACGTCGTCGCCGCGGCCGCCCGGCTGGTGCGGCGCCTGCTGGGGGAGTGCGCCGGCCTGCGGGTCCTGGCCACCAGCCGGGAGGCGCTGGGCCTGACCGGCGAGACGCTGGTGCCGGTCGGCGCCCTGTCCGCCGGCGCGGCGGAACGGCTGTTCGCCGACCGGGCCGCGGCCGTGGCCCCCGGCGAAGCACCCGACCCCGGCGCGGTGACCCGGATCTGCGCCGCCCTCGACGGCCTCCCGCTGGCCATCGAGCTCGCCGCCGCCCGCCTGCGGTCGCTGTCGGCGGCCGACGTCGCCGCCCGGCTCGGCGACCGGTTCGGCCTGCTTTCCCGCGGCGACCGGACCGCCGAACCACGGCACCGGACGTTGCGCGGCGTCGTCGAGTGGAGCTGGGACCTCCTGGACGCGGAGGAGCGGCTGCTGGCGGGCCGGTTCGCGGTGTTCGCCGGCGGTGCGCGGCCGGCCGCCGTCGAGCGCGTCTGCGATGTCCCCGACACCGTGCTCACCGGGCTGGTCGAGAAGTCCTTCGTCGTATTCGACGGCGGCCGGTACCGGATGCTGGAGACGATCCGCGCGTTCTCCGCTGAGCAGGGCGAAGCCCGGCCCGCGGCGCACGCGAAGTACTTCCTGGACTTCGCGGGCGCCCGCGAGCCGAAGCTGCGCGGCGCGGACCAGCTGACGGCTCTCGCGGAGCTGACCGCCGAACACGCCGACCTGCACGCGGCCCTGCGCTGGAGCGCCGCCGAGGCCCCGGAAACCGCGTTGCGGCTCGTCGCGGCGCTCTCCTGGTACTGGTGGCTGCGCGGTCTGCGCAGCGAGGCGACGCCGATCGCGGACGCCGTGCTCGCCGCCGTCGGGTCCGAACCGCCGCCGGGGCTGGCCGAGGAGTACGTCCTGTGCGCGATCCACGCGTCGGCCACCGACGTCGCGATCGAGCCGATCCGAGCAGCGGCTCGACGGCCCGCTGCGGTACCCGTACCTGTTCCTGCTGTGGGCGTTTTCCCCGCGCACCAAGGCGAAGGAGGGGGAGCGGCTGGCCGCGCTGATCGGCTCCGACGCGTGGTCCCGGGCCTTCGCGCGGATCGGGGACGGCCTCGGCGCGCAGTACGGCGGCCGGATCGCCGAAGCCGAGGCCCACTTTTCGGCGGCACTGGCGGCTTTCCGCGGCCTGGGCGACCGCTGGGGCGAGGCGAGCGCGCTGGAGAAGCTCGCCGAGTTCGCGGACTGGCGCGGCGACCACGCGCGGTTCCGCGCGCTGATGGACGAGTCCGTGCGGCTGGCCGGCGAGCTCGGCGCCACCGAAGACGCGGCCGACCTGCTCTGCCGCCGCGCCGACGGCGTGCTGCGCGCGGGCGACACCGAGGCGGCCCGGGCCGACTACGAAGCCGCCGCCGAGCAGGCGCGCGCCGCCGGCACGCCGTTGACGCTCGCCCGCGCCCGCGGCGGCCTGGGTGAACTCGCGCGGCGCGCGGGCGACCTGGCCGCGGCCCGGCGCTGGTACGCCGCGGCGCTGGGCCTGGCCGCCGACCCGGTGACCGGCGGCGAGACCCGGATCCGGCTGCACACCGGGGCCGGCTGGACGGCGGCCGCGGACGGCCGGCTCGACGAGGCGACCGGACTGCACCAGGAAGCGCTCGCCACGGCGATGGAGCACACGAACCTGCCGGGCGCGGCGCAGGCGATCGAGGGGCTGGCCGGGGTGCTCGCCGACCGCGAGGAGGACGAGCGGGCGGCGTTCCTCCTCGGCGTGGCCGTCGGGCTGCGCGGCGCACCCGTCGCCGGGGACGCCGACGTCGCCGGCGTGGTCGAGCGCGTCCGGGCGCGGATCGGCCTCGCCGCTTACGAGGAGGCGTTCGACCGGGGCCGGGAAACGCCGCCGGAGCAGGCCGTCGAGGAGGCCGGTCAGCGGCGGTTCGCGCTCGGTTCGTGAGCGGTCAGCGGCCGGCGGCAGGGTTCGGGGCATGGACATCCTGATCTCCGGCGCCAGCATCGCCGGCCCCGCCCTCGCCTGGTGGCTGAACCACCACGGCTTCCGCACCACCGTCGTCGAGCGCGCCCCGAGCCTGCGCGAAGGCGGCTACAAGGTCGACATCCGCGGCGTCGCGGTCGACGCCGTCCGCCGGATGGGCCTGCTGGAGCAGGTGCACGCGGCGAGCACGGACATGCGCGGCGCGGCGTTCGTGGACAAGCGCGGCAAGGAGCTGGCCACGCTCGACGCGGACACGTTCGGCTTCCGCCACGGCGACGACACGGAGATCCTGCGCGGCGACCTGGCCCGCATCCTGTACGACGCCACCCGTTCGACCACGGAGTACCTCTTCGGCGACTGGATCACCGGGCTCGACCAGCACCCGGACGGCGTCGAGGTGACCTTCGCCCACGGCGCCCCCCGCCGTTTCGACCTGGTGGTCGGCGCCGACGGCCTGCACTCCGGCGTCCGCGCGCTGGCGTTCGGCCCGGAGGAGGACCACCTGCGCCGGTTCGACGCCTACGTTTCGATCGCGACGGTCCCGAACACCTTCCGGCTGGACCGCTGGGAGCTCCTGCACTCGGCGGCCCCGGGCAAGATGGTGAACGTCTACAGCACGGCCCGGGCGGCCGACGCGAAGGCGGCGTTCTGGTTCACGGCCCCGCCGTTGGCGTATGACCGCCGGGACGTCGACGGCCAGAAGGCCCTGGTGGCGGACCGGTTCGCCGGCCTGGGCTGGGAGATCCCGGCACTGCTGGAAGCCATGCGCTCGGCGGACGACTTCTACTTCGACCCGGTGTGCCAGATCGCGATGGACAGCCTGTCGGAGGGCCGGGTAGTCCTCCTGGGCGACGCGGGCTACTGCGCGTCACCGGCCTCGGGCCAGGGAACGAGCCTGGCCTTGGCGGGCGCGTACGTCTTGGCGGGCGAGCTGGCTGCGGGTTTTGCAGGGGCGTTGGACCGGTACGAGACGGTGATGCGGCCGTTCATCGAGAAGAACCAGGCCCTGGCGAAGACGGCGTTGCGCGGCATCATCCCGCAGTCCCGGGCGTTCGCGTGGTTCAACACCCGGATGATCCGCCTGATGCCCCACCTCCCGGGCCGCAACCGCGTCCTGGAGCAGATGTCCCGCCCGATCCGCGAGGCGGCGAACGCGTTGGAGCTGAAGGATTACGCGCTCGCCAGCTGATCCCAGGCTTTCCGGAAGGCGATGACGAGCTCCCGGGCGCCGTGGGGATTGGCGCCGAGGTACCGCCGGGCGCGGGCCAGCGTCTCGAACCCGCCGGGACCCCGGACCGCACCGACGGCCATCCGCGGCTCGTCGAGCCGGTGGTCGAAGACGTCCAGCAGAACGGCCAGGTATTCGGCCATCACGGCGACATCGAGCCGGACGCCGTCGACGAAGCCGGACTCTTCGTCCCCGGCCCCGGTGGCGGCGATCCGCTCCGCGAAGCTGCGGAGGAGATCCCCGGTCAGCTCGTCGACGGGGTGTTCGTCGAGCACGGGTATGAGCGAGGCCCCCGCCCGCCGATCGGCCGACCGGCTCAGCCGATCCATGGCGGCCCGCGTGGTCCGCCCGAGCTGCCGGCGCACGAGTCGTGCGGCGACGTCGGCCAGTTCGAGCTTCTCCGACGGCTTGTGGTCGCTGATCGCTTCGCTGAGCCGGACCAGTTCCCGCGCGAGCCCACCGGAAATGACGTACGCGAGGGCGGCGAACTGTTCCGGCAGGTCGACCACGCGCCGGTTCAACAGGAGTTTCGCCTGGTCGAAAGTCAGGTAGTCGACGCGGACGATGGTGTCGAAGGCACTGTCGAAGACGGTCCGCATCCCCATGGCGGACAGTTCGAAGTCGGCGAGGGCGTCCTCGGAGACGGAGACGAGGAAGTAGCAGTTGGGCACGTTGAAGACGGCCTTGAGTTCGTTGAGGAACTGCTGCGCGCCCTCGCCGTCACTGATCCGGTCGAGTTCGTCGATCCCGATGAGCACTTTCCCGTCGAGGTTGCGCACGACCTCGGCGGCCAGGCCGAGGAAGGCGCGGAACCGGTCGACGAGCTGGGGGTGGTTGAGCGGGACGTCGTCCCGTTTGACGGAGGTCTTGCGTTTGAACCCGATCGTCGCACCGGACACCGGCGGTGCGCCGAAGGAAAGTTCCCCTTCGGTCGTGCGGCTTTGCAGGTAGCGGAGCTTGTTCCGTTCGCTCCTGGCCTGGTGGAGGAGTTCGGACGCGGTCAGGACGCCCCGGCCGGGACGGTGCTCGGCCCGGGTCTCGCGGAACAGGCGCAGAAGCACCGACTGCGATTCGCCCGCGGCCCGCGTCCCCCGGTTGTCGATCGCCGCGTCGTGGTCCGTCGCGTACGTCTCGACCTCGTCGCACAACCGGCCGAACAGGTGGGTGAGGAAGTCTTTGGACTGGTAGCCGACGGGAGCGTCGACCCGGACGGTCAGGTCCCTCCGCGCCTCCTGCGCGCCGGTGTCGCGCAGCAGCTGCCCGGCACACCACCGTTCGAGCAGGGTGGACTTACCGGCCCCTCGCGGGCCGGCGAGGGCGAAGCTGCCCTTGCTGCGCTGGCGAAGCAGCTGGCGCAGCTCGTTGGTGGCCGGGGTGTCGATGTCGACCACGGCTTCGGACACGATCTTGCTGGTCGACGGCAGTACGGTGTCGTAGGGAGACGAGAGCTCGCCACTCACCTCGGCCGCCAACGGCAGCAGGCCGGCGCCGTAGAGGTATTCCAGCCACTCGTCGAAGGCGCCCTGTGTGCGGGACTCGTTGATCCTGGTGTTTTCGCGCAGTATTTTTCCGAGCTGGTAAGCGACTGCGGCCATGATGCTCACAGTGGACCCGATAAGAATTCCCTGCGGTGTCCCGAACCAGTGGATACCCTGCCAGATTGCGGCTGGTGGCACGGAGAGTGCGAACACGAGATATATCATCTCTGATGCGCTCGTGGTTGATAGGCGAATGCGGATCGGGTGAAAATTATCGAGTAGGGCGATCCCGGCCAGAAGCACTGGGATGCCGGCGGTCAATGTCCAGTGCCAGCCATTGGTCAGTCCTGAACTTTGACCGATGAGCCAAACAAGCCAGGGCAACGCCACGATCCCTGTTGCGATGCTCGTTCCGCTCAGGAGGTGACCCAGCAATCGCCAGGATTCAGGAATTCGTCCGCGTCGCTCGGTGGTCCGGTACTTGTTCCGCGCGGACAGGTAGCGTTGCTCGTAGGAGAACGCCTGCTCGAGCACTGCGTTGCGATCCAGCTCGACGCGATCGCGAAGCCTTTCCGTGGCCGTCGGGCTCAGTTGCCACGTGCGAGCCACCTCGCCGATCAGGTGCCCCAGGACTTTTTCGGGGTGATCTTGCCCGGCCAGCCAGGGGTGATCGACCCTCGTGGTGATCGCGGAGAACTGGGGCATGCGCCACGGTGAGTCCAGCCAGCGTGAGGCATTGAAAGCTTCGGGATGCTGCGGGTACTGCCGGCTGAACGCCGCAAGAACCTCCCGCGCTTCCTCTCGCCGGTAGAGATCGATCAATGCACTGGCGAGCCGCAGGTTCTCCCGGAACATCCGTGGGTCCATCTCGAGCACATGCCGGTGCGCCGCGACGATCTTCGGCGGTGGGGCGTTCTCGGCAATGAGCACACGTGCGCGGCTCACGTTGAGCTGTGGGCTCAGTGGGTCCTTTTGGAGTGCGGAGTCGGACAGTTCCCTCGCAGTGGTGGTGTCTCCCAGCGCAAGCAAGCAGATTACCGATCCCAGCACGACTCTCGGCTGCAGGATATCGATCGAGATCAGTTCTTCGAACACGGCCAAAGCTGCTTCGAAGGCTTCGCGATCATCATTTTCCTCGCCCTGGTTTGCCAATAGCCAGGCATAGGTGGTCAGTACTCGGGGGTCATGGGGAAATCGTAATCCGAGAAGGTCTGCCGCCGCTCTGGCGGCAGAATGGTTCCGATCGACTCGTAGCACGTCGACGCGGACAATAGCTGCGCGGAAGTCGTCGGGATCGAGATCGAGAATTAGTTCGATCTCACTGATTGCGTCGGCGTATTGCCCACGCTCGACCAAGCACAGAGCCCGTTCCACCCGCACTGCCGATGACAGTTGCTGCGAGCGGTCCAACAGATTTTCGGCTTCGTCGAGCCGGCCCGACATACGCAGCGCCGTAGCCTGCCCGGCCATGGCTTCCGCGTTCGCTGGATCCAGCGCGGACGCGGAACGGAAGGCCTCCAGCGCTCGATCGGCGTCCCTCAGTGCGGATCCGCGATCGAGTACGGGAAAGAGGGGATCATCCGGCTGACCGAGCGCCACGATCCCGCGCGCAAGCTCGACATGCACCGACTCCGACACTGCGGAAAGCTTCGCCAGCTCGGCCCGGCCTTCATTCCACCGTCGAAGCAACCACAGCGCACGCACCCGCCCGGCGGCCGCGCGCGCCCCGCCCTTCGGCCCCAGTTCTTCGCAGGCAGCCAGGGCGGCAGCTCCGTCGAACCGGCCGAGTGCCGCGTCGAGGTCCGCGAACGCATCGCTCATGACGGTAGGTACTCGGCCGATGTGGACCTGTTACGCCACCCGGGGGAAGTTCAACCTCATGGAGCAAGCGGATCGTGCCCCCAGTTCATGAGCGAGTGCCGCCACGTCGTGTCCTCGACGTCGCCGGACGGTCGCTGCGCCAGGTGCCGGTGGACGTACCCGACCACCTTCCGCATGTGCGCCAGATCGTCCCCGCTCAGGTCGTCCTTTTTCTTCCGCAGGATCTCCACGATGTGCCGCCCGGACCTGTGCCCGATCGATTCGCTGTTCTTATGCTGCCCGGCCGCCTTCGACTCGTCGGTCTTCAACCAGTCGTCGAGCTGCTTGGCGGTCATGTTGACGCTGTCACCGAACTCGCGGCGGGTTTCTTCGTCGTCCATCCGGGACGGGTACCCGCGGTGGCCGCGCAGCACGCAGGTGAGCAGCGGAAGGGTGAACCCGCCCTCCGCGGTGTCCGGCCGGCCGGCGAGGAACGCCCGGATCCGGCCAAGCGTGTCCGCTCGTTCCCGCGGTGGCATGACCAGCACGCCCGCCCGGGTGGCCAGGGCCGCCACCAGGGAATCGGCGGTGCGGCGCTGCCCGTGCGGGAACTCGGCCCGCGCCAGCCCGGCCACCCAGCCGACCCGGTCGTCCACGACGTTCCACAGCCCGGCCAGCACACCGCCCGGCGCCAGGACCGGGTGATTTTCTGGGCTGGCGACGGCCAGGTCGAACCAGTGCGGGGCGTTGCCGGCCAGCACCGCGTCGACGGACGCGTCCGGCAGCGGGATCGCCTCGGCGCTCCCGGGCCGGGCCCGGACGTCCGGCGCAGCTCGGCCAGCATGGGCGGGTCGGGCTCGACCGCGGTCACGTCGAGTCCGAGCGCCACCAGCGTGGCGGTGAGCTTGCCCGTGCCGGCGCCGAGGTCGAGCACGCGCGGGCCGGGCGCGGGGGCGAGCGCCCAGCGCACCGCGGCGTGCTCATCGCCCGGCCGCGGTGGTGAGCGGGCGGATCCTGGGTACTCCGGCGCCATGAGCAAAGAATTCAAGAAGGGCGACCGCGTCACGTGGGACGCCGGCAACCAGAGCTCCGTCGGCACCGTCGAGGAGAAGATCACCAAGGACACCCACGCCGGCAAACGGGACGTCAAAGCGTCCCCCGACAACCTCCAGTACCTCGTCAAAAGCGAGAAATCCGGTAAGACCGCCGTCCATCACCCGGACAAGCTCCACAAGGCCTGACGCGGATCCGCCAGCCGGCTGCCGGCCGGTCGACGTCGTCGCCGGGAGGGGGCGGAGTTCAGCCGTGTGGGCGACCCTGAGCGAGCCAGTGGTGCAGGGCCCACCACGAGCGCAGCGTGTCGAGGACGCGGCCGCCGCTGTTCTCCGCCAGGGCCACCGGGGTCAGCTCGGCCAGCCGGTCGAGGCGGTAGCGGACCGTGTTCGGGTGCAGGTGCAGCGCGTCCGCCGTCGGGCGGAGGCGCTGGCCGTGGTCGAGGTAGGCCAGGGCCGTCGCGGCCAGCTCGCGGTGGAACGCGTTGGCCGGGTCGAGCGCGCCGAGCAGGCCGGCCGTCAGCAGTTCGCCCAGCAGCGGCTCGGCCGCCAACGCGACTTCGCCCGCCAACGACGCCAGATCGTGGTGGCCGGGCCCGGCGATCCGCGCCGCCGCCGTGCACAGCCGGTGGACTTCGCGCAGCTGCGGCAACGCCGCCGGGGGCGCGACAACCAGCAGGACGCCGTCGGCCAGCGTCACCCCCGCGGGCGGGCGCGCCGCCAGGCCGGTGAGCCTGCCCTCGACCAGCCCGTACACCCCGCCGAACTCCAGCAGCGCCTGTTCGAGCGTGCGCGCCCGCGCCGGGTCGCTGACGTCGGACACCACGCAGGAGTACCGGCCCTCGGGACGCAGGCCCGCCTGCCGGACCTCCTCCGCCGTGGGCGCGTCCCCGGAAACCAGCAGCGTCCGCAGCAGCTGCGTCCGCGCGTCACGCACCGTCCGCGACAGCTGCAGCTCGGCGGCGTGGTAACCCTTGACGATGTGCCGTTCCAGCGCGCCGGTGTAGCGCTCGGCGTCGAGCACCGTCTCCAGGATGACGTCGTCGGGCAGGCCCGCGGCCCGCGCGCGTTCGACGGCGAAGCGGGCCGCGAGCGTCTTGCCGGCCTGGACCCCGCGCAGCAGGTCGGTGAGCGGGACACCCTGCTCGGCGCGGTCGGCGCCGAGCGCCTCGGCGGTGGTGTAGTCGGCGCTGTCGGGGTTCGTGGTGGCGCGCAGCGCGGCCGAGAGCAGGAACCGGACGTGCCGCCGGTTCTCCGCCTCCGGCAGCCGCGCCACCTCGGGCGACTGGCTCCGCGCGGCCTGCACGAGCTCGTCGACGACGGAGTCGTCGGCGGCCATCGCGTCGAGCACCTGCCGCAGCAGTGGCGAGGCCGGCACGGCACCCTCCCGTTGTGGCCGGGCCACAACACCGCGCCGCGGTGTTGGGCGAGCGGCCCTACCGGAGCGGCTCCGGGGGCCGGTTATCGTGACCATACCGGACAGTAACCTCGTTTCCCCGCCCCATCCACCGCACCTCTTCAGTGTCGAAAGGTGTTCCCCGTGCGCAACTCCCGTCGGAAGCGGTCGTACCTCTCGCGCCTGGCCTGCCTCACCGCGTCCGTCGCCCTGCTGGCGGCCGGCGCCGCGGTGCCGGCGACCGGCGCGGCCCTGCGGGAGGTGATGTTCGTCGGCAACAACTGGGACGGCACGGCGGACGTCATCCAGTCCCGCGGCTCCTTCGCCCGCATCGCGCGGGTGAACATCATCCCGGACAAGGACCAGCGGCTGGCGGAGATCTACCTCAACCCGATCAAGCTCGCCTTCTTCCTCGGCATCCGCAACGGCCCCGGCGAGGGGCACGACCAGTTCGTCGACGACATGTACACCACGCCGGACGGCTCGTCGGTGGTGGCGTCGCGGCCGAGTTTCGCCGACGTCGTCTCGATCGACCTGACCACCGGCCGGATCAACTGGCGCTTCCCGGTGTCGGGCTTCCGCTCCGACCACATGGCGGTTTCGCCGGACGGCCGCCGCGTCGCCGTTTCCGCGTCGACGTCCAACACCGTGCACGTCCTGGACATCGTCACCGGGCAGCAGGTCGGTTCCTTCGCCACCGGCGACAAGCCGCACGAAAACGTCTTCACCGACGGCGGCCGCTACATCTGGAACATGTCGATCGGCGAAGTCAACACCGACCTCGACGACCCGGGCTGGGACTTCACCAAGGGGGACCGGCACATCACGATCGTCGACGCCACGACGTTCCGCCAGGTCAAGGTGATCGACATGCGCCAGCGGCTGAACGCGTTCGGCCGCAGCGACCTTTCGAACGCCGTGCGCCCGGTCGCGTTCACGCCGGACGAGTCGAAGCTGTACTTCCAGGTGTCGTTCTTCAACGGGTTCGCCGAGTACGACGTCGCCACCGACAAGATCACCCGGATCAAGGAACTGCCGAAGAACCCGGCCACCAGCGACGACCGCAAGACCTTCGTCAACGACTCGCGCCACCACGGCATGTCGATGAACCCGGCCGGCACCAAGCTCTGCGTCGCCGGGACGATGGACGACTACGCCACGGTCGTCGACCGCGCGTCCCTGCAGCCGGGCCCGCTGGTGCCCGCGGTCAAGCCGTACTGGGCGACGGTGAGCGGCGACGGCAGCGCCTGCATCATCTCCGAAGCCGGCGCGGACCAGGTCACGGCCATCGACTTCGCGACCGGGCAGAAGCTCGTCTCGGTGCCGGTCGGCGACCACCCGCAGCGGGTCCGCCTCGGCCACGTCCCCGAAGGCTGGACAGGCCCGGCTGCCTGACCCCTCGTGAGTGGTAAGGCGAGTTCTAACCCGCCTTACCACTCACGAGCCAGGGCACTCAGGAGGCGGCGAAGGCCGCGGTCAGCCAGCCGCGGACTTCGTCGTCCACATCGGACACCGCGCGCAGGCTCAGCCTGTGCCCCACCCGCGGCCCGCCCGCCCAGCTCGCCGGGGCGATGCGGGCCGTTTCCACCGGCCGGGGCAGCCACAGGTACACCAGCACGTCCCGCGACCGCGGCCGCAGTTCGGCCAGCTTCCGGTCGCGCTTGAGGAACACCCCGACCTTGACGGCGTCCTCGTGGACGTCGCCGAGGGTGTGCAGGTGCCCGACGACGGCGTCGTAGACCGCGCGCTGCCACGGCGGCTTCCCGGCGAACGTCTCGTCGACGGTGCAGCCCGGCACGCAGGTGTGGCCCTGGCCGGTGCGCGCGAACTCGCGGTCGCAGCGCGGGCACGTCCACCGGGTCGGCATGCCGTCCAGGATGGCACTCACAGCGGGGCGGGGCCGAGCGCCGGGATGGTGGCGGCCGCGTGCACCAGCCGCCGGGCCGCGGTGGCCGCGGCCTTCCGCTGCCCGGGTGGCAGCTTCTCCAGCAGCGCGCCCAGCGCGGCGTGCCGCCGGTCGAGCATCCGCCGGACGATCTCCTGCCCGGCCTCGGTCACCTCCAGCGTGACGACGCTGCGGTTGCCGGGGCTGCGGCCGCGGGCCACGTAGCCGAGGGCCTCGAGCCGGTCGGCCAGCCGCGTCACCGAGGACGCGTTGACGCCCATCGCCGCCGCCAGCTGCGAGCTCGGGACCCGGCCGAGGCGGTCGAGGACGAGCAGCAGCCGCGTCTGCGGGAAGGACACCTCGGGCGGGGCCGCGTGCGCGCACTCCCAGGCGATCCCGACCAGGACCACGGTGAGGCCGTCGAGGGCGGCCACGTCCGGGTCGGCGCCCGGGGCCGCGTCTTCGAGGGATTGCATGCCGCAATACTTGCCAATCACAAGAGCATCGGTCAAGATGGACATCCCCGGCGTGGCCGGCGGTTTCCGGCCGGCTCGGCCGCAGCTCCCTTTTTCGTCGGCTGATGCCGTATCCGAAGACGAATCCGTTGACACGCAAGGAAAATTCTCCGGATTTCGCTGAACCTCCGCGTGACGACGTCCGTGTACCCCGTACCCGAACTGTCGTCAGAAGGAGGAACCATGCCGGATCACCGTGGCATGACCGGCCGGGCCAAGGCCCGGACCGCGCTGGTCGTCGTGGTCACGCTCGCCGTGGTCGGCGTCGGCTCGGTCCTGGTGTTCAACGCCAGCGCCCAGAGCGCGCCCGGTTCGACGCAGGCCCAGGTGCCGGCGCACGACATGGCCGGCATGCAGATGGGCTCGGCCGCCCAGGCCGGGACCGGGGACAACGTCCTGGGCGCCGGCCCGGTCACCGAGCTCGACAAGACGTTCCTGGTCAAGGTCCGCCAAGCCGGGCTGTGGGAGATCCCGGCCGGCGACCTCGCCCAGACCCACGCGAGCAGCGAACAGGTGAAGCGCGCCGGCCTGCACCTGCTGGACGGCCACTCGCACCTGGACCAGCTCGTCCGCGAGGACGCGAAGATGCTCGGCGTGACGCTGCCGGACCAGGCCAGCGCCGAACAGCAGGGCTGGGTCCGCCAGCTGACCAATGCCCAGGGCCTGGAGTTCGACAAGCTGTTCGCGAACCTGCTGCGCGCGTCGCACGGCAAGATCTTCGCGACCATCGCCGAGGTCCGCGCGGGCACGCAGAACGACGTCATCCGGCGGCACGCGACGCAGGCGAACCAGACCGTCCTGGACCACATGACGGTCCTGGAGGACACCGGCCTGGTCGACGCGAAGACGATCGCCGACGTCGCCGCGGCGGTGAACCCGCCGGCCAAGTGACCTAGCGGGCCGGGGGCACGATGCCGTATTCGTGGATCTTGCGGTAGATCGTCGCCCGTGAGATGCCGAGCAGCTTCGCCGCCCGGACCTTGTTGCCGTCCGCGTCCTCCAGGCACCGCACGATGGCGTCCCGCTCGATCGACTCGAAGCGGTTGAGCGGCCGCCGGGTCACCGCGTGGAACTCCGCCGGGAGGTCGCCGGGGCGGATGGTGCCGGCGCGGCGGCGCTGGGCCACCTTGCGCAGCACCTGGTGGAGCTGGCCGGTGTTGCCCGGCCACTCCGCCCGCATCAGCAGGTGCAGCGCCGCCGCCGAGCACGTCAGCCGGCCGCCGTAACCGAGCTTGCTCAGCACCAGGGGGACGAGCTCGGCGAGGTCCTCGACGTGGTGGCGCAGCGGCGGCACCCGGACCGTCCGGGGGAAGGACTTCAGCAGTTCGGCCAGCGCCGGCTCGGTTTCGGCCTCCGGCACGAGCGTGACGACCACCCACGGCGGGTCCGGGGCTTCGCGCAGCTGCCGCAGGACCGCGGTCAGCGCGGTGGCGGCCGGGGCGCTCAGGCGCTCGGCGTGCCGGATCACCAGCGTGCGGACGGGTGCTTCGGCGTGTTCGCGCCGCAGCGCCTCCCAGTCCGCGCCGGGCGTCGCGTCGACGGTCAGGAGCCGGGCCGCCGGGTGGTGACGCTGGTGCAGGCCCTTCGCCAGCGTCAGCTTGCCGGTCCCGGGCTCGCCCTCCAGCGCGACCCACTCGCCGCGGTGGTGGCCCGTGTCGAGGTCGTGCCCGCAGCGCAGCCACAGCGGCGCCGATCCGACGACGCCGGGCAGGTACATCGGCAGCATCGGCGTCGGGACGGCGAGGGTTTCCTCGGCCTCGATCAGCTTCACCGACAGCACGCCGCCCGCGGTCTCCGACTCCCGCCGGCCGGCGACCCGGCGGCAGAACACGCGGACGCGCAACCCGCTCGACAGCGACAGCGTCGCCGGGGTCCGGCGGCCCTCGGCCAGCGCCTCGGTCGCGTGGCCGAGCAGCACCGACTGGTCGGCCGGGTCGAGCAGCTGCCGGGCCCGGTCGTTCATCATCACGATGTCCTCGTTGAACGCCAGCACGATGCCCGTCCACCGGCGGCAGGTCTGCAGGTAGGCCTGGAACAGCATCATCTCCCGCAGGTCGCTGTGCCGCAGCAGCGCCTGGCGGATCTGCTCGGCCGTGGACCGCGCCAGCGCGACGAGCAGCCCGCCCGCGTCCTTGTACCAGCAGGTGAGGTCGACGGCGCCGACCTTCTTGCCCGAAATGGGGTGGTGGATCGGGACGCCGGCGCAGGCCAGGTTCTCCAGGTGCTCGGCGTAGTGCTCGTGCCCGAACACCGTCGTCGGGCGGCCGTCCTCCAGCGCGGTGCCGATGCCGTTCGTCCCGACCGACTGCTCGCCGTAGCTGAACCCGGGCACCAGCTCGACGCGCTCCAGGTGCCGGGCCAGGTCGGCGTCGCCGGTCTGCTGGCTCAGCACGACACCGCTCGCGTCGGTGAGGATCAGGCTGATCGGCTGGCCCTCGAACTGCTCGCCCAGCTTGTGCAGCACCGGGTCGGCGCCGCGCATCAGCGGGATGTCGAGGTTCCGGTCGCCGAGGTAGAGCGGGTCGATCCGGTCGGCCTCGACCTGGAACTCCCGCGATCGCCGCCACGAGGCCAGGATCGTCGGCCGGACCGTGTCCGCGGGGACCGCTTCGGCGGTCAGGAACCGCACCCGGGTCCGGGCGAGTTCGTCGTCGGCGACCAGGGCCATCTCGTCCACGTGACCTCCAGTTCCCCGCGGCCCACGTGGGTGCGGGCACACCCGTTGTGCCGCCCGTCCAGCCTAACGGTGCGCCCCGGGATGCCGGTGTCTCAAATTGAGACGCTCCCGGCCGCCCCCCGGCGGTGCGATGGGCCCATGGCCGCCGAGACGTACAACCCCTGGACGATCGTCAACCTCGTCTTCACGCACCTGGCCGAGCAGGGCCTGCACCCGGAGCTCGGCGCGGCGGGCCACCCCGGCGAGCCCGCCGCCGCGCTGCTGCGCGCGTTCGGGATCGTCCCCACCGTCGAGGGTGACGCACGCGTGCAGGCGGGGATCCACGACGAGCTGGCCGGGCTGCGCGCCCGCCTGCTCGACACACCCTGAGCAGCGGTTCTGTCTCAGATTGAGACCCGCGGCGGGCCGTGGCGCCCCTTCAATGGGCAACGCAGGACGCCCCGGGCGGCGAGCTCAGGAGATAAGGAGTTGGTCCATGAGTCGCCAGAGTGTGGCGAAAGCCCACCAGAAGATCCAGGAACTGTCGTGGGAACCGGCGTACCACACCCCGGTTTCGCACTACGGGACCGACTACACCTTCCAGAAGGCCAAGAAGAAGGACCCGTTGAAGCAGGTCCTCCGCTCGTACTTCCCGATGCAGGAGGAAAAGGACCACCGGGTCTACGGCGCCGAGGACGGCGCGATCCGCGGCAACATGTTCCGCCAGGTGCAGGAACGCTGGCTGGAGTGGCAGAAGCTGTTCCTGTCGATCATCCCGCTGCCGGAGATCTCGGCCGCGCGGGCGATGCCGCTGCTGTTCCGCACGGTCCCGAACCCGGAACTGCACAACGGCCAGGCGATCCAGATGATCGACGAGGTCCGCCACTCGACGATCCAGCAGAACCTCAAGCGCCTGTACATGCAGAACTACATCGACCCGGCGGGCTTCAACTCGAGCCTGCGCAACTTCCAGAACGACTACTGCGGCACGATCGGCCGCCAGTTCGCCGAAGGCTTCATCACCGGGGACGCCATCACCGCGGCGAGCATCTACCTCACGATCGTCGCCGAAACGGCGTTCACGAACACGCTGTTCGTCGCCATGCCGGCCGAAGCCGCCGCCAACGGCGACTACCTGCTGCCCACGGTGTTCCACTCGGTGCAGTCCGACGAATCCCGCCACATCAGCAACGGCTACGCGACGCTGCTGATGGCGCTGTCGGACGAGAGCAACCACCAGCTGCTCGAACGCGACCTGCGGTACGCGTGGTGGAACAACCACGCCGTCGTCGACGCCGCGATCGGCACGTTCATCGAGTACGGCACCAAGGACCGCCGCAAGGACCGCGAAAGCTACGCGGAAATGTGGCGCCGCTGGATCTACGACGACTACTACCGTTCCTACCTCGTCCCGCTGGAGAAGTACGGGCTCGTCATCCCGCACGACCTCATCGAGGAAGCCTGGAACCGGATCTGGAACAAGGGGTACGTCCACGAAGTCGCGCAGTTCTTCGCCACCGGGTGGCTCGCCAACTACTGGCGCATCGACCCGATGACCGACGAGGACTTCGAGTGGTTCGAGTACAAGTACCCGGGCTGGTACGACAAGTACGGCAAGTGGTGGGAGAACTACAACCGCCTCGCGACACCGAACGGGCACCACCCGATCGTCGCCGAGGACGTCGGCTACGTGTACCCGCACCGCTGCTGGACGTGCATGGTGCCGTGCCTGATCCGCGAGGACATGGTGGTCGACGAGGTCGACGGCCAGCACCGGACCTACTGCTCGGAGACCTGCCGCTGGACCGACGCCGAGGCGTTCCGGCCGACCTACCAGGGCCGCAACACCCCGAACATGGGCAAGCTGGTCGGCGCCCGCGAGTGGGAGACGCTCTACCACGGCTGGAACTGGGCCGACGTCGTCTCCGACATGGGTTTCGTGCGTGACGACGGCAAGACCATGGTCGCGCAGCCGCACCTGGACCTCGACCCGAAGAAGATGTGGACGCTCGACCACCTGCGCCGGATGCCCGAGGTGCAGTCGCCGAACGTGCTGCTCAACCAGATGACCGCCGAGCAGCGGGCCGCATTCGTGGCCGACTACAACCGCCAGGGCCCGGCCGGCCGCCCGGCACCGCAGGCCTGACACCACCGGTCGTGAGTGGTAAGGCGGGTTAGAACCCGCCTTACCACTCACGAGCCGGCACCGAGCGAGACGGAAGGGCCTGGCATGGCGGAAAAGCACCGCGTCCGGTTCGAGCCGGTCGGGATCGAGATCGACGTCGCCGAGGACCAGACCATCCTGCGCGCCGCCGCCGAGCAGGGCGTCATGCTCATGCACGGCTGCAAGGAAGGGCAGTGCGCGGCCTGCAAGTCGTTCCTCCTCGACGGCGACGACGTCGACCACGACCGGTACTCCACCTTCGCGCTCCCCGACTTCGAGAAGGAGGAAGGCTTCACGCTGCTGTGCCGGGCCCACGCCTACGAAGACCTGACGATCGAACTGCTCAACTACGACGAGGAGATGATCCAGTCCGGCCTGCCGATCCAGGAGGCGACGGCCGAGGTCGTCTCGAACGACAACGTCACCCACGACCTCCGGCACCTGGTGGTGCGGCTCGACGGGGAACTGAAGTTCTTCCCCGGGCAGTACCTGGACTTCGCGATCCCGGGCACCGAGGAGACGCGGTCGTTTTCGATGGCCAACACCTCCGCGCGCGACGGGCTGCTGGAGTTCGTCATCAAGGTGTACCCCGACGGGCTGTTCTCCCGGTTCCTGGACACGCGGGTCGCGGTCGGTGACCGGCTCCGGGTGACCGGCCCGTTCGGGGTGTTCACCTTGCGGGACAACCCGGGCGCGGACCTCGTGTTCGTCGGCGGCGGGGCCGGGATGGCGCCCATCCTGGCGCTGCTGCGGTCGATGGCCGAGCGCGGGATCGACCGGAAGGCGGTCTTCTACTACGGCGCCCGCCGCCGCCACGACCTCTGCTTCGAGGACGAACTACGGGCTCTGGAAGAGAAGCTGCCGAACTTCCGGTACGTGCCGGCGCTTTCCGAGCCGGGTGACGACGACTGGACCGGCGAGACCGGCTTCGTCACCGACGTCCTGCGCCGCGCCGGCCTCGACCTGGGCGGAGCCGACGCCTACGTCTGCGGGCCGCCACCGATGGTGGAGGCCGCGCTGGACCTGCTGCCCGCGCTCGGCGTCGACGGCAAGCGCGTCTTCTACGACAAGTTCACCACCACGGGCGAAGGGTAGGAAACCCATGACAGCCACCTCCGAACGCAGCGTGCCGAAGCCGTCGTTCACCGACGCCGAAGCGGGCGCGAAGGTCTTCCCGGACTCCACGGCCCGCCAGTACAACTACTTCACCCCGGCCAAGCGCAAGCAGAGCCACTACGAGGACGTCACCGTCGAGGTCCAGCCCGACCCGCGGCACTACCTGTCCCAGGGCTGGCTCTACGCCTTCGCCGACGGCAAGGCCGGCTACCCGCTGGAATGGACCGCGCTGAAGGCGTGGGGTTCGGACCGCCCGGTGCCCGAGCGCAGCCCCGGGTCCGGCGGCAAGGGCTACGACTGGCCGGCGCACGGCTGGCACGAGTTCCGCGACCCCAACGAGGAATGGGAGCTCACGCTCTACCGGTACAACGCGAACGTCGTGCGCCAGCTGAACCAGAACATCGACGCCGCCCGCCAGGCCAAGGCGTTCGAGCAGTGGAACCGCAACTGGATCGACTTCGTCGCCAAGCACGTCGGCGCGTGGATGCACGTCGACCACGGCCTCGGCCTGTACCTGTTCGCCAACGCCAACCGCCGCGCCCCGACGAACATGCACAACAACGCCATCTCGGTGAACAGCATGCACCGCATCCGCGCGGCGCAGGACCTGGCGCTGTACAACCTGACGCTCACCGAGGAGATCGAGGGCTTCGACGGCACCGCCCACCTGTCCACCTGGAACGAAGACCCGGCGTGGCAGGGCGTGCGGGAGACCGCCGAGCAGCTGACCGGGATCTGGGACTGGGGCGAGGCGATCTTCGCCGCGAACGTCGTCTTCGAGCCCCTCGTCGGCGAACTGTTCCGCAGCAACCTGGTCCAGCAGGCCGCTCCCGCGAACGGCGACTTCGTCACCCCGACGCTGATCGGCGCCGAGGAGTTCGACTTCTCCGAACGCGACCTCCGCTACACGAAACCGCTGTACCACCTGCTGATCAACGACAAGGAGTTCGCCGACCACAACAAGGCGCTGCTGCAGAAGTGGCTCGAGGACTGGGTGCCGAAGTGCATCGCGGCCGCCCGCGGGCTGCAGCCGCTGTGGTCGCAGCCCGACGCCAAGCCGATCCGGTTCGAGGACGGTCTCGACCGCGTGAAGAGCCGGTTCGCCGGCATCCTGTCCGAATTGGGCCTCAAAGCACCGGAGGAGCTGGGCCAGTGACCATCTTCAAGACGGCGGAAAGCCCGTTCAAGGCGGACAACACCGCGTCCAACATGTGCGGGTTCACCCTGATGAACAACCAGGTGGGCGCGATCATCGCGGAAGTCATGGCCGCCAAGGAAAACGTGACCGTGACCCCGTTGCCGTCGATGATCCGCGTCGACGCCCGCGGCCGGACGGACCTCGTCTATGCCGAGGTCGACGAGGCCGCCGGCGAAGAAGAGGGCTGGTTCAACGCGGCGGAGTTCGAGGAGAGCATGTCCACCCACTACGGGCGGATGATCCACGAAGACGACCGCACGATCATGTTCGCCAACCCCGAGGACGCGGCCGAGTACCTCGACTTCGACCTCAAGCCCATCAAGTAGCTGAAGGCACTCGATCCCGCTCAGGAGGATCAACCATGTACGAAAAAGACGGCGAAAAGTATTTCGTGGTGGACGCCCACACCCACTTCTGGGACGCGAGCCCGGAGAACTGGGTGGAGGGCCAGGAGGAATACGCCAAGGGCTGGATCGAGTGCTTCCACGCCTACCAGGGGCTCGGCCCGAAGGAGACGCACTGGCCGATCGACCGGTTCCAGAAGTACTCGGAGGAACTGATGATGCACGACCTGTTCGAGGTCGGGCACGTCGACACGGCCGTCTTCCAGCCGACCAACCTGCGGCAGTGGTACAAGAACGGGTTCAACACGACCGAGGCCGACGCGGCGCTGGCCGAGAAGCACCCCGGCAAGTTCCTCGTCAACACGACCTTCGACCCGCGCGAGGGCGACGAAGGCCTGAAGGCCCTGGAAGAACGAGTCAAGCGCTACGGCTGCAAAGGCGTGAAGCTGTACACGGCCGAGTGGCGCGGGGACTCGCGCGGCTGGAGCCTGAAGGACCCGGAAGCGGCTCGTTACCTCGAGAAGTGCGAGGAACTGGGCGTCAAGAACGTCCACATTCACAAGGGACCGACGATCTGGCCGCTGGACAAGGACGCCTTCGACGTGTCCGATGTGGACTACGCGGCGACGAACTTCCAGGGCCTCAACTTCGTCGTCGAGCACGTCGGCCTGCCGCGCATCGAGGACTTCTGCTTCATGGCCACCCAGGAGCGCAACGTCTACGCCGGGCTCGCCGTCGTGGTCGGCGGCCTGATGCACGCCCGCCCGAAGTTCTTCGCCAAGGTCATGGGCGAGCTGATGTTCTGGCTCGGCGAGGACAAGCTGATCTTCGGCGCGGACTACGCCATCTGGGAACCGAAGTGGCAGGTCGAGGGCTTCGTCGACTGGAACATGCCGGCCGACGACGAGCTGTCGGACTTCCCGCCGCTGACCGTCGACCAGAAGAAGAAGATCCTCGGGCTGAACGCCGCGCGCCTCTACGACATCGACGTGCCGGAAGAACTGCGGTTGAAGGACCCGGAGAAGGTCGAGCCCGTCGGCGTGCCGAACTCATGACCGCCGTGGTGACCGGGGCCCGCGCCGCCGTGTGGGCGGCGCTGGGCACCGTCCGGGATCCCGAGCTGGACGAACCCCTCACCGACCTGGGTTTCGTGGCCCGCTGCGAGGTGAGCGCGGCGGGCCACGCCGTCGTCCGGCTGCGGCTGCCGACGTACTTCTGCGCACCCAACTTCGCGTTCCTGATGGTCGCGGACGCCTACGACGCCGTCGCCGGGGTGCCGGGCCTGACCGGGCTCGACATCCGGCTCGACGACCACTTCGCCTCCGACGTCATCAACCGCGGGGTGGCCGCGCGGCAGGGGTTCGTCGCGTCGTTCGAGGGCGAGGCCGCCGACGAGCTCGACACGCTGCGGCACGACTTCGTCCGCAAGGCCGTGCTCGCCGGCACCGACCGCGTCTGCCGGTCCCTGGGCCGGGACCCGGCGTCGCTGACCCTCGGCGACGTCCCGCCGAGCCCGGACCTCGACCGGCTGCGGGCCCGCCGCCGCGAACTCGGCCTGCCCGCCGAGGACGGCGACCCGCTGCTGCTGGACCCGGCGACCGGGACGACCCCGGCCGACGCGAAGCGGTATCTCGCCTTCGCGCGGCTGACCCGCACGAGCATGGAGGCCAATTCGGGCGTCTGCCGCGGCATGCTGCGCGCGCGGTACGCCCTGACCAGCGAAGAGGAGGGCACGGGATGAAGGCCGTGCGGCTGCAGAAGTACCACCAGCACCCGGTGATCGAAGACGTCCCGGAGCCGCGCGCCACCGGACCCTTCGACGTCGTGGTCAAGATCGGCGGCGCCGGCGTGTGCCGCACCGACCTGCACATCATCGAAGAACAGTGGGCCGAGAAGTCCGGCGTCCAGCTGCCCTACACGATCGGGCACGAGAACGCGGGCTGGGTGCACGAGGTCGGCCCGGCGGTGACGAACGTCGAGGTCGGCGACACGGTCATCCTGCACCCGACGCCGACGTGCGGGCTCTGCCACGCCTGCCGGGCGGGCGACGACATGCACTGTCCGAACGGCAGCTTCCCCGGCATCAGCAGCGACGGCGGGATGGCGGAGTACCTGCTGACGTCGGCGCGGGCGTGCATCAAGCTCGACCCGTCGACGTCACCGTCCGACGTGGCCGCGCTGGCCGATGCGGGCATCACGGCCTACCACGCGGTCCGCAAGGCCGTGCCGCAGCTCTATCCGGGCACGACCTGCGTGGTCAACGGCGCCGGCGGCCTCGGGCACATCGGCATCCAGTCGCTGCGCGCGCTGACCGCGGCCCGCGTGATCGTCGTCGACCGCAACGCCGACGCCCTCGACCTGGCGTCGACCCTGGGCGCCGACGAGACCGTGCTCGCCGACGGCAAGCAGGTCGAGGCGGTGCTCGACCTGACCGGCGGCAACGGCGCCGAGGTCGTCCTCGACTTCGTGGCCGAGCAGGGCGCCCAGCAGGACGCCTTCGCGATGACGCGGCGCGCCGGATCGCACTTCGTCATCGGCTACGGCTCGAACATCGAGATCCCGACGATCGACATCATCTCCACCGAACGCAACATCATCGGCAACCTGGTCGGTACCTACAACGACCTCGTGGAGCTGATGGTGCTCGCCCAGGCCGGGAAGGTCACGCTCCACACGAAGAAGTACCCGCTGGACGCGGCGCTCGACGCACTGGCGGACCTCGATGCCGGACGCGTGCGCGGCCGGGCCATCCTCACCCCCTAGGAGCAGTCATGGCGAAGGAACTGCGGTTCGGCTCGGACGCCCGCGACCTGCTGCTGGCGGGCGTGGACAAGCTGGCCGAAGCGGTCAAGTCCACGTTGGGACCCAAGGGCCGCAACGTGATCATCGAGAAGATCACCGGCTCGCCGGTGGTCACCAACGACGGCGTCACCATCGCGCGCGAGATCCACCTGAAGAACCAGTTCGAGAACATGGGCGCGCAGCTGGTCAAGGAAGCGGCGATCAAGACCAACGACGTCGTCGGCGACGGCACCACCACGGCCACCGTGCTGGCCCAGGCCATCGTCCGCGAGGGCATGCGGGCGATTTCCGCGGGCGGCAACCCGGTGCTCGTCAAGCGCGGCATCGACCACGCCGTCGGGCTTTTGGTGGCCCACCTGGAGAAGCAGGCACACCCGGTGGTGTCCGAAGAGGACTACGCGCGGGTGGCGGCGATCTCGGCCAACGACGACGACGCCGTCGGCGCGGTGATCGCCAAGGCCCTGCACACCGTCGGCGACGGCGGGGTGGTGACGGTCGAGGAGTCGCCGTCGATCGGGATGAGCGTCGAGTTCGTCGAAGGGTTCGAGTTCGACAACGGCTACCTTTCGCCGTACCTGGTCACCGACCCGGGCCGGCTGGAGGCGGTGCTCGACGACCCCTACATCCTGATGTGCGCGGAGAAGATCACCAAGGTGCAGCAGCTGATGCCGTTGCTGGACAAGGTGATGCGCGCGCCCCGGCCCTTGGTGGTGATCGGCGAGACGGTCGAGGGCACGGCGCTGTCCATGCTGGTGCACAACCACATGAACGGCACCTTCCAGTCGGTCGCGGTGCGCGCGCCCGGCTTCGGCGACCGGCGGCTGCACAAGCTGGAGGACCTCGCCGCGATCGTCGGCGGCGCTGTCCTTTCGCGACAGTCCGGGTTCACCATGGAGACGATGACCCTCGAGCACCTCGGCCGGGCCAAGCAGGTCCGCGTCACCGAGAACCGCACGACCGTCGTGGGCGGCGCGGGTTCGTCGTCCTCGGTCGACTTCCGGGTCGGCCAGCTGCGGGCGGAGCTGGAGCGCGCGCAGTTCGGCGTCGACGAGGACGTCCTGACCGAGCGGATCGGCGCCCTGACCGGCAAGGTCGCCGTCGTGCGCGTCGGAGCGGCCACCCCGGCCGAGCTGAAGGAGCTGCAGCACCGGGTCGAGGACGCCCTGTCGGCGACCCGGGCGGCGATGGCCGAGGGCATCGTGGCGGGCGGGGGAGCGGCGCTCCTGCACGCGGAGAAGGCCCTGGAGGACCTGGGGCTGTCGGGTGACCAGGCGATCGGCGTCGAGATCGTCCGGCGTGCCCTGGCCGAACCGGCGTTCCTCATCGCGCACAACGCGGGCCACCCGGCGCACGAGATCGTCGCGCGCACCCGGGAACTCGGCACCGACGAAGGGTTCGACGCCCTGCACGACCGCTACGGGGACATGATCGCGCTCGGCGTGGTCGACCCGCTGCGGGTGTGCCGGTCCGCGGTGCAGAACGGCGCTTCGGTGGCGGGCCTGCTGCTCACGACGAACTCGCTGATCGCCGAAGAGCAGACCCCGTGGGGTGGCAGCCCGGCGCTGATGACCGAGTTCGGGCCCCTGGACGAGGGGCTGCACCAGCCCTCGCCCGACGCGAGCACGCCGCAGTCCCTCGGGATGGGCCCCTCCGTCGGCTGAGCTCTCCCGGCCCGCGGAGTGAGGAGGTCTTCCCGCCGGTGTCCTGAGCGCCGGCGGGAAGGCCTCCGGCTCAGGGGGCGAGGCCGTGCCGGGCCAGTTCGTGGCCCGCCAGCCGCTCGATGACGGCCCGGTCGCGTTCCCGCCAGCCGGTGGCGACCTCGCCCGCGGACGTCAGCCGGTGCAGCGGCTGCGTCACCAGGGCCCGCAGGGCCAGCAGGTCCAGGCCTTCGTCGCCGAGGGCCCGCAGCCGCGCGGCCGCCGTGGCCCGGCGGGTGAAGTGCCAGCGCAGCGGCAACCACGTCACCAGGAGCGTCAGCACCGGCAGGGCGATGATGATCGCCGCCAGCCACCACGCCAGGTTTTCCACGGCCTCGATCTGCCAGTGGCCCGCGTCCGTGAGCTTGGTGCCGACGTCCGAACCGCCGTGCAGGGCCTTGGCCAGCGCGTCCCCGACGAGCGGGATGCCGTCGGCGGAGTTCGCGGCGGAGTCGAAGGTGCCGCGCAGGCCGGTGCCGGCGTCGACCAGGCCGTCGCCGGGCGCCCGCAGCTTCATGACCTGGTCGTACACCGAGGTCCCCAGCCACACCGCGAGGACGACGAGCAGCACGGCCAGCAGGTCGCTGACGAGCTGGGCGGTGCGGCGGATCGGCCGTTCGGCGTAGAGCTGCATCGGGGGTGCCTTTCGCGGTGGGGGAGCGCGGCCACGGCAACGTACCCGCGGCCCGGCCGGCCGAACCGCGCGGCCGTTCCATGACGACGGTCATGGCGTTTTCCGGTCCGGTGTGCTCTCATGGTTCTATGACCACTGTCATGGAGGTCGCGGACCGCTCGCAGGTCGCCGCGGTGCTCGCGGCGTGCTCGCCGGACAGCCTCCGGCGCCGGTTCATGATGGGTGGCCCCGCCCGTCCGGCCGACGTTTACCAGCGCTACCAGCGGTTCCTGCTCGCCGGACCGCCGGAGGGCGTCGCGTTGCTCGCCGTGTGCGGCGGCGTTCCGGTGGGGCTGCTGAACTTCGTCTCGGAGACGCCGGGGGAGGCGGAGATCGGGATCCTCGTCGCGGACGCGTGGCAGCGGCAGGGGATCGGCAGTGCGCTGAGCCGGTGGCTGTGGGCGTCGGGGCGCTGGCCGGGCTGGACCGTGCGCGCCACCGTGCAGGCCGGCAACGCCGGCGCCGAGGCGCTGCTGCTGGGCCAGGGGTTCCGGCCGGTGCCGTCCTACTCGCGCGGTGAGCGTGACTTCGCGCTGGTCGTGCCGGACTGGGCTACCATGACGGACGTCATGAAGGAGGCAGCCGATGACGAGGACGCCCCGCGAGCGGATGGTGCTCAGTGCCGCGCAGCTGGTGCGGATCCACGGTGTCGGGGCGACCGGCATGCGGGACGTGGTCGCCCACGCCGAAGCACCCCGGGGATCCCTGCAGCACTACTTCCCGGGCGGTAAGGACCAGCTGATCGCCGAAGCCGTCACCTGGGCCGGCGACTACGCGGCCCGCCGCGTCGCCCGCGTCGCGGCGAAGCTTCCGGATCCGACGCCCGGCAAGCTGTTCGCGGCCATGGCGGCCCAGTGGCGCGACGAGTTCACGACATCCGGCTTCGACGCCGGCTGCCCCCTGGTGGCCACGGTCGCCGACACGGCGGCAACCAGCGACAGCCTCCGCGAAGCGGTCGGCAAGGCATTCGAGGGCTGGCAGCGCCCGGTCGCGGCGACACTCGAGCAGCTGGGGGTGCCTCCGGCGCGCAGCACGTCCCTGGCGGTGTTGATGCTGAGTGCGCTGGAGGGGGCGATCGTGCTGGCGCGGGCGCACCAGGACGTCGCCCCGCTCGACACGGTGGTGGCGGAGCTGCGGCCGCTGCTCGACGGCGCTGTGGATCGCCGCCGCCGTCGGGCTTGAGCTGGAGCGACGCGGCCACTGTGTCGTGCTTCGGTTGTCTGGGTTTTCTTTGCCTGCTTACGGTTTTGGGCCTCTGAGCTTGGCGGGGTGGTTGCACCCGTTCGTGTGATGAACAGGTGTTCGGGTGGGCGGTATTGTGGTGGCGTGGCTCGAAACGTGATGCAGGAAGCCGAGGCGGTGGCGCTGGCCGACCGTGTCGGTGAGCTGCTCGCGACCATCCGGACTGCGGAAGCCTCCCTGGGTGCTCTGCTGGTGGAGATCGAGCATCGCGGGGTGATGGAGTTGTTCGGTTACTGTTCCGTGGCGCGGCTTTTGGAGCATCTGGCCGACATTCCGAAGGTGGCGGCGGAGCGGGTGGTGACCCGTGCCCGCGCCCTCAACCCTGGTCGTGCCCTGGACGGTACCCCGATCCCCGCCCTGGCCCCCGCCACCGGCGTGGCCGCTCGCTTCGGCCGTTTGAGCAATCCGATGATCGATGTGATCGTCGGGTCCTTGGCCGACGTTCCACCCGAGCATCGCGCCTCTGCCGAGGCGGAGCTGCTGAGGTTTGCTGCCGAGGCCGGTCACAGGCAGGTCGCTGCCCTGGGTGCGCGGATCGTGGCTCACCTGGACCCTGATGGCCCGGCTCCGGAGGACGCCGACCCTGTCACCTCGGCCCGTGAGCTGTCGTTGCGGCGGAAGCGGACGGGGGTCATCCCGGCGGTCCTGGGCGAGAAGAGCGAACCCCTCAACCTTGGTCGTCTCCGCAGGTTGATCTCCGCGTGTCTCCGCCGCGCCTTGTTCCTGCGGGATCGGGGTTGCGCGTTCCCGGGCTGTCACCGCCCACTCCGGCATTGCCAGGGCCACCACATCCGCCACTGGGCCGAGTGCGGCCCCACCAACCTCGGCAATCTGGTGTTGATGTGCGCCCACCACCATCGGCTGCTGCATCGTTCGGGCTGGGAGGTCCGTATCGCCGCCGACGGTCTCCCGGAGTTTCTGCCGCCGCTGTTCTTGGACAGGCGCCGAAAACCTCGGCGTAACAACCTGCACGAGCCGCTGCCCTTCGCGGCGTGACCACGGGGAAGGCCCGCAGCCGGACGGCTGCGGGCCCAAACCCGCGCCCACGACTTCACGGCACCCGTCGTATCCCACCATCGCGCCCGCCGGCCGCTTTCCAGCCCGCGTGTCCCGCCCAGCTCCGCCGCCCCTACCGCCTTCCCGCAGCTCGGCAGTGAACTTTCCGTGAACTCACCCCCGGAGACCGCAGACCAGCAGCAGAACCCCAATCACACGTTCGAGGGACAATCGCCTCTTGCCCCACCGATCCCCGGGATCGTGGTCTTTCGGGCATCCGGGTGGCGGTGCCGACGCGGGCCGCTGCTGCACTGCTACTGTTCGTCAGGGAACTTGCTTGAAGGCTTGACGAAAAGGATCCGGCGAGGGGAAATGGCGGAGCGGTTCGAGTTCGTCCTCGAGGTCTTCGAAGCCCTCGTTGTCGGCCGGGCGACCGGGGGCGATGTACAGCGTTATCCCCTCCGGGCCGGGCACCTGCCCAGTGATCCCGTGCGGTTCGTGCGGGTGGCCCGGCAGGTTTACGACGCCCTTGAAGAACGGCGGCTCTCCGTCTCCGGTGAACTCCACCCCGGGGTGCGGGCCGCTTTCGAGCTGCTGGCCGAGCCGCGGGTGTCGGTGGCCGTCAGCGGGATCGATGGGCTGGGGGCCGATGTTGCCGTTCTCGTCGTCACCGACGGGGCCCAGGCGCTCGGGATCACCCAGGCGCCCGACACGGATGACCTGCTGTTCTCCCTCTTCGCCGACGAAGACCTCGTCGAGGTCGTCACCGGGGTGCTTCCGCCGGCCCCCGCCGCCACCACCGGGCGGCACGTCGTGCACCGGGCGGCCGGGCGGGAGGTCTCGGCCATGACCGCCAAGCGGATCGCCGACGCCGAATTCGACGAAGAAGAGACCGATGCTTTCGGGATGATCGAGGTCAAGGCCGTCGTGCGGCCCGGGCGGCGGCCGCCCGCTCCCAAGTCCTCCGATGTCGCCGTGCTCGAACGGGTGCTGGCCGAACCGCGGCTCGGGGGTGGGCACATCGCCGTCACCGCGCAGGGACGGCGGGGGGAGCGGCTGGCCGGTGAGCCGCTGAGCTGGCTCGACACCGCCGATGGCCGGTACCTCGTGCACACCCGGACCGGGGACGCCGGGGAGCTGACCGCCGAATACGTGCCGGCCGGGCGGGCCGATCTCGCGCGGGCCATCCGCGACGCGATCGCGGCCGTCTACTGAACCGGGGAGGAGTCCGATGACCACCGAAGAGACCGCGGCGACGCTTCAGGCCGTCCAGGCCACCATGCAGCTCCAGGCCGCCACGACGCCCGAGACCAAGACCATGGCCGCGCTCCGGGTCGGGCTCGCCGGTGCGCAGCTGAAGCGGCTCGCCCAGACCGGTGGCTTCGCCATCGACGACACCACCGGCAACCAGCTGATCGAGGCGCTCGAAGGCGTGCTCGAGTCCCTGGAGGCGCGCTGGGCCGCCCTGCAGCGGCTGCACGACGCCCCGGCGATGAGCCGGACCGCCACCGGCCAGTGGGTGTCCGCGCACATGGTCAGCACCGCCGCCGACGAGCACGGGCTGGTCACCCAGCTGCAGGCCGCGCGGCAGGAGTTCCCGACCTACATCGAGGCCATCAAGCTGGCCAAGCAGAACTACAAGTCCCGGGAAGAGACGACGCAGAAGACGTTGACCTCGCTCCCGGCCGCCGACCAGAGCTGAGGGAGACCGTGGCACCCACCGCCGAGTCCGTCTCGGACCCGTCGTCGCCGGACTACGACCCGCGCAGTCCGCTCTACGACGTGACCGCCGATACGTCGTCGAAGTACTACGTCGGGCCGCTGACCACGGACAAGTCGCCGTCGGGCGACCAGATCCGCGAGATGGCCACCAAGCAGGTCGACGACGAGATCCGGCGCGGCTGGCTCGGCCCGGTCGTCGACCCGGTGCTGCGCGACAAGAAGATCCAGGAGCTCTACCAGCAGCACCTCGACGACGCCAAGCACGGCCTCGACGAGGGCCTCACCATGCGCGAGACCGGCGGGGCGCCGCGCACGCTGTGGAACAACGCCAGCCACGAACAGATGAACGAAGCCATCACGCAGGATGCCAACCCGGCGACCGTCGCGGAGACTTCGGAAGAGTGGGTGCGCGTCGGCAACGACCTCGGCACCCATCAGAAGACCCTGGCCGACGCCATCAACGCCAGCACCAGCAACTGGCAGGGCGGCGCCGGTGACGCCGTCCGCGAGCACCTCGCGGGGGTCGGCAAGTGGCTGGGCGCGACCGCGCAGGGCGCCACCCTCGCCGGCCGGCAGCAGGAGATCCACTCCCAGGCGCTCAACGAGACCCAGCGGCAGATGGCCGCGAACCCGCCGGTGCAGTTCGACCTCCAGTCGACCAACCAGCGGCTGATGTCGATGACCGACCCGGTGCAGTACGCGGCCGCCGCGGGCGAGGCCATGCAGACCTACCGGGCGCAGCAGGCCGCCCGGGACCACGCCGCGCAGATCCTGACCCAGTACGACGAGACCATCGGCGGCGCGGTCGCCACCCCGCGGTTCCCGGCCCCGCCGAAGCTGCCGACGGCCACCGCGACCAGGCAGAGCGTGGCCGCGCAGGGCGGCGGCGCCGGGGCGGGCACGGACGCGCAGCCGCTGCTGGCGCGGACCGCGATGGACGGCGTGACCCCGCGGACCCCCGCCGACGTGAACGCGGCGGCCCTGGACGGCAGCGGTGCGGGCGCCGGTGGCGCGGGCGGGGCCGGCATCCCCGGCGGCGGCCCGGGCAGCGGCTCCGGCTTCTCCGGCAGCGGCATCCCGGGCGACGGCAGCGGCTCCGGCATCCCGGGACCCGGCGGTCCCGGCAGTGGCATCCCGGGCAGTGGCATCCCCGGCAGCGGCTTCTCCGGCGCCGGCATCCCCGGCGGCGGCAGCGGCGCAGGCGGCGGTGCCGGCTTCACCCCGCCGAGCTTCGACACCCCCGGCGGCCCGTCCGGCGGCAACTTCAGCGGCGCCGGCATCCCCGGCTCGTCGCTGCCGCACTTCGACGACTCGACGTCGTCGTCCGGCTTCACGCCGTCCGGCATCCCGGGCGGCGGGGGCACCGGCGGCAGCGGCTTCACCCCGCCGTCGATCCCGAACATCCCGGACGTCTCCGGTGGTGGCGGCGGTGGCATCCGCGGCGGCAGCCCGATCCCCGGGTTCACCCCGCCCGGCATCGACCCGATCACCGGCCTGCCCACCGGCACCGGCCCCGGCGGCATCCCCGGCGGGGGCACCGGGACCGGCAAAATGCCGACCATCGGGCGCCTCGGCGGCATCAACGGCGAAAGCATCGCGAGCCGGCTCGGCGGCATCGGCGGCGGCGGTGGTGCCGGGGGCGGGTCCCTCGGTGGCATCGGCGGCGGCGGGGCCGGTGGTGGTGCGGCCGGTGGCGGCGTCCGCGGCACGGGTGCGGGCAACCTCAGCGGTGGTGCCGCCTCCGGCGCGGCCGCGGAAGCCGAAGCGGCGGCGGCGCGCAACGCGATGTCGGGCCGCGGGGCGGCCGGCGCGGCCGGGTCCCCGGGCATGGGCGGCATGGGCGCCGGGGCCCGCGGCGGCAAGAAGGACGACGACAAGGAACACAAGTCGGCCGACTACCTCGAGAGCGACGACCCGAACTTCTTCGCCGGAGAGCAGGTCGTGGCACCGCCGGTGATCGGCGACTGGAAGAACCAGGATTGGAAGTGAGCGCATGACGGCCGCCGGCTTCGAGGTCGAACCGGACGACTTGGTCGCGCACGCGAGTCACGTCGAGAGCCTGGTCGAACGGCTCACCACGGCGTCGCAGGCGGCCGACACGGCGATGTCCGACCACGCCTACGGGCTGCTCTGCGCGTTCCTCCCGCCGATCATCCGGCCGACGAACGAGAAGGCGAAGGAGTCGCTGACGGCGTCGGCCGAAGGCGTGGGCGGGCTGGCCGACAACGTCCGGACCGCGGCGCAGTCCTACCGTGACGGCGAAGACGCCAACGCGCAGCCGTTCGAACGTCAGCTCGCGGCGTCGGCGCCGCGCGCGGTGGAAGCGAGGACCAAGGAATGACCGGCCCGAACGGCCTGGGGGACCTGATGCGGGACCCCGACGAAACCATCCGCCGGATGGACGACTGGGCGGCCGGGTTCGCGGCCAAGGCGCAGCGGTACCAGACGGCGCAGGAGCAGACCGAGCGGCTGCGCCTCACCGCCACCAGCTCCGACGGCGCGGTCAGCGTCACCGTCGGCGCGGACGGCACCGTCACGGACCTGACGTTCTCGAACAAGGTCAAGTCGTTCCCGCTGGACGAGCTGTCGCGGCAGATCCTGGCGACGATGCGGCGCGCGCAGGCCGGTATCGCCGACAAGGTCGCCGGGGTGATGGCCGAGCAGCTCGGCGACGAGGACCGCGAGACCCGCGGCGCGCTGCTGGACAACCTGCGTGGCCGCTTCCCGAACCCGGACGAACCGGACGAGCAGCCGCCCGCGCCGCCGACACCGCCGCCGCCCGCCCCGTCCGGTGGCGCCGCGACGCCGCCGCCCGCCCCGGGCGCCCCGCAGCCGCCGCGCCGGTCCGCGCCTTCCGACGATGAGGACAACAATCCGTGGTGAATCCGCTGGTCGCGGAGACGAAGGATTCCACGAAGGCGTACTCGGGCATCTCCCTGCTGGAGTCGGCGAACGACCTGAAGTCGGCCATCGAGAGCGGCGACTGGGCGTCGGTGGCGATGGGCGCGGTCGGGACGGCGCTCGACGCGCTGTCGATGGCCATGGACCCGTTCGGCGCGATCCTCGCCGCCGGCGTCGGCTGGCTGATGGAACACGTCGGGCCGCTCAAGGAAGCCCTCAACGGTCTCACCGGCAACGCCGACGAGATCGCCGCGCAGTCCGAGACGTGGAAGAACATCGCCACCGAGCTCGGGAGCGTCGGCGAGGACCTGACCGGCATGGTCAAGGCCGACACCGTGTCGTGGACCGGGAACGCGGCCGACACGTACCGCCAGCGCGCGCAGGACACCGTGACGCTGCTGGAGACCGCGCAGAAGGGCTGCGAAGGCGCCTCCAGCGGGGTCAAGACCGCCGGTGAGGTCGTCGCGGCGGTCCGGGCGCTGGTCCGGGACATCATCGCCGAGCTGGTCGGGCACCTGATCAGCTGGGCGCTGCAGGTCCTGTTCACCCTGGGCATCGGGTTGACGTGGGTGGTGCCGCAGGTCATCGGCGCGGTCGCGAAGACGGCGTCGAAGATCGCGGACCTGGTGAAACGCCTGGTCACGGCGTTGAAGGCGCTGATCCCGCTGCTCAAGCGGGCGGGCGACCTGTTCGCGGACGCGGCGAAGGCGTTGAAGAAGATCAAGCCGGGCAAGGCCGCGCCGCCGCCGAAGCACGCCGACATCAAGAGCGGCCCGAAGGACATCGGCGGGCCCAACGGCAAGGGCGGCCCGGACGCACCGCCGCCGAAGACCGACGGCACGACGCCGTCGGGGGCGAAGGGGGACGGCACGACGCCGTCCGGCGCGAAGGGCGACCCGCCGCCGAAGACCGACCCGCCACCCGCCTCGAAGGGCCCCGACGAAAACCCGAAGGGCCCGGATCCGACGCCCGGCGGGGGCTCGACCACGCCCTCGGGTGGGGGCAAGGGCGGCGCCGGCAGGGGTTCCGGCTCGTCCAACAAGCCGGACAACCCGCGCGACCGCGGCGTGGGCCCGGACGACCGCGTCTGCAAGTCCGACCCGGTGGACGTCGGATGCGGCGACGTCGTCCTGGAGCAGCGCGACCTCGAGCTGCCGGACCCGCTGCCGCTCGTGCTCGACCGCACGCACATCTCGTCCTACCGGGCCGGACAGTGGTTCGGTCCCACTTGGACGTCCACTGTGGACCAGCGGCTGGAGCTCGACGACGAGCACGTCTGCTACTTCTCCGCCGACGGCCTGGTCCTGGTGTACCCGCACGCGGAGACCGGCGTCCCGGTGCTGCCGCTGGAGGGCCCGCGGCGGCCGCTGACCCGCACGGCGACCGGCTACACGCTGCACGACCCGCTGTCCCGGCGCACGCTCACCTTCGCGCCGCTGCCCGGCCGCGGTGCCGCCCTGCAGCCGCTGCAGCGCGTCGAAGACCTCGGCGGCGCCGTCGTTTCCTGCACCTACACGCCGTCGGGTGCGCCCGCGAGCCTCACGCACTCCGCGGGCTACGAGGTGGCGCTCACCACCGACCGCGGCCGCGTGGTGGCGGTCGACGTCGTCGACGGCGAGACCGGCTACCGCGTCCGCACCACCCGCTACGACTACGATCCGCGCGGCCGCCTGGTCGCGGTGGTCGACTCCTCCGAGACGCCCGTGCGGTTCGAGTACGACGACGCGGGCCGGATCACCGGCTGGCACGACCGCAACGGCGTCTGGTACCGGTACGTCTACGATGACAGCGGGCGGTGCGTGGTCACCGTCGGCGACGGCGGTTTCCTCGACGGCCGGTTCGCCTACGACCCCGCGCGGCGCGTCACGAAGTTCACGAACTCCCTGGGCCACACCAGCGAGCACCACTTCAACGAGCTCGGCCAGCTCGTGCGCGACGTCGACCCGCTCGGCGCGGTCACCGCCTTCGAGTGGGACCGCTACGACCGCCTGCGGAGCCGGACCGACCCGCTCGGCCGGACGACGCTGTTCGAGCACGACGAGACCGGCGCACTGCGCGCGGTCATCCGGCCCGACGGCAGCCGCGTCGCCGTCACCCGGCACCACGACGGCGCGCTCGACATCGCAGTGGAAGCCGCCGGCCGCGTCTGGCGGCGGCACTACCCGGCCGGCCGCGCGCCCGACCCGTACACCACCCTGCCCGGCATCGCCGACGGGTCCGCCGAAGACGCGCCGAGCCCGGACGAGCCCGGCACCGCGGCGGCCACGGCCGTGCGCGAGCGCGGGGACGGCACCGACCTGTTCGGCCGCCCGAAGGCCGTCGTCGACGCCGCGGGCGGGCGGTCCGCGCTGCGTTGGAGCGTCGAAGGCAAGCTGCTGGCCCGCACCGCGCCGTCCGGCGCGCAGGAGGCGTGGCGCTACGACCGGCAGGGCAACGAACTGGGCCACACCGGCCTGCTCGGCCAGGCCGAAGCCCGCGAATACGGCCCGTTCGACCTGCTGACCGCGGTGACCGACCCGACCGGCGCGCGCACGGCGTACACCTACGACACCGAGCTGCGCCTGGTCGCGGTGACCAACCCGGCCGGGCTGACCTGGCACTACACCTACGACCCGGCCGGGCGCCCGGCCGCCGAGTCCGACTTCGACGGCCGCGTGACCCGCTACACCCACGACGCCGCGGGCCGGCTCGTGCGCTCGGAGTCCGGCGGCCTGGTCGTCGAGTACGCCTACGACGTGCTCGGCAACGTCGTCTCCCGCCGCACCGCCGACGAGCACACGACGTTCGCGCACGACCCGGTCGGCCGGCTCGCCGGCGCGGCGAACGCCGAGTCCCGGGTGGACATCGAGCGCGACGACCAGGGCCGCGTGCTCGCCCACTCCGTCGACGGCCGGACGATCTCCTTCGGCTACGACGACGAAAACCACCTCGTGCGCCGCCGCACTCCGTCCGGAGTGGACAGTGTGTGGCGGTTCGACCCGGACGGCGTCCCGGTCGCGCTGGAGACGGCCGGCCAGTCGATCCGCTTCGGCCACGACGGCGGCGCCGAAACCCGGCGCGTCTTCGGGGACGTCGTGCTCGAGCAGGCTTACGCGGGGGAGCGCCTCACCGCGCAGGCGGTCACGGTCTCCGGGCGGCGGGTGCACACCCGCGGCTACGAGTACCGGCCCGACGGCGAACTCGCCGGGGTCGACGACGACGCGACCGGCCCGGTGCGCTACCAGCTCGACGCCGCCGGCCGGGTCACCGCGGCGACCGGCCCGAACCGCGCCGAGCAGTACCGCTACGACGGTGCCGGCAACATCACCGGCACCGCCCGGGAACGCCGGTTCTACACCGGCACCCGGCTCACCGCCTCGGACACGACGGCTTACGAGTACGACGCCCACGGCCGGCTCGTGGCCCGCCGCGACGCCACCGGTGCCGTCTGGCAGTACACCTGGAACGCCCTCGGCCGGCTCACCGGTGTCGTCACGCCGGACGGCAGCCACTGGCGCTACCGCTACGACCCGCTCGGCCGGCGCACCGCGAAGCAGCGGATCACGGCCGGTCCGGGCGGTGCTCCGGTGGTGGCCGAGCAGGTGCTGTTCACCTGGGACGGCACCACCCTCGTCGAGGAACAGGCCGGCACCCGGGTCACCACCTGGGAGTACCACCCCGACGACGGCAAGCCCCTCGCCCAGCTGGCCGCCGGGCGGCTGGCCACGGTCGTCACCGACCAGGTGGGCACGCCGATCGAGCTGGTCGACGCGGCCGGGGCACTCCTGTGGCGCGCCCAGGCGGACCTGTGGGGCAACGACCTCGGGGACCCGGCGGGCACGCCGCTGCGCTTCCCGGGCCAGTACCGCGACGCCGAAACCGGCCTGCACTACAACGTCTACCGCTACTACGACCCGGCGACCGGCCGGTACCTCAGCCCGGACCCGCTCGGCCTGGACCCGGCGCCGAACCCGGTGGCGTACGTGGCGAACCCGCTCCTCGCGGCGGACCCGCTGGGGCTCACCGCGACGGTGTCGCCGTGCGGCAAGGTCAAGGACGACCGGGTCCCGAAGCGCCAGCGGTCCGAGGACGACTCGACGAGTGCGTCCGGCTCGGGCTCGAACAAGCGACCCAACACCGGCAAGGACTACAAGCCCGGGGACATCGTCAACGACGACCTCAAGGACCCGGCGATCGACAAGTACAAGAACTTCCCGAAGGACGACCCGGACAACCCGCTCGGCAGGCGCCTGAAGGACTCCGAGGGCAAGACGAAGGTCAAGCGGTCCGAGGACGTCGGCGAGGCCGGGGCGCACGACTACCTGAAGAAGGTCACCGGCAAGGACGACCTCGACATGATCACGCCGTCGAAGACGAACCCGCTGCCGGCCGGCAAGTACGGCACCAAGCCGGGCGAGCCGTGGCCGAACGCGGTCGCCTTCAACGGCAACAACGTCGCCGACGTCGCCTACTGGGACGGCAAGACCATGCACGTCGTCGAGGCGAAGGGCAACGGGTCGACGCTGACCGGCGGCCCGATGCACGGCCGCGTGCAGAAGTTCGACCCGGACTCCGGTGCCCCGGTGCCGCCCGCGAACCGGCCCAACGACCACCGGATGGACCAGGGAAGCACGGAGTACCTCAAGGACGTTGCCGCGAACATGAAGAACAGCAAGCCGGAAAACGCGACCTACGACGGCCGCGGCGAAGTCGGGACGTCGATCTGGAACGCCATCCACAACGGCCACCCGCCGGTCAAGTACGTTCCGGTCAACACGACGGTCGGCCCGGACGGCAAGGCAGTCGTCAAGGTGACGCCGGGGTACGGGGAGTAGGACATGAGCTACGCGCTGGTCTTCCGCGCGATGTCGTTCGACGAGTTCCGGGCGCGGGTGGCCGCCGACCCGGCGGTGGCGGCGTTCCGCGACGCGGGCGGGGGCGAGCCCACGCCCGAGGTGGCGGACGCCGTGGCGCGCACGGCACTGGCGATGGGCGAGGAGGCCGGCCGCACCGGCCACGCGTCGGCGGGCGGCGACTGGTTCCGCGAGGAGCTGTTCGACGGCGTCCTGGCCGGTCTGCTGGGCGCCGACGTGGCCGACCACCTGCTGTCGCGGAACCTCGAAGGCATCGTCTGGAACGACTACCCGATGGTCGGCTTCGTGCTCGCCGACGAGCTCGAAGAGGCCCTCGCGAAGGCCGGGGACGAGCGGCCCGGCGACCTCGACGAGGACGACGCCGAAGTGCTCGACGAGGTGTTCGCGGCCCTGCGCAAGGTGGCCGCCGCCGGGCAGGACGTGGTCACCGTCTACGCCTGAGCAGTCCTTTCGGGGTCTCGACAGCGGGCGCCCGGGCGGGCGACACTGGGCCGATGACCGGCCTGATCACCGGAAGCCGTGTCCGGCTGCGGCCAGCTGCCGCCCCGGACGCCGCCCGGTTCGAGGAGATCCTGTCGCACCCGGAAGTCGCCCGCTGGTGGGCCGACGCCGAGGAGCCGGTGGCCGCCCAGGTGTCCTACCTGCTGGACCCCGACGAAGGCACCACGACCTACGCCATCGAACACGACGACCTCGGGAACACTGTCGTCATCGGCATCGAACTGGCCTTCGAGGAGGCCGATCCGCAGTACCGCCACGCCGGGATCGACATCGCGGTGCACCCGGACTTCCAGGGCCGCGGCCTCGGCACGGACGCCATCCGCACGCTGGCCGAGCACCTGTTCACGGTGCGCGGGCACCACCGGCTGGTGATCGACCCGGCGGCCGGCAACGAAGCGGCGATCCGGCTCTACGGGTCGCTCGGCTTCCGGCCGGTCGGCACGATGCGCTCCTACGAGCGCGGTCCGGACGGCAGCTGGCACGACGGGCTGCTGATGGACCTGCTCGTGGACGACCTGGTCCCGGCCGCCGCACTAGCCGGCTCGTGAGCGGCCGCGCGGTCGCGGCCCGGCCCTTGCGGCGGGTTGCTGTGGCGAGCGCGGTGGGGACCACCATCGAGTGGTACGACTACTTCATCTACAGCACGGCGACGGCGCTGGTGTTCGGCAAGCTGTTCTTCACGACGCTGTCGCCCGCATCCGGCACCCTCGCCGCCTTCGCGACGCTCGGGGTCGGGTTCCTGGCCCGCCCGGTCGGCGGGATCCTCTGGGGGCACTTCGGCGACCGCGTCGGCCGCAAGGCGATGCTGGTGCTGTCGCTGCTGCTGATGGGTGTCGCCACCGTCGGCGTCGGACTGCTGCCGACGTATTCCGCGATCGGGGTCTGGGCGCCGATCCTGCTGCTGGTCCTGCGGTTGCTGCAGGGACTCAGCGCGGGCGGCGAATGGGGCGGGGCCGCGCTGATGGCGGTCGAGCACGCGCCCGAAGGCCGCCGGGGCCGGTTCGGCGCGTTCTCGCAGATCGGCGTCCCGGCCGGGTTGATCCTGGCGCAGCTGATGTTCTTCGTCCTCGGCCGCACGCTGACCGACGCGCAGTTCGCCGCGTGGGGCTGGCGGGTGCCGTTCCTGGCGAGCATCGTGCTCGTCGCCGTCGGCCTGGTGATCCGGCTGCGGATCGAGGAAAGCCCGGTGTTCTCGCAGCTGCGGGAGACCGAAGCACGCAGCAGCCGTCCGATGGTCGAGGTGCTGCGCGAGCGGCCGCGGGCGCTGCTGGTGGCGTCCGGCAGCTTCGTCGCCAACACCGCGATCGGCTACATCTTCCTGGCCTACCTGCTGTCCTACGGCACGTCGGTGCTCAAGATCGACCGCACCACGCTGCTGGTCGTCGTGATCATCGGCAGCGTGACGTGGCTGGTGAGCATCCTCGTCTCGGCGGCGTGGTCGGACAGCGTGGGCCGCAAACCCGTGTACCTGGCCGGTTCGGTGCTCCTGGTGGTCTGGCCGATCCCGTTCTTCCTGCTCGTCGACACGAAGGCCACGGTGTGGCTGATCGTGGCCGTGATCGTGCTCAACATCGGCCTCGGCGCCACCTACGGGCCGCAGTCGGCGTTGTTCGCGGAGCTGTTCGAGCCGCGCTACCGCTACAGCGGGGCTTCGTTCTCCTACGCCGTGGGCGCGGTGCTGGGCGGCGCCTTCGCGCCGTCGATCGCGGTGTCGCTGCAGGCCGCCACCGGGACCTCGTTCTCGGTGTCGCTCTACCTGGTGGGGGTGGCGGTGCTCAGCCTGGTCGCGGTGCTGTTCATCCCGCGGGATCAGAGCCGGTCGAGCCGGACGGCGGCGGCCATCCGCTCGTAGCCGGCGTCGCCGGGGTGGAGGTGGTCGCCGGAGTCGTAGGCGGGCAGCATCCGGAGCGGGTCGGCCGGGTCGCGGACCGCCGCGTCGAAGTCGACGACGCCGTCGAAGACCCCGCCGGTGCGGATGAAGCTGTTCACCGCCTGGCGGGTCGCTTCGAGGGTGTCGTCGTAGACGCGCCAGCCCTTGAACGGCGTCAGCGTGCCGCCGAGCACCCGGATGCCGCGCGCGTGCGCCTGCGCCACCAGCTGGCGGTAGGCCGAGGTGATCGCGGCCGGGTCGGTCTGGTGCGGGTCCTGCTGGATGTCGTTGATGCCCTCCAGCACAATCAGCGTCCGCACGCCGCCGACGCCGAGCACATCGCGGTCGAAGCGGGAAAGCGCGTTCTGGCCGGCGCCGGAGCCGGGGACGTCGAGCAGCAGCCGGTTGGCGCTGATGCCCGCGTTGAGCACGCCGAAGCGGCCGTGCAGCCGGTCGGCCAGGTAGTCCGGCCAGCGGTGGTTCGCGCCGGCGGCCGAGCCGACGCCGTCGGTGATGGAGTCGCCCAGCGCCACGATCGAGGCTTCGGCACCGCCCTGGACGTCGACGCCGGAAACGTAGTGCCAGACGGACGTCTGCTCGGTGTAGGGCGCGCCGGACTCGCTGGCGGCGAAGTCGCCGTTGCGGGTGAAGTACGACGTCTGCGCCGCGGCCGGGTGGTAGGTCACCGGCCCGGACTTCGCCGGTACGTACGTCGTCACGAGCAGGTTCGCGTCGGCGGGGACCCGGAGGTTCACCGGATCGCTCAGCGCCTCGGCGCCGGCGGGCACGACGACGTCCGGGGCGCCGCCGAAGGTCAGGGACCGCAGGGTGCCCGGCACGGCGTCCGGCCCGGTGCCCTGGACCGCGACGGTGACGTGCCCGAAGGTGAGGGGAGCGGCCCCGAAGGCGTTGGACAGGTGGACGCGGGCGCGCCCGCCGCCCGCGCTGGTGTGCACGACGTTGCGGATCGAGTAGCCGGGATAGCCGTCCGGGGTGTTCGGCACGGCGGCCGCGGGCGCCGTGGCCCACGTCCCGGCCCAGCCGCCCACCGCCTGCTGGGCCGGCTGCGGGAGAAGGCTTTCCGGGTTCGCGCTGCCGGCCGTCGTGAGGAGCCCGAGACCGGCCAGGACGGCCGCGCTGACGGCCAGGAAACGTCGCATGATCCCACCGTCGCGCGCGGGTCCGCGCGGCGGCGACCGCTGATCAGGTGAGGCACCGGACAAGATCGGGGACAGGCCGGGGGCGGGCCCGTCCGGGATTCTGGGGATGCCGGACGGGCCCGCGCGAGGTGGCCGTTGCCGCGACGGCCGCTCGCCGGGGCACCCGGTCCCGATCGGGCGGAGGCTGGCCCGGATCGTTGCGTCGTGGTGACCCGGAGGGCGTGTGCGAGACGCCCTCACCCCAAGCACGGCCCGCGGCCCGCCCCGGTTCAGCTTTCGCGCCGGGTTTCTCACTCCGTTTTCGAGCAAAGCCCTCGTGAGTGGGAAACAGTGTTCTAACACTGTTTCCCACTCACGAGGGCTGCGGGAGGCTCAGGCTGCGGCGGCGGGGAACCCGGTCAGGGCGCGGTGGCCCGCCTCGGTGAGTTCGGCGGGCGCCCACTGGCCGGGGGCGACGAGCCGGGTGGCTCTCACCAGGCCGGCGTGGGCGAGGTCGTGGGCGGTGTTCTGGTCGCAGCACGACAGGCCGTCGACGCGGAGGTCGGGTTCGCAGCTGCAGCGGAGCTCGGCACGGCCTTCGGCGACCGCCTTGAGCATGGCGATCGCACGGCGGCTCAGCGCGTGGGGGAGGGTGGACATCGGTCTGGCCTTTCGGTGCGGCTGGTTCGGCGCGAGTGCTGCAGCTCGTTACCCAGTGATACGCGGCGAACACGAACATGGTTCACAACGATCGCTCCGGTTGGCCTCTTGACACGGCGGGGGCCACCAAGCAGGCTCATTCATCGGATGAATCAGTTCCGCCAGCGGCAGATCGGTCCTCTGGGGCCGAACTCTGCCGTCATTCCGCCGTAGTCATCCGATCCCTGGAGGCTCAGTGCCGACCTTCCCCCGCCGCCAAGCCCTCGGCATCGCCCTGGGCGGAGCCGTCGCGCTCAGCGCGGCCGGCCGCACACCCGCCGGCGCCGCCGGACCCGTGGACGCCGCCGCCGACACCGCCGACACCCCGATCGTTCCGCCCCCGCCACCCGTGCCGGTCGCCCTCGACACGTGGTTCACCAACGACGGCATCGACAGCGCGTCGGCCACCGGCGGGGACTTCGACGGCTCCGGCTACACCTTCCCCGCCGAGCACGTCCCCGCCGGGCAGACCGTCACCGTGGGCGGTGTCCCGTTCAAGCTCGGCTCCGCGGCCGCCGGCGCGAAGAACAACGTCGCCGCCACCGGCCAGCGGATCGACTTGCCGAAGGGCCGCTACTTCGTCGCGTACTTCCTGGTCGCCGCCAGCTACGGCGCGGCGGGCGGCGCGGCGACCGTGCACTACGCCGACGGCAGCACGAGCACCGGCTCGCTGTCCGGCCCCGACTGGTACACCGGCAGCGGCGCGCTCGTCTCGCCGTTCCGCTACGCACCCGGCGGTGTCGTCGACAACAACCCGGTTTCGCTGGCCACCGGCCAGGTCTGGATCGACCCGGCCCGCGAAGCCGTCGCGCTGACCCTGCCCACGACGGCGAACCCGGCGCCGAACGTCTCCAGCCTGCACGTCTTCGCGCTCACCCTGCAGCCGGTCGCCGTGGGCCGCTCGGCGCTGGTCCTGGACGGCCGGTCGACGGCCAACCTGCTCACCGACGGCGGGCCGCAGGCCGCCGAAGCGACCATCGTCAACGCCGGGACCGTGTGGCTCGGCGCGGGCGACCGGGTGAGCGTCACCGTCGACGTCCCCGGCGGCCGGACGACCGTGCCCGCGGCCATCCGCGCGCTGGCGCCGGGGGAGCAGGCGACGGTCCGGCTCGGGCTCGCCCCGAACGCGTCCGTGCCGCCCGGGACCACGACGAACGGCCAGATCCGCGTCACGGCCGGCCGCGGCACCCTCGCCACCCAGCAGGTGCCGATCACCCTCGGCGTCCCGGACTTCCGGCCGGCCGACGCTTCGCTCTCGACGCACCGCGCGCCCTACTGGTTCAACGACAGCAAGTTCGGCATCTTCATCCACTGGGGCGTGTACGCCGTGCCCGCGTGGGCGCCGGTCGGGCAGCAGTACGCGGAGTGGTACTGGCAGAACCAGCAGGATCCGAACGGCGCGACCTACGCCTACCACAAGCAGAAGTACGGCGAGAACTTCACCTACGACGACTTCATCCCGCAGTTCACCGCGGCGAAGTTCGACCCGCGCAGCTGGCTGAAGCTGATCGCGGACGCGGGAGCGGAGTACTACGTCCTGACGTCCAAGCACCACGACGGCTTCGCGTTGTGGGACACGAAGGTCAGCGACCGCAACTCCGTGAAACTCGGCCCTCGCCGGAACGTCGTCGCCGAGCTGTTCGCCGCGTCCCGGAAGTACACGCCGCAGCTGCGCAACGGCCTGTACTTCTCGCTGCCGGAATGGTTCAACCCGGACAACCCGTGGATGGGCCACGCGCCGCGCAACCCCTACACCGGCGCGCCGCTGCCCTACACCGGGTACACCGCGGGGAAGGACTTCGTCCGCGACTACCAGGCGCCGCAGGTGCTGGAGCTCGTCTCGGAGTTCGACCCGGACGTCCTGTGGTTCGACATCGGCGGGGTCAACGACACGCGCGCCACGATCACCGAGTACTTCAACCGCGCGAAGAACCGCAAGCGCCCCAAGGACGTCACCTACAACGACCGCGGTGGCATCCCCGACCACGACTTCACCACCCCGGAGTACACGACCTACCCGAACACCGTGGTGGCGAAGTGGGAGGCGAGCCGCGGCCTCGACCCGTTCTCCTACGGCTACAACCGCGCGACTCCCGACGACAGGTACATGACGGCGGAGGAGGTCGTCCGGACGCTCGTCGACATCGTCTCGAAGAACGGCAACTTCCTGCTCGACATCGGCCCGGACTTCGACGGCACGATCCCGGCCGTCATGCAGCAGCACCTGCGCGACGCGGGCGCGTGGCTGAAGGTCAACGGCGAAGCCATCTACGGGACGACGTACTGGTCACGGATGGCGCAGCTCGGCGACCTGCGGTTCACAGTCAAGCAGAACGAGGCGTTCTACGTGCACTCGCTGGTGGCGCCGGGCAGCAGGCTGGTGGTCGACGCCCCGGTGCCGATCCGCGGCGGCGACCGGGTGTCGCTGCTCGGGTACCGCGGAAACCTGCACTGGAGCGTCGAAAACGGCTCGCTGGTGATCGACGTCCCGGCCGCGGCCCGCCAGGCCGGCCGCTACGCGTGGGTGTTCAAGATCGCCTGGAGCTGACCGGCCGTTCCGCCAGCAAGAGCAGTTCCCGCGGGACCGGCCCGGGGTGGACGACACCGAGCGACCGGGTGGCCCGCGTCATGGCCACGTAGAGGTCCCGGGGTCCGTGCGGGCCGGCCGCGAGGACGGCGGCGGGGTCGGCGATCACCACCGAGTCGAACTCCAGTCCCTTGGCCTCGGCCGGGGTCAGCAGCACGACGTCGTCCACCGGGTCCGGCGGCCGCCGCAGCGAAAGGGCGGCCGCCAGCTCGCCGGCCGCCGGCGCGATGATCGCCAGCTTGCCCCCGGTGTGCGCGCCGGCGAGTTCGGCGAGCACACCGGGCACGTCGGCGGCGGCCAGCCGCCACGGCCGCTCTCCGCTCGCCCGCACCGACGTCGGCGGCCGCACCGCCGGGTGGTGGACGGCCAGCACCGCCGCCGCCGCGTCCATGATTTCCCGCGGGGTGCGGTAGCCGACGGTCAGCTCGGCGATCCGGTGCGGCCGCGGTACCCGGTCCCACGACGTGGCACCCGCCGCGCTCCCGGTCTGGGCCAGGTCCCCGACGACGGTCATCGACCGGGACGGGCAGCGGCGCAGCAGCATCCGCCAGTCCATTTCGGACAGTTCCTGGGCCTCGTCGGCCACCACGTGCCCGAACACCGGCACGCTCGCCCCGATCAGCGCGGCGGCCTCGTCCAGCAACGGGATGTCCGCCGCGCTCCACGGCCCCTCGACCACCTCCGCCGGGGTCAGGGGCGGCCACAGTTCGTCGAGCACGTCCCGGATCCCGGGGTCGGCGAGCAGGGCCGTCCGCAGCGCTTCCCGGTCGGCCTCGTCCAGCAGCGTGTGCGGGGCGCCGTCGTCCTCCGGGCCGAGCACCACGCCCGCGGCGGCGAGCGCCCGCAGCCCGGCCTCGTCGAGGCGGCCGTCCGGGCTGCCACCGTCGAGCGCCTCGCCGGTCTCGGTGAACACGACCGACTCCATCCGGCCGGCCAGGTCCCCGGTCAGCGTGGCGACGACCTCCCGGTGGAACACGTGGCGGGCCTGGTTGTGCGGCAAGCCGGTCTCCCTGGCCGTCCGCACGGCCCGGCGCAGCGCCGCCGGGTCCAGCCGCAGCGCCTGCTGCTCGAACTCGACGTCCACCGCTTCCCCGGGAACCCGGACCGTGGCACGGACGCGTTCGGCCAGCCGGGACGCCATTTCCGCACGGCCCTTGCGCGCGGCTTCCGCGGCGGTGTCGGTCCGGGTGACCGGGACGCCGGGCACGAGGCCGGACACGGTCGCCGTCACCACCCGGTGCTCGCCGAGGCCGGGCAGCACCTGGCCGATGTAGTCGAGGAACACCCGGCTGGGACCGAGGACGAGCACGCCGCGCTCGCGCAGGTGTGCGTGGGTGTAGAGCAGGTACGCGACCCGGTGCAGGGCGACGGCCGTCTTACCGGTGCCCGGGCCGCCCTGCACGACCAGGACGCCCCGGGCGTCGTCGCGGACGATCCGGTCCTGCTCGGCCTGCAGCGTCGTGACGACGTCCCGCATGCGCCCGGTGCGCTCGGCCGTCACCGCGGCGAGCAGCGCGGCCTCGCCGACCAGCCCGTCGTGCGGCCCGTCGGGATCGAGCAGTTCGTCGTCGAGGGCGACGACGGTCCGGCCCCGGGTGGTGATCCGCCGCCGGCGGACGACTTCGCCCGGCTCGGCGGCGGTCGCGGTGTAGAACGGCCGGGCGGCCGGCGCGCGCCAGTCCACCAGCAGGGGTTCGTCGTCGTCGGTGAACAGCCCGAGCCGTCCGATGTGGAGGCGCCGGCCGCCGGTCAGGTCGAGCCGGCCGAAGCACAACCCGTCCTCGACCGCCGCCAGCCTGGCCGCCTCGGCCTGCCACACCTCCGGCGCGTGGCCGCGGGCGAGCGCGGCGGCGGTCTCCTCCCGCAGCGCGTCGAGGCGGGCGTAGAGGACGTTCAGGTGGTCCTGTTCGGCAGCGAGTTCCGGCATGCCGGAGAGCGTGCCCGCGCTCTCGCGAAAAGTGCAGTCTTGTTCTTCTTGACAGCCTCAGCCGCGCCTCAGTAGTACCGCCGCAGCTGCGGCCACGCCTCGGACCAGGGCCGCGTCAGCGTGCACAACGACACCACGACACCTTCTTCGTCGTTGTGCACGCCGTCGGCGTTGTGATGCTTGGCGACCGCCCGGCAGCCGGTGATCAGGCGAGCCGCCGGCGTGCCGGGCCGGATCCGCCCGACGAACAGCACCGGGCCGACCAGGCGGTCCGGCGGCGGGCCCCAGTCCGCGTACGACATGTGCGGCGAATACACCGGTGGCAGGCCGCGCTCGGGGCCGTAGCGCTCCAGCGCTCCGGCTTCGCCGTAGTTGCCGGTGACGATCACCGCGGTGTCGCGTTCGGCGGCCGGGATGCGGGCCCAGGCGCCCGCCACCGTGCCGGCGAAGTCCGGCCAGCCGACCTGCTCGCCCGGTTCCTTGTTCAGGGCCAGCAACGGGCCGTTCAACGCCGACGCCGGCAGCACGGGGAGTCCGATGAGGACGGACACGGCCACGCACACCACGGCCGCCGCGCCGGTGAGCACCCGCCGCGGCGCTCCGCCGCGGGACAGCCACCGCAGCACCGGCTCGGCGCCGAGTGCGACCAGCGGCAGCAGCAACGGCACCGAGTAGTACGGCTTGCCGCCCACGACCAGGAGTTCGGCGCAGACCACCGGGTACGCGACGGCCAGCGGGCGGGCCCAGTGCAGGCCGGGTTCGCGCCACGGCCGCACCAGCCCGGCGATCCACACCGGCACCAGCACCGGCGAGAGCAGGACCAGCTGCATCGGCACGAACAGCAGCCGGTTCTCGCCGCCGTCGTCCTCGCTGATCCCGCCGGCGACGGTGAGCATCGGCCAGCCGTGCGACGCCTGCCAGAGCACCACCGGGGCCGCCAGGACGACGGCGACCCCGATCCCGGCCGCGAGCCACCAGGTCCGCAGCACCCGCCGCGGCCCGGCGACGGCCACGCCGACGCCGAGCCCGGAGAGCAGGAGCAGCACCAGCCACTTGTTCGCCAGGCCGAGCCCGGCGGCCGCGCCGACGGCGAGCCACCACCGGCCGTCGCCGGTGCGCAGCAGCCGCAGGCCGGAGAGCGCGATCAGCGACCAGAGCAGCACGTCCGCCGAGTTGGTGGCCAGCATGTGCGACACGACCAGGACGTAGGACGACAGCGCCGTCGCCAGCGCGGTGAACAGCTGGACCCCGCGGCCGCCGCCGGCCTCGCGCGCGATCAGCGCGACGACCACGACGGTGGCCACGCCGAGCAGGGTGGCCACCACCCGCAGGCCGGCCGGGGTGTCGCCGAACAACGCCGTCGACGCCCGGGCGAGCCACGGCGTGAGGGGCGGATTGTCGACGTATCCCCAGTCCGGCCGGCGGCCCGCGGCGACGAAGTACAGTTCGTCGCGGTGGAACCCGTAGCGTCCGGACAAGGCCGTCAGCACGACGGCCTGGACCGCGACGACGATCCCCACCGGCAGTGCGGCGAACCGCGGCAGCGCCCCCATAGCAGCCTCCCCTCGGCGTGCCCGGATGCTACGCCGGTGATCACGGCCGGGGGAGTGCTCCGACGAATTCGCCGCCCGCGTCGGCGACCAGCTCGGCCAGGGTCTGCGCGCGACGCAGCGGCGTGAACTCGACGCCGCCGCGCGGCGACACGGTGAAGCCGTACACCGCCGGGCGCGGCAGCGTGTTGTACGCGTAGTGCGCGCCGAAGTAGTACGCGCCGGTGTCGTGGGCCACGACGAAGTCGCCCGGTTCCAGCAGCGGCAGCGGCCGTTCGCGGGCGAGGAGGTCGCCGGCGAAGCACAGCGGCCCGGCGATGTCCTGCGGCACCTCGGGGCCGGTCTTCGGGGCGCCGGCGGCGTCGAACGCGCCGAGCCGCAGCGGCCAGTGCGCCGGCTGGAGCACCGTGCGGGCGGCCACCTGGGCGCCCGCGTGCGTCACCGCGATGTGCCGGCCACCGGCGACCTTCGTGTACTCCACCGCGCTGACGAGGAAGCCGCTCTTCGCCAGCAGGGACCGGCCGAACTCGGTGACGAACGCGTAGCGGCCGTCGGCGAGGGACGGGACCCGCGCCAGCAGCGTCGCGACGTAGTCCGCGTAGGCCGGGCGCGGCTCGTCGGAGGTGAAGTCGACCGGCAGCCCGCCGCCGAGGTCGAGGCTGGTGACCTGCCGGTACCCGGCCTCGGCGTTGATCTCCTCGGCGAGTTCGTGGACCGCGGCGACGCCCTCGGCCATCAGCTCCGGCGGGCAGCCCTGCGAGCCGACGTGGACGTGCAGCCGCGTCAGCCACGGCCGGCACGCGAACGCCTCCAGCAGCAGGCCGCGGTTTCCGTTGTCCCGCACCGGGATGCCGAACTTCGACGCCGCGGTGGCGGTGCTGGTGTCGCCGATCCGGCCCGCCCCGACCTGCGGGTTGATCCGCACGCCCAGCACGGACCGCGGCGGGGTCGCGCCGACGAGCGCGTCGAGCCGGGCGAGCTCCTGGAAGTTGTCGGCGTTGACCGCCGTGCCCTCGGCGAGGGCGTGGGCGAGCTCGGCGGTGGTCTTGGCGGGGGAGTCGAGCACCAGCCGCGGGCCGCGGAGGCCGGCGGCTTCCGCGACCGCTGTCTCGCCCGGGCTCGCCACCTCCGCGTCGACCCCGAGATCGGCGAGGAACCGCAGCAGGGGCGCGAGGCCGCACGCCTTGGCGGCGACGGTGTGCTGCACGCGGCCGAGGGGCGCGAACGCCTTCGTCAGGTCTTCGACGGCCTCCCGGACGCCGGCGAGGTCGACGAAGCCGGCCATCGGAGCGGCGAGCCGCCGGTCCGCCGCGGCGGCGACGGCGAGCAGCTTCCGGTCGGTGCGGGTCAGGGGCGCGCTGGTCGTGGTCACCGCTCCAGGACAGCAGCGGGCGGACCGGCCAGTCCAAGACCTCGTCCCGATGAAGTCATAGGCAAGCCCTATAATTGCTGCGTGGACCTGCGCCGATGGCACTACTTCGCCGTGCTCGCCGAGGAACTGCACTTCACGAAGGCGGCCGCCCGCCTGTTCGTGTCGCAGCCGTCGCTGAGCCAGCAGATCCGCGCCTTCGAAGCGGAACTCGGCGTCGCCCTGCTCGACCGGACGGGCCCGCGCTTCGCGTTGACCGAGGCCGGCCGCGTCGCGGCGGCGGAGGCGCGTGACCTGCTCGCCCACCTGGAACGGGCCCGCGGCGCGGTCGCCGCGGCCGGCCGGGGTGACGCCGGCCGCCTGCGCATCGCCTACACGCGCTCGGCACCGGGCCCGCTGGCCGGCGACCTCGTCGCGGCCTACCGGGAGCGGCACCCGGGTGTCGAACTCGCCCTGGAGACGGGCTGGACGAGCCTGAACCTGGCCCGCCTGGCGGCGGGCGAGATCGACGCGGGGTTCGTGCGGCCCCCGGTGACGGCCCCGGGCATCGAGGTCGCGGTGGTCGGCTCCGAGGAGGTCCTGCTCGCCCTGCCCTCGGCCCACCCGCTCGCCCGCCACCGCGGCCGCGTGCGGCGGTCGTGGATCGCCGCCGAGCCGGTGGTGTTCTGGCCCCGGGAGAACGGCCCCGGCCAGTACGACGCGATCAGCGGCCAGGTCTGGCCGGGCGGGCTGCCCCCGATCGTCCGCGAGGAACCGGAGGACGAGCAGCTGATGCGCGCGGTCGCCGAAGGCGCGGGGATCGCGGCGGTCCCGGAGCATCGCGCCCGGGCCCTGCGCCGCCGCGGGGTGGTGCTGCGGCGGCTGGGGGCTCCGGTTCCGCGGATCGACCTGGGCCTGGCCTGGCGGGCGGGGCCGGTGTCCCCGCTGGTGCGGGCGTTCGTGGAGCTGGCCGCTAGCCCAGGCCGAGGGCCGATCGCACCGCCGTGACGACGTCCGGGTGGCCCAGGGGCAGCGGCGGCGGTACCCGGTCGTCCGGGCGCTCGCCGCTCGACGCCACCACCCGGACCTCCGTGCCCGCCTTGCGCAGCTTCGAGACCACGTCGTCGTGCTCGGCCAGCCAGGCGTCGTTGGCCGCCGCGGCGTCGCCCGACGGGAGGAACGCGTCCGACGCCGGGTCGACCAGCAGCAGGTGCCCCGCCGCGCCCGGGTGCCGCTCCACCAGCTGCAAAGCCTCCGCCGCGACCGGGCCGCCGGCCACGACGGCGATGTCCGGGTCGCCCGGACTGGCGTCGCCGAGGACGTCGTCCGCCTCGGTGAGGGCGCCGCCCGCGGGCACGCGGCACCAGAAGACCGCCCGCTCGTCCGTCAGCGGGCGCCAGGTCGCCGGTAGCTCGTCGTGGTTGGCGGCGCCCGCCGGGTCGAGCACGATCACCTTCGGGCCCGATGCGTCGCCCGCGGTCACCACGGACGGGCCTTCGGAACGGACGGGGTCGGTTGCGGCAGCCATGAGTTCTCCTGGGAGGTCAGCGGCGGGGGAGTTCGGGGGCGTCGGTGTCGAGCGGCACCGCGCCGGACCGGACGAGTCCCAATTGGACGGTCTGGCGGCCGGTTAAGGCCTCGAGGACCCAGTCGGCGGCCGTGCGGACCCGGTTGCCGGGCATCGCCATCAGGTGGTAACCGCGCGTCACGGCCTTCGCCGGCCGGCCCGACAGGGGCACGTGCAGCGGGTTGGCCGCGGCGGCGCCGGCCCCGAGGTCGACGACGAAGCCGAGGTCGTGGTGGCGGTAGGTGCCGGGCCGGCCGTGGCCCAGGGACGCCGCCACGTTGCGGCCGGCGAGCTTGCCCTGCCGCTCGGCGTGCTGCGCGGTCATCGCCGTGTACTGGCCCGGGCGGGTGAGATCGGGCACCGCGGCCGCGTCGCCGCAGGCGAACACGTCGTCGTGGCCCGGCACGTTCAGCTGCGCGGTGACCACCAGCCTGCCCTTCGCGGTCTCGAGCCCGAGCTCCGCCACCAGCGGGTCCGGCCGCACGCCGACGCACCACACGAGGGTGCGGGACGGCACGGCGTCGCCGTTGGTGAGGGTGACGCCCTTGGCGTCGGCATGGTCCACGGAAGTCTTCATGAGCACTTCGACGCCGCGGGAGCGCAGGACTTCGTCGGCGGTCCGGGCGAGGCGCTCGTCGAGTTCGGGCAGCAGCCGCTCGGCGACGTCGAGCAGCAGCCAGCGGACCCGCTGCCCGGCCAGCTCGGGGTGGCGCCGGGCGAGCGCCGCGGTGAACGCGGGACCCTGCGCGGCCACCTTCGTGCCGGTGTAGCCGGCGCCGACCACCACGAACGTGCAGCGGGCGTCGCGCTCGGCCGGGTCCTCGGCCGCGGCGGCCAGTTCGATCTGCCGCGTGATGTGATCGCGCAGGTACAGCGCCTCCGGCACACCGCGGAAGCCGTGCGCGTGCTCCGGGACGCCCGGGATCGGCAGCAGCTTGTTGACGCTGCCCGCGGCCAGCACCAGCCGGTCGTACCCGATCCGGTGCTCCCGGTCCTCCGGGTCGGTGTAGGTGACGCTCCGGCCGGCGAAGTCCACGCCGGTCGCGGACCCCAGCACCAGGCGGACGCCGGGCAGGGTGTCGGGGATCGAGACGGTGACCCGCCGGGGGTCGAGGATCCCGGCCGCCACTTCGGGCAGCAACGGCAGGTAGAGGAAATAATCGGTCGGGTTCAGCACGACGATTTCGACGTCTTCCCCCGCCTCTTTCCGCAGGGTCTTCGCGGCGTGGTAGCCGGCGAAACCGCCGCCCACGATCACGGCACGCATGGATCTCCTTCCGGGGCCGGATTTCCGTCCCGAACGGATTACCCGAGGTCGGAGCCGGGAAACGCCCGGGGTTGACCTCACCGCTCAGGGGCGTACGGTCAGTGGTGTTGGCTGTTGTTCAGACACGTGCTCCGGTCAGCGCCCCTGCACCACTGAAATAGGGAGCGCCATGCACGACTTCCGCACGATCTACGAACCCTCCGGCCTGACCGTCACCACCACCGAGCGCCCGGGCGGCATCCGCGTCCTGACCCTGGTGGGCGACATCGACGCCGCCACGGTCGGCATCCTGGACGAAGCGCTCGCCACCGGCGAACGGCTGGTCGCCGACCTGACCCGGGTGTCCTTCCTCAGCTGCGCCGGTGTCCGGTCGCTGCTGGAGGCGAACGCCCGCACCGAACTCGCCGTCGTGCTCGGCGGCCACGCGGTCACCCGGTCGCTCGAGGCCACCGGGGCCGACCTGGTGCTGACGATCCACCCCGGTGTCGGGGCCGCGCTCGTCGGCATGGGCCCCGGGCTCGGCGGGACGGTGTGACCGCCGGCCGCCGAGCCGTCGGAGTCGTCCTCCGAGACGTCCACTGTGGTCAGTCGTCGCCGGGCCAGTCGCCGGTGGCCTTGCGGTAACCGGCGGCTCCGGCCCGCTCGGTGGCGGCCTTGACGGCACCGAAGATCGCCCCCTGCACCGCCGCCGCGATGACCACCTGACGCCAGGTGTAGTCGCGGTCGGTGGCGTCGGGGGCGTCTTCTTCGCCGGCCACCCGTTTCCACACCTGCTTGAACACCTGGCCGGCGAGGATGCCACCCATCGCGCCCACCACCCAGCTCAACGGCTTGTACAGCGTCTTGGTCACGAATTCCTCCGGCGCAGGATCAGGCGGATCAGGATCAGCAGGCCGAGCACCCCGGCGAACACCGGCACCGGGTTCGCACGCACGGCGTCGGCGCCCTGGCGGAACTTGACCGCGGTCGGTTCGTTCGTCACGCCGGCGACCTTCGCGGTCGCCTGGTCGAGCTTTTCGTCGACGTTCTCCTTGACCCTGGCCTTGACGTCGAGCTTCTGCCCGAGCGCGGCCAGGGTTTCGGTGAGCTCTTCCCGGGTCGTGTCCCGGTCGAGCCGCGCCTCCTCGGCGTTCTTGGGGAAGTCCTCGCTCATGTCCGCACTCCCTGCTTCACCGTGTCGACGTCTTCGCGGACGCCGGTGATCGCTTCTTCCGGCACCGGCGGCACCCCCTGCGTCACTTCCTTCTTGCCGACCAGCGCCGCGATCCCGGCGACCAGGAACAGCGCGACCGCGACGAGCACCGCCGCCAGCCAGCCGGGCACCGCCAGCGCGAGCGCCAGCACGGCCGCCGCGACCAGCGTGCCGGCCCCGAGGAACGCGAACAGGCCCGCCGCGCCGAACAACCCGGCGCCCAGGCCCATCTTCTTGCCCTTGCGCTGCAGTTCGAACACCGCGAGCCGCATCTCGTCCCGGACCAGCCGCTTGACCTCGTCGGTCAGGTCGGTGACCAGTTCGCCGACCGAGCGCTCGGCCGCCGGCTTCTTGTTCACTTCTTCGATCACGGAACACCTCCTTGCCTGGCCGGCGGGTACCCGGGGGCGGACGGGATCAACCGCGCCGGGTTTGGCCGCCGTGGCACCGGGTAGCCGAATCGTGCCCACACCGACGAGGAGGAGTGCATGAGCACGATCACCGAAATCGTGGACGTGGAAGTCCCCGTTTCCACCGCCTACAACCAGTGGACGCAGTTCGAGGAATTCCCGCAGTTCATGGAAGGCGTCGAAGAGATCCGCCAGCTCGACGCCACCCACACCCACTGGGTGACGCGGTTCGGTGGCGTGACGCGCGAATTCGACGCGACGATCACCGAACAGCACCCCGACGAGCGGGTCGCCTGGACGTCGGACTCCGGTCCGGACCACGCCGGCGTCATCACCTTCCACCGGCTCGACGACGCGCACACCCGGGTGACGGCCCAGATGGACATCGACCCGGAGGGCTTCGCCGAGAACGTCGCCGACAAGCTCGGCGTCCTCGACCGGCGGGTGAAGGGCGATCTCAAGCGGTTCAAGGAGTTCATCGAGCAGCGCGGCCGCGAGACCGGCGGCTGGCGCGGCGACGTGGCCCGCCCGGGGCAGTGACCCGGACCGGGTGAGATCCGGCGGCGGGGCGGGTGGATCCCGCCCCGCCGCGTTTCGCGTCCGGCCGGCCCCGGGTACGCCGCCCGCATGACGACCACCACCGCCGGCGTTCCCGCCGTGGAGCTGAACAACGGCGTGCGCATCCCGCAGTTCGGCTTCGGCGTGGCCGAAATCCCGCCCGAAGAGACCACCCGGGCGGTGCGAGCGGCGCTGGAGGCGGGCTACCGCCACATCGACACCGCGCAGCTGTACCGCAACGAAGCCGCCGTGGGCGCCGCGATCGCCGAATCGGGCTTGTCCCGCGAAGACGTGTTCGTCACGACGAAGCTGGCGAACGACGCGCACGGCCACGACAACGCGATCACCGCGCTGGAAGGCAGCCTGCGCCGGTTCGGGTTCGGCCACGTCGACCTCTACCTGATCCACTGGCCGCAGCCGGCCCGGGACACCTACGTCCGGACCTGGCTGGGGTTCGACGACCTCCTGCGGGCGGGCAAGGTCCGCGCCATCGGCGTCTCGAACTTCCAGCCGGCGCACCTCGACCGCCTCGCCGCGGAAAGTGACACCGTGCCCGCGGTGAACCAGATCGAGCTGCACCCGGCGTTGCAGCAGGCCGGCCTGCGCGAGTACCACCGCGCGCACGGCATCGCCACCGAAGCGTGGAGCCCGCTCGCCCGTGGCGGAGTCCTCGGCGACCGCGTGCTCGCCGGCCTGGCGGAGAAGCACGGGCGGACCACCGCGCAAGTGGTGCTGCGCTGGCACGTCCAGCTCGGGACCATCGTGTTTCCCCGGTCGGTGTCGCCGCGGCGGATGCGGGAGAACCTCGACGTGTTCGGCTTCACGCTCGACGACGAGGACATGGCGGCGATCGCCCGGCTGGACGAAGGCCGCCGCACCGGACCGGACCCGGGCACCTTCACCGCGTGACGGCGGCGTTTCCCTGCGCGACCTGCCGGGTATTCCTCCGGCAAGGTCCCCCGGGAAGGAGCGTCCGCATGACCACGAACGCGTATCTGTCGTTCCTCGCGATCGGTATCGCGCTGGTCCTGATAGACGGGCAGATCATCTACCGCAGCGGCCGCCGGTACCTGGAGAACTCCTACGGCGATCCGGCGGCGGGCGCGTCGATGACGCGCCTGGTCACGGTCCTGTTCCACCTCGCCACGCTGGGTGTGCTGGCCCTGATCTCGACCATCGACATGGGCAGCAGCGACCTGCCCGGCGTGGTCGGGCGGATCGGCGTGCTGCTGCTGATCCTCGCCTTGGCCCACGCGATCACCCTCGGTGTCCTGGCGCGCATCCGCGGTGAGCAGGAGGTCGAGGCGGTCGTCCAGCGCGGCCCCCGGCCGGCGGTGCAGCCGGAGCAGGGCACCACGGTCACCCCGGTGCCGGGGCAGGACGGCCGCTACCCGGCCGCCGGCCCGTCGCTGGAGAACCGGTCCCCATACACGGCTCAGTAGGCCCTCAGCAGGCCGTAGCGCGCTCGAGGGCGGCACATCCGGCGCCGGATGTGCCGCCCTCTATCGCGCTCGGTCAGGCTTCGGAGGCGGGCAGGTCGACTTCGGTGTGCCGCGTGGCCAGCGTCCGCGCCAGGTCGGCGAGTTTGACGTTGAGGTCCTGGGACGCGCGGCGCAGCACGTCGAAGGCCTCGTCGGCGGTGATGCCGCGGCGCTGCATCAAGATGCCCTTCGCCTGCCCGATGACGTCGCGGCTGTCGACCGCCCGGCGCAGGTGCTCCGACTCCAGTTCGGCCGAAACCACGGCCCGGGTGTGGGCGAGCGCCAGCGACGCGTGCGTCGCCAGCAGCAGCGCGATGTCGATCGCCGGGCCGCCGAATGCGCCCGGGGTGCGCGAATAGATGTTGAGCGCGCCCGAAAGCCGCGGCGGACGGGCGTCCGGGACCAGCGCGGTGGCCAGCACCGAGTGGTAGCCGTGCCGGGCGGCGGCCGGGCCGAACGCCGGCCAGCGCGGGTCGCGCCCGAGGTCCTGGGACCAGCCGACGGCCGGGCCGTCCGGCCGGGCCGATTCGACGCACGGGCCTTCGCGGTGGTCGTACTGCACCTGGTCGAGCTGTTCGGCGACCGGGTCGGTCTCGATCGGGGTGTGGTACGTGCCGTCGGCGTCACGCAGGGTGACGCTGACCAGGTCGGCGTCCGGGACGAGGGCCGCGGCGGCCCCGACGACCAGCTTGAGGACCCCGCCGACGGTGGGTGTCGCGTCGAGCAGCGTCCGCGTCAGGTCGGTGAACTGCCGCGCCAGGGGGCCCGGCTCGAATTCACCGTCCTGCCCGAACCAGGCCCGCTCCCGGGCCCATTCTTCTTCGCCGACGCTCATCCGTCCTCGCTGCCTTCCGTCGGGGGTGGCCGACCTCCCATTCAACCCGATGCCGGCGGGTTCAGGGCGGCGCGGGCCCGGTCGACGAACCCCGGGCCCGGCCAGAGCTGGTCGGCCTGCGGCATCCGGTCGGCCAGGTCCGGGTGCGGCACGGTCGCCGCGGCCTCCCTGGCTTCGAGCACCTCCCGGCCCAGCTCGGCCTGCCGGCCGGGGGAACAGGTGCGCCCGATCTTCCGCACGGCCGCGGGCCCCTCCTCGCGGACGTGCCGCCGGACGGCGCGGATCAGCCCGCCCAGCAGGCGCTCGAACCGGGTTTCCTGCGGCCCGGTGCCCTCCAGCTGCCGCATCAGGCGGTCCGCTTCGGCGAGGTCGCCGTCGCCGTCACCGTCAGCGTCGACGTCGAGGAACGGCTCCTCGGCGACGGCGTGCCGGACCACCGCCGCGATCAGGTGATCGGCGAGGTCCCGGCGGTTCTCCGGGCTGCCCTGGCCGAGTTCGAGCTCGGTGCAGAGCCGGTCGAGTTCGCGGTGGTCGCCGTCGAGGACGGTCGTCAGGTCGGTTGCGGGCGGGCTGCCGTTCATGCACTCTCCTGGTCCGGACAAAGGTTTCCGCAGGGATACCCGCTGCCGGAGCGCCGAATCCCGTGTCGGGGGCGAGGCGGCCGGGTACCCACCGGGGAAACCCGGATCCCGAGGAGGACGACCATGGCCGCGCCGGCACCGGTGCCCGAACGCGAACGCAAGTACGAAATCGTCGCGGGCAGCGGCGTCCCGCGCCTGGTGGGCGTCGGCGGCGTCGCCACCCAGGACGACCCGGTGGAGCACGTGCTCGACGCGTCCTACTACGACACGGCCGGCTACCGGCTGGCCCGCGGCGGCATCACCCTGCGGCGGCGCGTCGGCGGGCCCGACGCCGGCTGGCACCTCAAGCTGCCGGTGTCCGCCGACGAGCGTGCGGAGATCCGGATCCCGCTGGGCGGCGACCCCCTGAAGGTGCCCGGCCGGCTGCGGCGCCTGGTGCGGGCCTACACGCTGGGGGAGAAGCTGGTACCGGCCGCGCACCTGCGCACCGACCGGTTCGCCCACCGGCTCGCCGACGCCGGCGGGCACACCATCGCCACCCTCACCGACGACCACGTGACCGGGGAGGCCGGCGGCGCGACCGCGCGGCTCGACGAGTGGCGCGAACTGGAGCTGGAGCTGGACCCCGGGACGGACCCTTCCCGGCTCGGCGAGTTCGACCGCGCGCTGCGGAAGGCCGGGGTGACGGCGGCGCCGTGGCCGTCGAAGCTGCGCCGCCTGCTCGGCGACCGGCTGCCGGCACCGCCGCGCACCGGCAAGAAGCCGTCGGCGGGTGACATCGTGCTGGCGTCCCTGCGCGAGCACCACGGCCGGTTGCGCCGGGCGGACGTCGGCGTGCGGCTGGACGTCGACGACTCCGTGCACCAGATGCGCGTCGCCATCCGGAAGCTGCGGAGCACGCTTCGCACGTTCGGGTCAGTCGTCGACAAGAAGGCGACGGCGTCGCTCGTGGCCGAGCTCAAGTGGCTCGGCGGGCAGCTGGCGCCGGCGCGGGACACCGAGGTCACCGAGGAGCGGCTGCGCGAGCAGCTCGACGGCGTGCCCTCGGAGCTGGTGTTCGGGCCGGTCCGCCAGTTCCTCACGCGGCAGTTCGCCCGCGAAGCCGAGGAGGGCCGGACCCGCACGATGGCGGCGTTGACCGGCAAGCGCTACCTGGAGCTGCTGCGTGCGCTGGACGCCCTGCTGGCGGAACCGCCGCTGACCGCGAAGGCGCGCAAGCCCGCGAAGGCCGGCCTTCGCCGGCCGCTGCGGAAGGTGGCCGAGAAGCTGAACCGCGCCGAAGCGGCGGCTGACGGCCTTTCGGGCGACGAACTCGGGACGGCGCTGCACGCCGTCCGCAAGAAGGCGAAGCAGGCCCGCTACGCCGCCGACGCCGTGAAGCCGGTGTACGGGAAGAAGCTGGGGAAGTGGCGCAAGAACGTCAAGGCCGTCCAGGAAACCCTGGGCGCGCACCAGGACACCGTGGTCGGCCGGGACGTCCTGCGCCACCTCGCCGTCGCCGGGCACGGCGAAGGGCAGAACACGTTCGTCTTCGGAGTGCTGCACGCCCAGGACAGCGGCCGGGCGGCGGAGCTGCGGGAGACGTTCGCGGGACAGTGGCGGCGGTTGCGCAAGGGCGGCCGTCCCGGCTGGCTCCGCTGAGGGGCGCCGGAGCGGGAGGCGGCCTCCGGGCCGCCTCCTAGCCGTCCCCGGTGAGCTTCCCGCGCAGCTGCTCCAGCGTCTGCGACAGCAGCCGGGAGACGTGCATCTGGGAAATCCCGACCCGGTCGGCGATCTGGGTCTGCGTCAGCCCGCCGAAGAACCGCATCACCAGGATCGCGCGCTCGCGCTTCGGCAGTTCCTGCAGCAGGGGCTGGAGGGCCTCGTGGTTCTCGACCATGGCCATCTCGTGGTCCGGTTCCCCCATGGTGTCGGCCAGCGACAGCGCCTCGGCGTCGTCGTGGACCGGCTTGTCGACCGACAGCGCCTGGTAGGCGTTGCCGGCGAGGAGCCCTTCGCGGACCTCGTCGACGTCCAGGCTCAGGTGCTCGGCCAGCTCGGTCGGCGTCGGGGCGCGGCCGAGGCGCTGCGACAGCACCGCCGAGCCCTGGCTCAGCGACAGGTGCAGCTCCTTGAGCCGCCGCGGGACCCGGACGGACCAGCCGGTGTCCCGGAAGTGCCGCCGGACCTCGCCCATGATCGTCGGCACGGCGAAGGACAGGAAGTCGTGGCCGCGGGTGGGGTCGAACCGGTCGACGGCGTTGATCAGGCCGATCCGCGCCACCTGGACCAGGTCCTCCCGCGGCTCGCCGCGGCCGGAGAACCGGGTCGCGATGTGCTCGGCCAGCGGCAGCAGCTCCGTCACGAGGGTGCTCCGCACGACCTCCCGGCGCGGGTCGTCGGCGTCGAGCTCGCCCAGCTCCTCGAACAGCGGTTCGCAGTGGGCGTATTCGTCCGGGCGGTGGAGGAGGGCTTTGCGCTCGCTGCTCACGCGCTCGTTCCCGGGTTCAGCACCAGCTCGATCGTGACGATGCCCGCGCCACCACCCGGCAGGACGTCGCAGTGCGCGGTGACCGACCGGCTGAGGGTGGTCAGGACGTGCCAGCCGAACGTGCGGTCGCTCGGCGGCCGCGGGTCGGTCGAGCGGGTGGAGACGATGACGTGCAGCCCGTCCGGCGCGAGCCGGAAGCGGCACTGCAGCTGCGAGCCGAGTTCGGCCAGCTGGACGAGCTGCGCGCACGCCTCGTCGACGGCCATCTTGGCGTCGGCGATGGCGTCCAGCCCGAAGTCCGCGCGCGACACCACGCCGTGCGTGAGCATCCGGACCAGGGGGATCTGCTCCGCCATCGCGGGGAGCCGCAGCTCGACGAGTTCGTCGAGGAGCTCGTCGACGGTCGGCTTGCCGCCGAACGAGCTGTCGCTTCGAGTTTCTTCCATGCGGGAGGTACTACCCATCTGGGGGAAAGCGGATACTTCGTGATCAGGGGTTTCGGGTTTCGTCACCGGCCCAGGGCCCGTTCGAGTTCCTTCTTGGTCATCGTCGAGCGGCCGTCGATGCCGCGTTTCTTCGCTTCGTTGTAGAGCTGGGCCTTCGTCGGCCCGCCCGGTCCCTTCCGGTTGCCGGAGCGTTCGCCGCCGCGCTGCTGCGGCGACTTGTCGTCGAGCGAAGACTTGCTGGCCTGCCGGGACTCACCCGACTGCGCGCGGTTCTTGTTCACCGTCCGGGCCGCGATCTCCTTGGCCCGTTTCGTGCTCGCCCCGCGGTCCTCGGCCGAGTCCTTGATGTGCTCGTACTGGCGTTCGCGCTTGCCGCTCCACGACTGAGGCATGCCCGCTCCCTTCGGCTCGCGGGATGAGTACCCGTCCGGTCACGGGGTAAACGTGGTTACCCACCGCGGTGCCCGGGTACGCGGGGGGCCGACGGAAGGAGGCGCCGATGCGGATCGGCTACACCCTGATGACCGAGCAGGCCGGCCCGAACGACCTGGTCCGGTACGCCGCCGGAGCGGAACAGGCCGGCTTCGACTTCGAGGTGATGAGCGACCACTACTCGCCGTGGCTGGCCGAGCAGGGCCACGCACCGTACGCGTGGAGCGTCCTGGGCGCGGTGACGCAGGTGACCGAGCGTGCCGAGCTGATGACCTACGTGACCTGCCCGACCATGCGCTACCACCCGGCGGTGGTGGCGCAGAAGGCGGCGACCGTCCAGGCGCTCTCGGGCGGCCGGTTCACCCTGGGGCTCGGCGCCGGGGAGAACCTCAACGAGCACGTCGTCGGCCGCGGCTGGCCGCCGGCCAACGTCCGGCACGACATGCTCGCCGAGGCCGTCCAGATCATCGGCGGCCTGTTCGACGGCGGGTACTTCGACTACGAGGGCAAGCACTTCCGCGTCGACTCGGCGAAGCTGTGGGACCTGCCGGAGACGCGGGTGCCGATCGGGGTCGCGGTGTCCGGCTCGCAGTCGATCGAGCGGTTCGCCCCGGTCGCCGACCTGATGATCGCGGTCGAGCCGAAGAAGGAGCTGTCCCAGAAGTGGGACGCGACCCGGCTCGGGCCGCCGACCCGCAAGGTCGGGCAGCTGCCGGTGTCGTGGGGCACCGACAAGGATGCCGCGGTCGGGCGCGCGCACGAGCAGTTCCGCTGGTTCGCCGGCGGCTGGAAGGTCAACGCCGAGCTGCCGGGGCCGGCCGGGTTCGCCGGGGCGACGCAGTTCGTCCGCGAGGACGACGTCGCCGGGTCCATCCCGTGCGGCCCGGACCCCGAGCCGATCGCCGAAGCGGTGCGCGAGTTCGCCGAGGCCGGTTTCACCGACGTCGCGCTGGTCCAGATCGGTGGTGACCAGCAGGACGGCTTCCTCGACTTCGCGGAGAAGGAGCTGCTCCCCGCTTTGCGCGGCTAGGACCGCACCGCCGGACGTCACGCCGGCGCGGGGGCGGGCCGGCGTTCGGCCACCGCGAGCCGCCGGTCCGCCCCGGTCACCCGCAGCGCCCGCCGGACGACCGGGTTCGGCCCGGTCACGACGAGCAGCTCGGTCCCGCCGTTGGCCGCCTGGAGCGCGGCGTGCAGGAGCACCGCGACGCCCGCCACGCCGAGGAAGTCCACTTCGGACAGATCGACGGCCAGCCGCTCCGGCGTCGCCCACAGGCGGTCGGAGAGCAGCGAGGCCAGGTCGCCTGCCGTCACGCTGTCGAGGGCGCCGCGCGCGGTGATCAGCACCGCATGCGGGGCCGGCCACGTCGTACGCAGCCGTAGGCCCGGCTGCCGGGCTCGGGGGAGGTTCATGGCGGTTCGCCACCGTCCTGGTACGGCGCGGGCCCGCGGCGCCGCGCTCCGGGGAGCTCGAGGCGGCTGCTGGTTGAACCGTTTCCCGAGCCTAGCTGCGCGTGCAGGGCTCGCAACCGTCGTTGCTCCGAACGGGCGCGTGCCGCGCCACGGCGGTGACCGCTCGTGCCCGGACTCCCCGGGATGCAGTAATCTCGCGCTGGACCCGTTAAAGCGCTAGCGGCCCACTAGTGGCGCGCGCCCGGGTCCTCCCTGGTCTAGAGCGCCCTGAGAAAGAAGAAGGGGCGTCACCACGATGACGGGCGGCGATGAGCGGCTCACCGCACGGCTGGACGAAGTCACGCTCGCGATGGAGTCGCTGACCGCGATGCTGGACAGCGAACTCGATCTCGGCCAGATGCTGCAGGCGGTGTGCGACCACGCCGTGCAGGTGGTGCCGGGGGCCGACATGGCGAGCATCACCCTGGTGCGCGACGGGGTGCCGGAGACGGTGGCCAGCACCGACCAGCGGGCGGTGAACTTCGACCGCGAGCAGTACCGGATCGGGGACGGCCCGTGCCTGCGCGCGGCCGAGACCGGCCAGCCGGTCCGGGTCGGCGTCGGCGCGGTGGGGGACCTGTGGCCGCAGTTCGTGTCCGCCGCCGAACAGCTCGGCGTGGCCAGCTTCCTCGCCGCGCCGCTGACGGTGGACGAGGACATGTCGGGCGCGGTGAACCTGTTCGGCTTCGGCGAGCACGGGTTCAGCGAGCTGGGCACCAAGATCCTCGAGCTGTACACCGCGACCGTGGTGATCGGCCTGCGCAGCGCCCGGCGCTACTTCGCGGCCCGCGAGCTGGTCGACCAGCTCAACCGGGCCCTGGAGACGCGGGCGGTGATCGACCAGGCCAAGGGCATCCTGATGGCCGCGCACCGGATCACGGCGGAGGAGGCGTTCCAGCGCCTGGTGAAGCGCTCTCAGGACGGCAACCGGAAGCTCCACGAGGTGGCGGCGGAGTTCGTGACGGCGGTGGCGACGACGAAGTCGTGAACTGGCTAGCCGGCGGCCACTTCGTCCGGTGGCGCCCCCGACCCGGCGGCGGGCGGTTCCGCGTGGTGCTTGCTGCGCTGGCACGTCGTGCAGACCAGGGTGCGGCCGAGCACGGTGCCGTCGTCGGCGACGACCTTGGCCACGTGCATCGTCGGGAACCCGCACACCTCGCAGGGCAGTGACCCGTCCTCGCGGCTGATGCGGAGCTGGGTGCCCATCCGGCCTCCTGTGTGACGTGGGTCTCACCACCTTGCCCGCGTCGGGGCCGGGGCCTCGGCGAATTCACTCGTTCGGCCTAGTGTCGGCCGTCTCGGGTGGCCCGATCGGTGACTCCTGTGTCGCGTGCGGTGATCCGGGGTAACCCGCCCGCGAACGGATCACCGGAAGTGCCGGAGGGGAGCGAACATGCGAGACAAGCGCAACGATCTGCGGCCGGTGGCGGACCTCCTGCTCGACGGCGGGGACTCGCCCGACCAGGCTCGGCTGCGGCGCAAGGCGGCCAGGACCGTGGCCGCGCGGGCCAAGGACCCCGAGGACTGCGCGCGGCTGCTGGAGATGCTGGGGCTGCACCGCACCGGCACCCGCGCCAGCGACGTCGCCTGACGCGGACCGGGGAGGACGACATGGCCCGACCGGTGTGGAGCGGCGCGCTGAGCCTGGGACTGGTCACCGTGCCGGTGGAGCTGTACCCGGCGGTGGCGGACCACACGATCCACTTCCACCAGTTCGAACGCGGGACGTCGGACCGGATCCGCAACCGCCGCGTCAACGAGCGCACCGGCGAAGAGGTCGCCCGGGACGAGATCGTCAAGGGCTACGACCTCGGCGGCGGCGACCACGTGCTCGTCGAACCGGACGAGCTGGACGAGATCGCGCCCGAGCGGTCCCGCCGGATCGACATCGAGCAGTTCGTCGGGCTCGACGAGATCGACCCGTGGTTCTTCGACAAGACGTACTGGCTCAAGCCGGCGAAGGAGGACTTCGCCAAGGCGTACGGCCTGCTGCTGCGGGCGATGGACCGCAGCGAGAAGGCCGGCGTCGCGAAGTTCGTGCTGCGCGGCAAGGAGTACCTCGCCGCCGTCCGCGCCGGCGAAGGCGTCATGGTGCTCAACACGTTGCACTTCGTCGCGGACCTGCGGAAGCCGAAGGACGTCATGGGCAAGCTGCCGGAGCTGCCGAAGCCGCGGCCGAAGGAGCTCGACATGGCGCTCGCGCTGGTCGACGAGATGACCGCGCCCTGGAAGCCCGAGGACTACCGCGACGAGTATTCGAAGCGCGTCGAAAAGCTGATCAAGGCGAAGGAAGCGGGCAAGGAGATCGCCCACGAGGAGGAGCCGGAGCCCTCCGCCGAGGTCGTCGACCTGTTCGAGGCGCTGTCGCGCAGCGTCAAGAACCGCAAGGGCGGCGGCAAGGAACCGAAGAAGAAGGCCGCGAAGAAGCCGGAGCTGGCCGGACTGTCCAAAGCGGACCTCGACAAGCTGGCCCGCGAACAGGGCGTGAAGGGGCGTTCGAAGATGACGCGGGCGCAGCTGGAGAAGGCGCTGAAGGCATCCTGAGGGCGCCACCGGCGCTCACTCGAGCAGCTTGCCCGCGGCCTTCAGATCGGCGACGAAGGCCGCGTAGGCGTCGTCGCGGTCCGGGGCCCGCAGCACCGCCGACGGGTGGACGGTCGCCACCGCGGGCGACATCAGGTCCGGCGCCTCCAGCGGCTCCCCGCGGTGGGCGGTGAGCCGGAACTTCGGGCCCAGCAACGACTGCGCGGCCGTCGCGCCCAGCAGCAGCACCAGGTCCGGCCGGACCGCGCGCACCTCGGCCAGCAGCCACGGCCGGCACGCGACCACTTCCGTGCGCCCCGGCTTCCGGTGGATCCGGCGCTTCCCTTCGCGCTTGAACTTGAAGTGCTTGACCGCGTTGGTGACGTACAGCGACTGCCGGTCGAACCCGGCTTCCTCGAAGGCGCGGTCCAGGAGCTTCCCGGCAGGCCCGACGAACGGCTCGCCCGCGAGGTCCTCCTTGTCACCCGGCTGCTCGCCGACGACGAGGACCTTCGCCCCGGCCGCTCCTTCGCCGAACACGGTCTGCGTGGCGTCCTGGTACAGGGGGCAGCCGGTACAGCCGGACGCCGCCGACCGCAGGCGGTCCAGATCGGTGGTGTCCGGCGGCTCGGCACCGCGGGAATCCGGCATGGGCCGGGAGATTCCCCGTCCGTGGTGCGGGTAAACGTGCCCGGCCCGGGCGGCCGTCGCCGGGGGCCGGGTCAGGCCGAGCCGGCCGTCGCCGCACCGTCCTCAGTGGACTCGCGGACCGACTCGGCGCGGGCGATGTGCCAGGCCACCAGCGCACCCGCGCTCACCGTGCCCCAGAGCACGAGTGCGGCGTCCCTGGCGAAGAGGCCGACCACGAGCATCACCGCCGCCGTGACGTCGCAGAGCACCAGGAGGAGGTTCCACCGCCTCGGCGAGCGGAGGGTGCGGCCGCTGAAGGCCGCCGCGAACGCGGGATCGCTCGCTTTGAGCTCCGCCTCGATTTCACGCAGGGCGTGGCGTTCACGATCCGGGAGCATGGGGGGCCTCCTCGCCTCGGCTACCGGGCTGGATACCCGTTTTCCGCGCTTCCGAAGCGGCAACCTCAATGGTTGTCGCGCGGAATCCCCTTGGTCGCCGCGATCCGCTGGTAGGCCACCGCCGGGCGCAGCACCATGCCGTCGCAGAGCTGGTCGACCATCGACCGCTGGATCTCCTGCCACGGCGTCTGGGACTCGGGTACCGGGTAGCCGCCGGCGTCGGCCAGCTCCTGGTGCCGCCGGGCCAGCTCGTCGTCCGGGAGCAGGACGTCGGCGGTGCCGGCCCGCAGGTCGATCCGGACGCGGTCGCCGGTGCGCAGCACGGCGAGCCCGCCGCCCGCGGCCGCTTCGGGGGAGGCGTTGAGGATCGACGGCGACCCGGAGGTGCCCGACTGGCGGCCGTCGCCGAGGCAGGGCAGCTCGTGCACGCCCCGTTTGATCAGCTCCGCCGGCGGCCGCATGTTCACCACCTCCGCGGAGCCGGGGTAGCCGAGCGGGCCGGTGCCGCGCATCACCAGCAGGGTGTGCTCGTCGACGCCGAGGTCCGGGTCGTCGATGCGGGCGTGGTAGTCCTCGGGGCCGTCGAACACGACCGCGGTGCCTTCGTAGACCCCGCCCGCCAGGTACCGCTGCCGGAACTCGGGCGAGATCACGCTGGACTTCATGATCGCGGCGTCGAAGAGGTTGCCCGTCAGCACCAGGAAGCCGGCGTCGGCGGTGAGGGCGGTGTCGAACGTGCGGATGACGTCCCGGTCGCCGGCTTCGGCGGTGCGGCAGTTGTCGCCGAGGGTGCGGCCGTTGACCGTGCGCGCGTCTTCGTGGATCAGGCCGTGCCGCATCAGCTCGTGCACCACGGCCGGGACGCCGCCGGCCCGGTGGAACTCCTCGCCCAGGTACTTGCCCGCGGGCTGCAGGTCGACCAGCAGCGGGACGGCGTGGCCGAGCCGCTGCCAGTCGGCCAGGGGCAGGTCGACGCCGATGTGCCGGGCGATGGCGCCGACGTGGATGGGGGCGTTGGTCGAGCCGCCGATCGCCGAGCTCACCACGATGGCGTTCTCGAACGCTTCGCGCGTCAGGATGTCCGACGGCTTGAGGTCTTCGCGGACCATCTCGACGATCCGCAGCCCGGTCCGGTAGGCCGTCCGCGCCCGGTCGCGGTGCGGCGCCGGGATGGCCGCGCAGCCGGGCAGGCTCATCCCGAGGGCTTCGGCGAGCGCGTTCATCGTGGACGCCGTGCCCATCGTGTTGCAGTGCCCCGGCGACGGCGCGGACGACGCGACGAGCTCCATGAACCCGGCGGCGTCGATCTCACCGGCGGCGAGCAGTTCCCGCGCCTTCCACACGATGGTGCCGGACCCGGTGCGCTCGCCGTTGTACCAGCCGTTGAGCATCGGGCCGCCGGAGAGCACGATGGCCGGGATGTCGACGGTCGCGGCGGCCATCAGGCACGCCGGGGTCGTCTTGTCGCAGCCGGTGGTGAGCACGACGCCGTCGATCGGGTAGCCGTAGAGGGTTTCGACCAGGCCGAGGTAGGCGAGGTTGCGGTCCAGGGCCGCGGTCGGGCGCTTGCCCGTCTCCTGGATCGGGTGCACCGGGAACTCGATCGCGATCCCGCCCGCCTCGCGGATGCCCTCCCGGGTCCGGTCGGCCAGCTGCAGGTGGTGGCGGTTGCACGGGGTGAGGTCGGAGCCGGTCTGGGCGATCCCGATGACCGGTTTGCCGGACTGCAGCTCCTCCCGCGTCAGGCCCCAGTTCAGGTACCGCTCGAGGTAGAGCGCGGTCATCCCGGGGTTGCCGGGGTTGTCGAACCAAGCTTCGCTGCGCAGTCCCATACCGGCCAGTCTGGCAACGGCGGTTCCGGAATGCACCCCCCGGGCGGCCGTGGCGGGCACCCGCGCCGGTGCCCGCCACGAACTTCCCCCTCAGCCCAGGCCGTTGAGGCCGATCACCCGGGAGTACCAGTGCGCACTCTGCTTCGGCGTCCGCCGCTGGGTCTCGTAGTCGACGTGGACCAGCCCGAACCGCTTCGCGTAGCCCTCGGCCCACTCGAAGTTGTCCAGCAGCGACCAGTAGAAGTAACCGCGCAGGTCGACCCCGGCCTGGATGGCGTCGTGGCAGGCCCGCAGGTGCGAGTCCAGGAACGCGACGCGGTCGGTGTCGACGATGTCACCGCCGTCGCCGACGACGTCGGGGTAGGCCGCGCCGTTCTCCGTGATGTACAGCGGCACCGGCCGGTAGCCGCGGTGCACCTGCAGCAGCGACTCGGTCAGCCCGGCCGGCTGGACCTCCCAGCCGGAGTCGGTGCGCGGCGCCGCCGGGTCCGGGACGAAGTGCACGTCGGCGGCGCCGACCCACTCCGGGCCCGCCGGCTCGCTGCCCGGCACCGGGCGGCCCGCGACGCGGTAGTCGCGGTAGTAGTTCACGCCGAGCCAGTCGACGTGGGCGGCGATGACGGCGGCGTCCTCGTCGCGCACCACGTCGCCGAACCCGAACGGCTCGAGGTCGGCGACCAGGTCGTCGGGGTAGCCGCCGCGCAGCACCGGGTCGAGGAACAGCCGGTTCTGCAGGCCGTCGATCCGCCGGGCCGCGGCGACGTCGGCCACGTTCGCCGGGTCGTGCGGGGCCACCGGGTACAGGTTCAGCGTGATGCCGGCCGGGGTGCCCGGGGCGTGCCGCCGGATGATGTCCATCGCCAGCCCGTGGCCCAGCAGCAGGTGGTGGGTGGCGGCGACGGCGGCCGGGTGGTCGGTGCGGCCGGGGGCGTGGATGCCGCCCGCGTAGCCGAGCATGGCCGCGCACCACGGCTCGTTGAGCGTCGACCAGCTGGCGACCCGGTCGCCCAGGCACTCCAGGACGGTCTCGGCGTACTCGGCGAACCGGTACGCGGTGTCCCGGTTCGTCCAGCCGCCCTGCTCCTCCAGCGTCTGCGGCAGGTCCCAGTGGTAGAGCGTGGCCCACGGCTGGACCCCGGACTCGAGCAGGCAGTCGACGAGCCGGTCGTAGAAGGCGAGCCCGGCGGCGTTGGCCCCGCCGCCGTCCGGCCGCACCCGCGGCCAGGCCAGCGAGAAGCGGTAGGCCCCGAGGCCGAGCCGGCGCATCAGGCCGACGTCTTCGGAGTAGCGCCGGTAGTGGTCGGCCGCCGGTTCGCCGTTGTCGCCGCCCCGGACCGCACCCGGACGGCGGGCGAAGACGTCCCAGACCGAGTCGGTGCGCCCGTCGGCCGTCGTGGCCCCTTCGACCTGGAACGCCGCGGTCGCGGCACCCCAGACGAAGCCGGGCGGGAACATCAGCGCGGCGTCTTCCCGGAACTCGGTCGCCCGAACGCTGTCGGGTTCTACGGACATGTTCACCCTTTCACGGCACCTTGCATGATCCCGGCCACGATCTGGCGGCCGAGGAGGACGAAGACGATGAGGATGGGGATGGTGGCCAGGGTCGTGCCGGCCAGGACGAGCGAATAATCGACGTAGTAGCCGCTCTGCAGCTTCTCCAGGGCCACCTGGACGGTGGGGTTGCCGGCGTCCAGCACGACGAGCGGCCACAGGAAGTCGTTCCACGACATCATGAACGTGAACATCGCGAGGATCGCCGCGGCCGGGCGCACGGCGGGCAGGCAGACGTTCCAGAAGATCCGGATCATGCTGCAGCCGTCGACGCGCGCGGCCTCGATGAGCTCGTACGGCAGAGCGTCCACTGTGTACTGCCGCATCCAGAACACGCCGAACGCGGTGACCAGGTTGGGCACGATCACCGACTCGAGGTGACCGGCCCAGCCCAGTTCCGACATCGCGATGAACAACGGGATGATGCCGAGCTGGGTCGGCACGGCGAGCGTGACGACGATGAACACGAACAGCCCGTTGCGGCCCCGGAAGCGGAGCTTGGCGAAGGCGAACCCGGCCAGCGACGAGAACAGCACCGTGGTCAGCGTGACCGTGCCGGACACGATGACGCTGTTGCCCAGCGCCTTCCAGAACGGCACCGTGTCGAACACCCGCTGGGCGTTCGCGAAGAAGTTGCCGCCGGGCAGGAAGGGCGGGATGCGCTCGCTGAGCATCCCGCTGTCGCGGCTGGCCACCAGGAACGACCAGTAGAACGGGAACAGCGAGCCGAGCACGAAGATCGCCAGCACGACGTAGGTCGCCTTGCGCGGCTTGCCGAGCGTGGCGACGCGCTGGCGCAGCCCGGTCTGCAGGGTTGTCATTTCTTCTTCACCGCCGGAGTACGGGCGAGCCGGCCGGTGAGGAAGAAGTTCACCAGCGCGATGAGCACGATGATCAGGAACAGCACCCAGGCGATCGCCGAGGCGTAGCCCAGGTTGTAGTTCTCGAACGCCGATTGGTACAGGTACAGCGTCACGGTCTGGAACTGGTTGCTCGAACCGCCGTTGTTCGACCCCGGCATGGCGTCGAACAGCTTGGGCTCGGTGAAGATCTGCAGGCCGCCGATCGTCGAGGTGATGGTGACGAAGATCAGCGTCGGGCGCAGCAGCGGCAGCGTGACGTTGAAGAACCGGCGCCACGTGCCGGCCCCGTCGATCAGCGCCGCCTCGTGCAGTTCCTTGGGGATCGCCTGCATGGCCGCCAGCACGATCAGGGCGTTGTAGCCGGTCCAGCGCCAGTTGACCATGATCGCGATGGCGACGTGGCTGCCGAAGCGGCTGGCCTGCCAGTCGACCGGGTCCAGCCCGATGGTCTGCAGCACGCCGTTGATCAGCCCGTACTTCGGGCCGAAGAGGTTGGCGAAGATGATGCCGATGGCGACGAGGCTGGCCGCGTACGGCAGCAGGATGCCCACCCGCCAGCCCGTCGCGCCGCGCAGCCGGGCTCCGAGCAGCGCCGCCAGCAGGACCGCGATGATGATCTGCGGGACGCTGGAGAGCAGGAAGATGCTGATCGTGTTGGTCAGCGCGTTCCAGAACTGCGCGTCGGCGAAGAGCTCCTTGAAGTTGTCGAGCCCGATGAAGTCGGGGTCGTCGCTCCCGGCCTTCCACTTGAACAGCGAGACGTACGCGGTGTAGAGCAGCGGGAACAGGCCGACGATCCCGAACACGATGAAGAACGGTGCGACGTACAGGTACGGCGAGACCTTGACGTCCCACCGGCTCAGCCGGTGACGGAAGGTGGGCCGGGGAGACACGCGCTCCCCGGCCTTACTCCCTTCTGGCGCGACCTTGTCGAGGACGGTCATCGGCTCAGCGCGTGATCTTCTTCGCGGCGTCGACCATCTGGTTCCAGCCGTCCGCCGCCGACTTGCCCTGCTCGACCGCCTGCAGCGCCGGGCTGGACGCGTTCTCCTGGATCTGGCCGTCGCCCGGGCCCTTGTACTGCGGCTTCTGGACCTTCTTGGCCTGCTCGGCGAACAGCTCGCCGGCCTTCACGCCGCCGAAGTAGGCGTCGGTGTAGCTCAGCAGGGCCGGGTCCGACAGCGCCTTGACCTGGCTGGGGAAGGTGCCCTTGGCCTGGAACGCCTTGATCTGCTGCTCCGGGGCGGTGAGCCAGGCGGCCAGCTCGGCGGCCTCCTTCGGGTGCTTCGACTGCGTCGGCACGGTCAGGTACGAGCCGCCCCAGTTGCCGCCGCCGCCCGGGAAGGCCGCGGTGACGGCCCACTTGTTCGCGTTCTCCGGGCCGGCCTGCTCCTTGATCACGCCGAGCATCCACGCCGGGCACACCTTCGTGGCGAACGCGCCCTGCTTGAAGCCGGTGTTCCACTCGTTGCTGAACGCGGTGAGCTTGGCCGACTCGCCCTTGGCGACCGCGTCGGTGACCTTGGTCCAGGCGTCCTTGATGCCCTGGTTGGACTCGACGGCGAGCTTGTCGTCGGTGCCGATGTAGCCCTCGGGCAGCTGGTTGACCATGGCGTTGAAGTTCTGCGCGGCCGAGTCGAACCAGGCCTTGCCGCCGGTCTTCTTCACGTAGTCGGCCCCGGCGGAGAAGTAGCTGTCCCAGGTGGCGAACAGCGGCTTGACGGCCTCGGGGTCGTCCGGCAGGCCGGCGGCCTTGAACAGGTCCTTGCGGTAGCACATGGCCAGCGGGCCGATGTCGGTGCCGTAGCCGATGACCTTGCCGTCCTTGGTCTTGGCGGCGTCGTACTTCCAGCTCAGCCAGCGGTCGGGGGAGGCGTCGGCGGGGCCGATCTTGCTCAGGTCGTTGAACTTCGAGCCCTTGTCGAGCACGTCGGAGAGGTGCCCCTCTTCGACCGCCGCGACGTCGGCGAGTCCGGAACCCGCGGCCAGCTTGGTGATGAGGTCCTGGTGGTAGGGCCCACCCTGACCGACCTTGCGGGGGGTGATCTTGATGTTGGGGTGCAGTCGCTCGTATTCCGGGATGAGGCCCTCGTAGCCGAATTCGTTGAACGTCGACAGCGTCAGTTCGACGTGCTCGTTCGGCGCCGCCGCGGCCGGGGTCTGCTGGTCACCACCGCCCCCGTTGCAGGCCGTGGCGCCGAGCGCCGTCATCGTGATGCCCAGTGCCAGGACCAGGCCGTTCCGGATCGTTCTCACGTGTCCAACCACCTTGTTGACGGGAATGAGCGCTCTCACTGCTGGGAGCCGATCTGGGAGCGCTCCCAGGTGTGGCAGAGTCTGCTGGGGGCGTTCACCGGTGTCAAGAGGTCGTAACCGGAGTGTTTCCTGCGAGGAGCGCTCCCGGACGTCCGCTTGCGTGAACGTTAAGCTGAGGCGGTCCGGGTGGTAGTGGGTGAGCGAGGGCGGTGCCGTGGGGCCTCGAGCAGGGGATGAAGAACGGCCGACACTGGAGGACGTCGCGGCGTTCGCCGGCGTTTCGCGGTCGACGGCGTCGCGGGCGCTGAACGACGACGCGTACGTCAGTGCGGCGGCGCGCGAGAAGGTGCTCGCCGCGGCCCGTGACCTGGGCTATTCCCCGAACCAGGCGGCGCGGTCGCTGGTCACGCGCCGCACCGGCGCGATCGCCGTGGTGCTGTCCGAGCCGGAGGCCCGGCTGCTCGACGACCCCTACCGCACCGCGGTCATGCGGGCCGGCTACCGCGAGCTCGCCGACGTCGGCCGCCAGATGGTGCTGATCTTCAGCGACACGCGCGAGGACCTGAGCAAGACCGTGCGCTTCCTCGAGGGCGGCCACGTCGACGGCGCGCTCGTCTTCGCGCCGCACCGCGCCGACCCGCTGCCCAAGGCGCTGCGGCTGCTGCGCATCCCGATCGTGTTCGGCGGGCAGGCGGCCGGCATCCGGCGCGGCGTGCACGTCGTCGACTTCGACAACGAGGGCGGCGCCCGGCTGGCGGTCCAGCACCTGGTCGCGGCCGGGCGGCGGCGGATCGCCACGATCGCCGGCCCGCAGGACCAGAGCGCCCCGATCGACCGGCTGGCCGGCTGGCGCAAGACCCTGCTCGACGCCGGGCTCGACCCCGCCGACCTGGCCGAAGAGGCCGACTTCACGCTGGCCGGCGGGGCGAACGCGATGTCCGCGCTGCTGGCCAGGCACCCGGACGTCGACGCGGTGTTCGTCGCCAGCGACATGATGGCGGTGGGTGCCCTGCGCACCCTCGACGCGGCGGGCCGCCGCATCCCGGACGACGTCGCGGTGGTCAGCTTCGACGACAACGCCACCCTGGCCCCGGCCATGGACCCGCCCCTGACGTCGGTCCACCAGGACCCGCGCGAGCAGGTGCACGCGATGGTCGAGATCCTGCTGCGGCTGCTCGACGACCAGGACCTCAAGCCCCGCCAGCACGTCCTCCCGGTCTCCCTGGCGGTCCGCGCCTCGAGCTGACCGCCCCCGGGTCGACCGCCGGGGTGCGCGTGTCGGCCATCCGGACACGCGTGTCGGCCACCTGGGTGCGTGCCGGCGCGCCCGGCCGCGATCAACTCCCGGTGTGCTCGGCAAGTCGACGTTGCCCGCTCGGTGGGAGCCTCTGCACTCAGGTGTACACGTTTGGCGCTAAATAACGTTTCACTGAACGCAGCGTCACCGCTGCGCTACGCCGATCGGGTGACAAGACGACGATCGGTGGGGGCTGTTCAGGAGCGTTCAGCGGGCCGGCGTTCGCCCGGCGCGCAGGTGTGACGTCCGGGCCCGCGGTGTCCTTCTGACTCGATTCTTTACATCCAGGTTTCCGGCTGGCTACCGTCTGCGCCTGGAAGCGCTCCCAGATCGCTGGCTCCCTACGGACAAAGGAGTTCCGCAGCCATGCGTTCCTCTCCCCGAAAGCGCGCCCGTGCGCTGGCACTGGCCTCGGCCGTGCTGGCGATCACGGGCGCGGTGGTCGCCCCACCACCGGCGCTCGGCGCCGACATCGCCTGTTCCGTCACCTACACCACCAACGACTGGGACACCGGGTTCACCGCCAACGTCTCGCTGCGCAACGACGGAGCCCCCTTCGACAGCTGGAAGGTCGGCTGGACCTTCCTCGACGGCCAGAAGGTCCAGCAGGGCTGGAGCGCCACGTTCGCCCAGTCCGGCGCCGCGGTGACCGCGACGAACATGTCCTACAACGGCCACCTCGGCACCGGGGCCAGCACGTCGTTCGGCTTCAACGGCACGAAGGGCTCGGCCAACCGGCCGCCCACCGACTTCTCGGTGAACGGCACCGCGTGCACCGGCGCCAACAAGGCGCCGACGGTCACCCTGACCGCACCGAGTTCAACCGGCACGTACTACGCCCCGGCGACGATCCCGCTGGCCGCCACGGCCGCCGACAGCGACGGCACGGTGAGCAAGGTCGAGTTCTACGCCGGCGACACGCTGCTGGCCACCGACACGGCCGCGCCGTTCGAGGGCAGCTGGGGCAACGTCCCGGCCGGCACCTACTCGGTCACCGCGAAGGCCTACGACAACAAGGGCGCGAGCACGACCTCCAGCCCGGTCAGCGTGAAGGTGCTCTCCGGCCCGACGATCGTCGCCAGCCCGGCGACCGCGCAGGTCAAGCAGGGCGGCACGACGACGTTCGCGGTCTCCCTGGCCGGCGCGCCGACGGGGTCGGTCGCCGTCGCCGTCGCGCGCACGGCCGGCAGCACCGACCTCACCGCGAGCCCGGCGAGCCTCACCTTCACCGCGGCGAACTGGAACGTCCCGCAGAACGTGACGGTCACCAGCGCCGACAACGGGGGAGACCTGGGCAGCGCGACCTTCACCGCGAGCAGCAGCGGCTACACCGCGGCCACCGTGACGGTCAACGAGATCTCGTCGTCCACTTCGGACTACCAGCTCGCGTTCCTCACGCAGTACAACAAGATCAAGGACCCGAACAACGGCTACTTCCGCAAGTTCGGGAACATCCTGGTGCCCTACCACTCGATCGAGACGCTGATCGTCGAGGCGCCGGACCACGGCCACGAGACGACGTCGGAGGCGTTCAGCTACTACCTCTGGCTCGAAGCGGCGTACGGCCGGGTGACCGGTGACTGGGCCCCGTTCAACCAGGCGTGGACGTCGATCGAGACGTACGCGATCCCGTCGGCGGCGGACCAGCCGGGCAACAGCGGCTACAACGCGAGCAAGCCCGCCACCTACGCGGCCGAGTACCCGAGCCCGAAGTCGTACCCGTCGCAGCTGCAGTCCGGCGTGTCGGTCGGCAGCGACCCGATCGCGGCCGAGCTCAAGGCGGCCTACGGTTCCGCGGACGTCTACGGCATGCACTGGCTGCTCGACGTGGACAACATCTACAAGTTCGGGCACTGCGAGGACGGCACGAACACCGCGCCGGCGTTCATCAACACCTTCCAGCGCGGCTCGCAGGAATCGGTCTGGGAGACGGTCACCCAGCCCAGCTGCGACCTGCTGAAGTTCGGCGGCAAGAACGGGTACCTCGACCTGTTCACCGGCGACTCGTCCTACGCCAAGCAGTGGAAGTACACCGACGCGCCCGACGCGGACGCCCGCGCCGTGCAGGTGGCCTTCCAGGCCGAGAAGTGGGCCGGCGCGCAGGGCAAGAGCGCCGACGTCTCGGCCGTGGTGAAGAAGGCGTCGAAGATGGGCGACTACCTCCGGTACTCGCTGTTCGACAAGTACTTCAAGAAGATCGGCAACTGCGTCGGGGCGTCGAGCTGTGCGGCCGGCACCGGCAAGGACAGCGAGCACTACCTGATCTCGTGGTACTACGCCTGGGGCGGTTCGATGGACTCGTCCAGCGCCTGGGCGTGGCGGATCGGCGACGGCGCGGCGCACCAGGGTTACCAGAACCCGCTGGCCGCGTACGCGCTGTCCACCGACCCGGGCCTGAAGGTGACCTCGGCGACCGGTGCGCAGGACTGGGCGACCAGCCTCGGCCGGCAGATGGAGTTCCTGCAGTGGCTGCAGTCCTCCGAAGGCGGTCTCGCCGGCGGTGCGACCAACAGCTGGGACGGCCAGTACGGCACCCCGCCCGCGGGCACGCCGACCTTCTACGGGATGTTCTACGACTACCAGCCGGTCTGGCACGACCCGCCGAGCAACCAGTGGTTCGGCTTCCAGACCTGGGGCATGGAGCGGATCGCCGAGTACTACCAGGCGACCGGTGACGCCCGGGCGAAGAAGATCCTCGACAAGTGGGTCCCGTGGGCCATCGCGAACACCACGGTCGGCGCCGGCGGGAGCTTCCAGATCCCGTCCGACCTGACCTGGAGCGGCGCGCCGGACACCTGGAACGCCACCAGCCCGGGCGCGAACACCGGCCTGCACGTCTCGGTGAAGAACTTCAGCCAGGACGTGGGTGTCGCGGCTTCGCTGGCCAAGACGCTGCTGTACTACGCGTCGGGATCGAGCAACGCCCAGGCGAAGACGGTCGGCGAGCAGCTGCTCAACGCGCTGACGGCGAACGCCGACAGCAAGGGCATCGCGGTGCCGGAGACCCGGACGGACTACAACCGGTTCGACGACACCTACAACGCCACGACGGACCAGGGGCTGTACGTGCCCCCGGGCTGGACCGGCACGATGCCGAACGGCGACCCGATCAACGCGAACTCCACGTTCCTGTCGATCCGTTCGTTCTACAAGAGCGACCCGCAGTGGCCGAAGGTCCAGGCCTACCTGGACGGTGGCGCCGCGCCGACGTTCACCTACCACCGGTTCTGGGCCCAGTCGGAGATCGCCACGGCGTTCGCCGCGCACGTCGCCCTGTTCGGCTGAGAGGCACTTGATGAAGCGACTGCTTTCACTGGTGGTCGCCGCACTGGTCGGGGGCGCCGTTCTCACGGCGTCCCCGGCCGCCGCGGCGCTTCGGACCACCGCGGCGGCCGGCACCGGCACCGGGTTCTGGCACGCCAGCGGATCCCAGCTGGTCGACTCGACCGGCGCGCCGGTCCGGATGACCGGGATCAACTGGTTCGGCGCCGAGACCGCCAACTACTCGCCGCACGGGCTGTGGAGCCGCAACTACAAGGACATGCTCGACCAGATGGCCGGGCTCGGGTACAACACGCTGCGGCTGCCGTACTCGAACCAGCTGTTCGACAGCGGTTCGAAGCCGGTCAGCATCGACCAGGTGCAGAACCCGGACCTGCAGGGCCTGACCGGGCTGCAGGTGCTGGACAAGATCGTCGCCTACGCCGGCGTCAAGGGCATGCGCGTGCTGCTGGACCGGCACCGGCCGGACTCCGGCGCGCAGTCCCCGCTCTGGTACACCAGCGCGTACTCCGAAAGCCGGTGGATCTCCGACTGGACGATGCTGGCCCAGCACTACAAGGGCAACCCCACGGTGATCGGGGCGGACCTGCACAACGAACCGCACTCCATCCAGGGCGGCGGGGGAGCGTGCTGGGGCTGCGGCGACACCGCGACCGACTGGCGGCTCGCCGCCGAACGGGCCGGCAACGCCGTGCTGGCGGCGAACCCGGACTGGCTGATCGTGGTCGAGGGCGTCGACTGCGTCAGCGGCACCGGTGACCCGCAGTGCGGCTGGTGGGGCGGCAACCTCTCCGGGGCGAAGCAGTTCCCGGTGCGACTGTCCAAACCGGACAAGCTGGTGTACTCGGCGCACGAGTACGCGACGTCGGTGTTCGCCCAGACGTGGTTCTCCGACCCGGCGTTCCCGGCGAACCTGCCCGCGCTGTGGGACCACTTCTTCGGCTACCTGCAGAAGCAGAACATCGCACCGGTGCTGCTCGGCGAGTTCGGCTCCACGCTCGCCGACCCGCGCGACAAGGTCTGGCTGCAGGAACTGATGAAGTACGCCGGCAGCGGAACGTCCGGGATGAGCTTCACGTACTGGTCGTGGAACCCGAACTCCGGCGACACCGGCGGCATCCTCAACGACGACTGGACCACGGTCAACCAGACCAAGCAGGCGATCCTGCAGCCGTACCTGATCCCGCCCGTGGGCTCCGGTGGCGGCCCCGGCGACCCGCCGCCGCCCGCGGCGAGCTGCGCGGTCACCTACCACGTCGACAACACGTGGCAGGGCGGGTTCATCGCCACCGTGACCCTGAAGAACACCGGATCGTCCGCGCTGAAGAACTGGGCGCTCGGCTGGACCGTGCCGGCCGGCACGCAGATCACCGGCGGCTGGAACGCCACGGTCTCGCAGACCGGGCAGCAGGCGACGGCGAAGGCGCCCACCTGGGCACCCGACCTGGCCGGCGGCGTGTCGGTGTCGATCGGCGTCCAGTCCACCGGCCCCTCGACCGGCGCACCGGGCGGCTTCGCCGTCGGCGCGACCGCCTGCACCACCTGACCCACCCCACCGAACAACAAAGGAGCGCACTCGATGAAGAGTGAATTCTGGTCCGCGAAGAGGAAGTCACGGTTCGCCGTGGCGTCCTCGGTGACCGCGGCGGCGATGACCGCCGGCTTGCTGGTGGCCGGGGGCAGTCCGGCGGGCGCCGCCACCGGCTGCAAGGTCACCTACACGGTCAACCAGTGGGACACCGGCTTCACCGCCAACATCGCCGTGACCAACCTGGGCGACTCCGTCTCGTCCTGGAACGTCGAATGGGACTTCGCCGGCAACCAGCAGGTGCAGCAGGGCTGGAGCGCCACGTTCAGCCAGAGCGGCAAGCACGTGAGCGCGAAGAACCCGTCGTGGGGCGGGAACCTGGGCACGAACGCCACGGCCAGCTTCGGCTTCAACGGCTCGTACTCGGGCACGAACGCCGTCCCGACGTCGTTCTCGCTCAACGGCGCCCACTGCGACGGCACCCCGGGCGGCACGACCACGACGACGCCGACCACGCCGACGACCCCCACCACCCCGACCACGCCGACGACCCCGACCACGCCCACCACCCCGACGACGGTCACCACGACGCCGCAGCCGGGAACCCACGTGGAGAACCCGTACGCCGGGGCCAAGGGGTACGTGAACCCGGACTGGTCGGGCGAGGTGAGCGCGGCGGCCGCGGCCAAGGGCGGCACCCTGGGTGCCCAGATGGCCAAGGTGGCCAACACCTCGACCGCGGTCTGGCTGGACCGGATCGCGGCGATCGCCGGCACCACGGACTCGCGGGGCCTGCGCGGGCACCTCGACGCGGCGCTGTCCCAGGCCGGTGGCGGCACGCCGGTGACCATCCAGATCGTCGTCTACGACCTGCCCAACCGCGACTGCGCGGCGCTGGCGTCCAACGGTGAGCTGAAGGCCGCCCAGAACGGCCTGGCCCGCTACAAGAGCGAGTACATCGACCCGATCGCCTCGATCATGGCCGACCCGAAGTACGCGCCGCTGCGGATCGTGGCGATCGTCGAGCCGGACTCGCTGCCCAACCTCGTCACCAACACCTCGATGGCGACCTGCGCGGAAGCGCAGTCCAGCGGGGTGTACACGCAGGGCATCCAGTACGCGCTGAACAAGCTGCACGCGATCTCCAACGTCTACAACTACCTGGACATCGCGCACTCGGCGTGGCTGGGCTGGGACAGCAACTTCCAGCCGTTCGTCAACCTGGTCAAGCAGACGCTGCAGGGCACCACGGCCGGCGTGAACAGCATCGACGGCTTCATCAGCGACACGGCCAACTACACGCCGCTGACCGAGCCGAACCTGCCGGACCCGAACCTCAACGTCGGTGGCCAGCCGCTGAAGTCGTCCACGTTCTACCAGTACAACCCGTACTTCGCCGAGGTGCCGTTCGCCACCGCGATGTACAACGCGTTCGTCTCGGCCGGCCTGCCCAGCGGCATCGGCATGCTGATCGACACCTCGCGCAACGGCTGGGGCGGTTCGGCCCGGCCCAGCGGGGCCTCGGGGTCCACAGTGGACACCTACGTGAACTCGGGCCGGATCGACCGGCGGCTGCACCGCGGCAACTGGTGCAACCAGAGCGGCGCCGGGCTGGGACTGCGCCCGACGGCCTCGCCGGCCGCGCACTTCGACGCCTACGTCTGGATCAAGCCGCCGGGTGAGTCCGACGGCGCGAGCACCCAGATCCCGAACGACGAGGGCAAGGGCGCGGACCCGATGTGCGACCCGACGTTCCACGGCAGCCAGCAGGCCAACGGCGGCAACCTGACCGGCGCGCTGCCGAACGCCCCGCTGTCGGGCAAGTGGTTCGAGACCCAGTTCGAGGAACTGGTCCAGAACGCCTACCCGGCGGTGCAGTAACCGGCTCCGGGCCGGGCGGTGCCGCGCAGCCGCCGTCCGGCCCGGTCTCCACCACGGCACCGGCGGGAGCCCGTCCCGCCGGCCGCCACCGTCCCGCCCGGCCGCCCTGACCGGCCGGGCGGGACAGCGGGCCGGCCCGGCGCCGACGGGACGCCGGGCCGGTCCGCGCGCCTCAGCCGAGGTCCTTGCGGAAGCTGAGCCGGTCCAGTCCCGGCCCGTCGTAGTCCGGCTGGACCGGCACCCCCTCGAACTCCTTCGGCCCTGGTTCGGTGACGAACCCCATCCGGGTGTGGAACGCGTGCGAACCCTTGTTCACCGGCGACGTGATCGCCCGTACCACCGAGCGCCCGTGCGCGCGGCTGTAGGCGAAGAAGCGCTCGTACAGCGCGGCGCCCAGCCCGCGCCCGCGTTCGGCGGGATCGACCCCGACGAAGTGGATGTAGCTCTCGGCCGGGCGCGCCGGCGAAAGGAACCCGATCAGGAACGCGACGATCCGGTCGTCGGCGGTCACCAGGGAACTGCTGTCGGTGAAATGCTGGAACATCAGCTTCGGCAGCAGCAGGGCCCGCTGGCGGGAGCCGTCCGCCCCGCCCATGCCGCCCCACCAGACGTCCAGCAGCGCGAGGACGGGCAGGTGGTCGTCCGGAGTGGGCCGGCGCACGCCGAAGCCGTGCCAGGGCGCGGGCAGGGGAGTGGTCATGGTGGCCACCCTGCCCGGTCCCGCCGGCGGCGGCCAGCGGGTTTCCGCCGCTCAGGGCACGAGCCGGTGCACGCCGATCAGCACCTGCTGCCAGACCGCGGCCGGATCGGCGCCCTGCTCGACCGATTTGAGCGCGGGCGCGATCACCGTCTCCTGGATCTTGCCGTCGCCGGGCCCCTTGTACTGCGGCTTCCCGACCTTGCGGGCCTGCGCGACGAAGACCTGGCCGCTCAGCGCGCCGCCGAAGTAGCCGTTCATCTCGCTGAGCAGGTCCGGGGAGGTGAAGGCGTCGACCTGGCTGGGGAAGTTGCCGCTCACCCGGAACGCGTGCAGCTGCTGCTCGGGCGCGGTCAGCCAGGCGGCGAGCGCGGCGGCCTCCTTCTGGTGCGGGCTCGAGGCCGGCACGGTGAGGAACGACCCGCCCCAGTTGCCGCCGCCGTCCGGGAAGGCGTCGGTGAGCGCCCACTTGCCCGCGTTGCCGACCCCGGCCTGCTGCTCGATCACGCCGAGCATCCACGAAGGACAGACCTTCGTGGCGAAGGCGCCGGTGCGCAGCCCGTTGTTGCCGTCGGCGGCGAAGGCGGTGAGGCCGGCCGACTGGCCCTGCTGCACCGCGGCGGTGACCTGGTTCCAGGCGTCCCGCAGCGCGGTGTTCGTCTCCAGCGTCGGACGGTCCTCGCGGTCGAGGTAGCCGACCGGCAGCTGGTTGACCTTTGCGGTGAAGACCTGCGCCGCGGAGTCGAACCAGGCTTTGCCGTGCGAGCGTTTGACGTACTTTTCGCCGGCCGTGAAGAAACTGTCCCAGGTCGCGAACATCGTCTTGACCGAGCCCGGGTCGGTGGGCAGGCCGGCCGCCTCGAGCAGGTCCTTGCGGTAGCACATGGCCAGCGGGCCGATGTCGGTGCCGTAGCCGACGAGCTTGCCGTCCTTGCTGCGGCCCGCCTCGTACTTCCACTCCAGCCACCGGCCGGGTTTCACGTCGGCCGGCCCGACCTCGGCCAGGTCGGCGAACTTCGCCGACTGCGCGAGCACGTCGGCCAGGTGGCCTTCCTCGACCGCCTGGACGTCGGCGAGCTGGCCGCCCTTCTGCAGCTTGTCCAGCAGGTCCTGGTGGTACGGCCCGCCCTGCTCGGTCCGGACCTGGCGGATGGTCAGCCCGGGGTGGGTGAACTCGTAGCCGGGGATGAGGTCGTCGTAGCCGAACTCCCCGAACGTCGCGATGGTGAGCGTGATGCGTTCCGGCGTGCCGGGCCCGCAACCCCCGGTCAGGACGAGCAGGACGGCGGCGGTGGCGATCGCCAGCTGTCTTCGGATCTGCCTCATGCGCGCGCACTCCCCGTTCGCGGCCCGCTCCCGGCCTCCGTTGGCTGGGAGCGCTCCCGGACGAAGTCTTGTTTCCCGAGGTGGCGGGTGTCAAGGTTCGCGACGGCGGGTGTCCGGGCGGACACGGTCCGCGGGCCGGGGCTTTTGTGGTGCAACGAAGGGGTGCGATGAAGCGTCCGACGATCACCGACATCGCGCGGGAGGCCGGCGTCTCCAAGGGCGCGGTCTCCTACGCCCTCAACGGCCGCCCCGGCGTCTCCGAGGCGACCCGGCAGCGGATCACCGAGATCGCCAGGGAGCTCGGGTGGGCACCCAGCAGCACCGCCCGGGCCTTGTCCGGCGGCCGCGCCGGGGTGACCGGCCTGGTCCTCGACCGGTCCCTCGAGGTGTTCGTGCCGGCCCTGCTCGACGGGTTCGAGGGCGAGCTGCTGCTGCAGGTCGCCGCCGGCCGCGACGCCGCGCTGGCGATCCACCGCCGCTGGCGGGCCGAGCGGAAGGTCGACGGCGTGCTGCTCACCGAGCCGGGGTGCGCGGCGGAACTGGTGCGGATCGGCCTGCCGGCCGTGGTGCTCGGCGGCCCGGGCGGGGTACCGGGCGTCCCGTCGGTGCTGGTGGACGACGTCACCGGCGCGCTCGAGGCCCTGGAGTACCTCGCCGCACTCGGCCACCGGCGGGTCGTCCGGATCGCGGGCGCGGCGGCGTTCGCCGACCCCGCGGCGCGCCGGCGTGCCTTCACGACGGCGGCGACCGGGCTGCCGCACCCGGGCACGGTCCACCCGGAACCCTCGGCCGACGCGGTGCGGCGGGTGCTGGCCGCGCGCCCGCGGCCGACGGCGCTGCTGTGCGACACCGACGACCTCGCGGTGGCCGCGCTCGCCGCCGCGCGCGAGCTCGGCCTCGCCGTGCCCCGCGACCTTTCGGTCGTCTCGTGGGACGACACCCCGCTCTGCCGGCTGGTCCGCCCGGCGCTCACCGCGATCCGGCGGCCGCTGGCCGAACTCGGCGCGCTCGCCGCCGCCGTCCTGCGGGACGTGCTGGCCGGCGAGCGGGTGGGTGACGTGTGCGCGTCCCGGCCGCGGCTGATCACCCGCGGCAGCACCGGGCCCGCGAACGCGTGAAGGCCGCCCTGCGCGGCAGGGCGGCCTTCCCGGGTGTCCACTTCGGACGATCAGCTGCCCTGGCAGGTCGGCGAGGGTGCGGCCGTGCTGCCGGTCGTGTTCACCACCAGCCCGAAGGTGGTCTGGCCGTCGGCGGCGATCCCGCCGTTCCAGTCGGCGTTGCGGACCGTCACCGCCGAGCCGGACTGGTTCAGCGTGCCGTTCCACACCGTGTTGACCGTCTGGCCCGCGGGCAGTGTCCAGCCCACCTGCCAGCGCGAGTACGCCGAGGTCCCGTGGTTCATCACGGTCACCGTGGCCTGGTAACCGCCGCTCCAGGTGTTGGTGATCTCGTACATCGCCATGCACGAGCCCGGCGGGGTCGTCGGAGTCGTCGGCGTGGTCGGGGTCGTCGGCGTGGTGGGCGTCGTGGGCGTGGTCGGGGTGGTCGTCGGGCCGGTCGGCGTCGTCGGGGTGGTGGTCGGGCCGCCGCCCTGGTCCTTCACACCGGTGACCTCGCCGTGCCCGCCGTCGAACACCACGTCCGAGCAGCCGTAGAACGTCTCGGAGCTGTCCGAGCGCTTCCACACCGAGTAGATGATGTGCCGGCCCGACTTGTTCGACGGCAGCGCGCCGCTCCACTTGTACTGGCCGTCCACCGTGCCGACCTGGCCGGTCACCGGCGGGTGGTCCACCGTCAGGAACGGCTGGTCTTCCAGCGAGTCCCAGGTCAGCGGCTGGTTCGGGTTCCAGCCGTCCTTCGTCACGTACGTGTAGAACCAGCCCGGGTGGGCGGCCCACGCGTTGTAGGAGAAGTCGAACTGGGCGCCGGAGGTGAGGTGGGTCAGCGGCCACGCCCCGACGCCGTCGAAGCCCGCGTAGTTCGGGTTCCCGCCCGAGCACAGCTTCCCGTCGGGGATGAACCCGCGGGTGCGCCCGGCGCCGTCGGACCGCAGCACGGCGAACCAGTTGTACAGCGAGTTGGCGCCGCTGACGCCCACCGCGGCCGCGCAGGCCGGGTTGATGGGCTTGATCTCGCCGGTCGAACTGAGCCCGTCCTGCCAGCACAGGAAGGTCCGGCTGCCCGGTTTCATCATGGCGCCGTGCGCCTCGGCCGTGCCGGTGTTCAGCAGGATGGCGGTCAGGCTCGCCAGCAGCACGGTGACGGCGGCGAGGATGGTACTTCGTCTCCTGGTCACGTCATTCCCTTCATTGGGTAGCGTGCGTCGAAGACTGGGAGCGCTCTCACGGCAAGGATACGCGGTGGTGGTCACTTCCGGAACAGCCCGCGGTGAGCGCGGCGGCCCCCTTGGCCTACCTTGGCGCAGGGCGGGCGAACCGGGCCGGCCGTGGCGAAAGGCAGAGAGTGGACAGTCCGTCATCGGTTCCCGCCTGGGTGCGCGCCGAACCCGCCCGGCTCCTCGGGTTCGCCCGCGGCGCGGTGCACCCCGGCGGCGGGTTCGCCTGGCTCGACGACGCCGGGCGGCCGGTGCTCGACCGGCCCGTCGAGACCTGGATCACCTGCCGGATGACGCACGTCTTCGCGCTCGCGTCGCTGCAGGGAGCGGACACCGGCGACCTGCTCGCCCACGGCGTCGCGGCGCTGACCGGCCCGCTGCGGGACCCGGAGCACGGCGGCTGGTACGCCTCGACGGCCCTGCCCGAGAAGCGCGCCTACGAGCACGCCTTCGTCGTCTTGGCCGCCGCGAGCGCGGCCGCCGCCGGTGCCGAAGGGGCGGACACTCTGCTGGCCGAGGTCCTCGACGTCGTCGAACGCCGGTTCTGGGAACCGGGCCCCGGCCGCGTCGCCGACGGCTGGGACCGCGGCTGGACGCGGCTCGAGGACTACCGCGGCGCGAACGCCAACATGCACACCGTCGAGGCGTTCCTGGCCGCCGCCGACGTCACCGGCGACCCGGTCTGGACGGCCCGCGCACTGTCCATTGTGGAGCACCTGGTGCACGGCGAAGCCCGCGCGCACGGCTGGCTGCTCCCGGAGCACTACGACGCGGACTGGCACGGGCTCCCGGAGTTCAACCGCGCCGCACCCGCCGACCGCTTCCGCCCGTTCGGCGCGACGATCGGGCACCTCTTCGAATGGGCGCGGCTGGCCGTCCACCTCGGACACGCGCTCGGCGACGGCGCGCCGGCGTGGCTCCTGCCCGACGCGGCCGCCCTGTTCGACACGGCGGTCCGGCACGGCTGGGCCGCCGACGGGCGGCCGGGCTTCGTCTACACCACGGACTTCGCCGGGACGCCGGTCGTGCGCACCCGGCTGCACTGGGTGGTGGCCGAGGCGATCGCCGCCGCTTGGACGCTGCACCGGGAAACCGGCGACCCGGCGTACCTCGCCCGGTTCCGGGAGTGGTGCGAGCACGCCGAAACCTGCTTCGTCGACGGCGAACTCGGTTCGTGGCACCACGAACTCGACCCGGAGAACCGTCCCGCCGCGACGGTGTGGGCCGGCAAACCCGACGTCTACCACGCCTACCAGGCGACCCTGCTGCCCGAGCTGGCGCCCGCGGCGTCGTTCGCGGGCGCGCTGAGCCCGCGCCGTTAGACTGCGCGGGTCGTCCCTTCTCGGCTAGGAGAACCATGTCGCCTTTCGTCGCGGCCGCGGACCGGTACGCGGGCATGCCGTACCGGCGGGCCGGGCGCAGCGGGCTGAAGCTGCCCGCCGTGTCCCTCGGCCTGTGGCACAACTTCGGGGACGACAAGCCCCTCGACGTCCAGCGCGCGGTGCTGCGCCGGGCGTTCGACCTCGGGGTGACGCACTTCGACCTGGCCAACAACTACGGCCCGCCGCCGGGCGCGGCCGAGGCGAACTTCGGGCGGCACTTCGCCGCCGACTTCCGCCCGTACCGCGACGAGATCATCGTGTCGTCGAAGGCCGGCTACCTGATGTGGGACGGCCCGTACGGCGAGTGGGGCTCGCGCAAGAACCTGCTGGCCAGCCTGGACCAGAGCCTCGCCCGGACCGGCCTCGACCACTTCGACGTCTTCTACTCCCACCGCCCGGACCCGGAGACGCCGATCGAGGAGACCATGGGTGCCCTCGACACCGCCGTCCGCTCGGGCAAGGCGCTGTACGCCGGCATCTCCAACTACTCGCCCGAGCAGACGTCGGCCGCGCTGGCCGCGCTGGCCGACCTGGGCACGCCGCTGCTGATCCACCAGCCGTCCTACTCGATCCTCAACCGGTGGGTCGAGGACGGCCTCCTCGACACCCTGGACGAGCACGGCGTCGGCTCGATCGCGTACTCCCCGCTGAGCCAGGGCCTGCTGACCGACCGCTACCTCGACGGCATCCCGGCCGACTCGCGAGCGGCCGGCGCCAGCCCGTTCCTGACCCGCGACCGCCTCACCGAGGACACGCTGACGACCATCCGCGCGCTCGACGACGTCGCGAAGCGGCGCGAGCAGACGCTGGCCCAGCTGGCCATCGCCTGGGTCCTGCGCCGCGGCCGCGTGACGTCCGCGCTGATCGGGGCCAGCAGCGTCGCCCAGCTGGAGAACACCGTCGCGGCCACCGCGAACCTGGAGTTCACCGACGACGAGCTGGCCGAGATCGACCGGATCGTCCGCGGGTAGCGGCCGGCCGTCAGCAGCCGATCCGGGAGGAGCCGACGGCGACGTCGTCGAACCACAGCGTGTCGGCGTCGCCGGCGTAGCTCTCCCAGCCGAGGCGCAGGTCCGTCAGGGCCGGGTGCCAGGCGCGGGCGAGCCACTGCTGGTCGATGTCCGCGGTCGGGACGCCGTCGACGACCAGGCCCGGCACCTCCGCCGAGTTCAGCCACGTCCGCAGCTGGCCCGCGGCGCCGTCGACCTCGAACTCGAAGCAGGACCAGGTGCCGGTGGCCAGCGGGACGCTCTGGGCGACGCCCGCCGGGCTCTGCGCCGGCAAGGTCGCGTCGTCGGACTCGCGGTTCCACTGCAACGCCCGGTTCTGCCCACCGGCCCGCAGGTCGCGGCCGCCGTCCGCGGTGTCGCGCAGGGCCATGAACGCCACGTGGCCGGTGGGCAGCGCGGTCGTGTGGCGGACCCAGAACCGGCCGAACAGCCGGCCCGAGCCGAGGCCGCCGAGGCTGGTGCCGAGGAACGCGTGGTTGCAGTAGCCGCCCTGGCCGGTGACCTTGACCGAGCGGCTGCCCGAGTGCGCGACCGTGCTGTCGACGGCGACCGTGCCGGTGCCGGTGCAGTTGGCCGCGCCGACGGTCCAGCGGCCGCCCGGGGTGCCGCCGGTCTGCTGCTCGAAGTCGTCGCAGATGGTGGCGGACGCGCAGCCGGCGGGCGGCGGCCCGGACGTGGTCGTGGTCGGCGTCGTCGGCGTCGTCGGCGTCGTGGGGGTGGTCGGGGTGGTCGTCGTCGGGGGAGCGGGGTCGCCACACGAGACGCCGTTCAGCGCGAAGTCGGTGGGCGTGGCGTTCGTCCCGCTGTAGGTGCCCTGGACGCCGAAGGAGACCGAGCCGCCGGCCGGCAGCGAGCTGTTGTACGGCAGGCTTTCGGCGGTGACCGCGGTGCCGGACTGCCGCACGGTGGCGTTCCAGGCCGACGTCACGGCCTGGTTCCCGGCGTAGTGCCAGGTGAGCGACCAGGAGGACAGGGTGGTGCCGCCGTTGGTCACCGCGATGTCGGCGGTGTAGCCGGTCTGCCACTGGTTGACGCGGTAGGCGACCGAGCACGCGGGCGCGGCGGTGGCCGGCCCGGCCACGACGACCGCGGTGGTGCCCGCCGCGGCGAGGCAGAGCGCGGCGAGGGCGCCGGCGAACCTGTTCATCGGGTCCTCCCGGGACGCGGACAGGGGCGCCGTGGCCTGCACCACGACGCCCCTGGGTGGTGGCCGCGTTCTGGCGAGGCGACCTGGCATGGGAGCGCTTCCAGCCGCGGTGAAGGTAACCCCCGCGTGACGCTCTTGTAAAGTGCGACCCGGACGCGGCGCGATCCGGTGGTCCGTTTTCCGGAACCGGGCCGAGCACAGTGTCCACTGAACACTACTGAACGGCCGAATCCGTTGTGGCGTAGGCCATGTCCCCGGTTGCGCTGTGCCACCGGCCGTCGGCCCCGGACACCGCCGTTGGGGTGGTTTCCGGAATTCCCGGCCATGATCACGAGGGCGGCGTCGCGGCCCCCTGTGCTGGGAGCGCTCTCAGGTTCACTCTTGTTGCCTACTCACCCTCCCGGGAACTGCCGGGTTCCGTCCCCCGTGACGTCCTGGGCTCCCGCCGTCACGCTGCGGTACTGTCGTCCGTGTGCACCCGTACGCCGGAAATCGTTGGATGAACGATGAGTCGACAGGCCAAACCAGGGAGTAAGCCGTACCGTGCACAACTGCGCGAACGGCTGGCCGCCTTGGGCTTCTCCGAGGAGGCGATTCCGGCCCGGGTGGCGCACAACCTGATCGTCGAGTGCCGGATCCCGCCGCGCACGGCGTGGCGGCTGGCGTCCGAGCTCTCGCTGGACGTCGCCGCACACCAGTACAACGCCGTCACCGGCGACCCCCGCGCGGGCATGCGCGGCACGCGGATCTGGGAGTACGAGCAGTGGCCCGACCGCGGTGTCCGGCCCACCGTCGCCGCGCTGCGCGTGCTGGCGCAGGTCTACGGCACCGGCTGGAAGTGCCTGCTCGGGCTGCGTGACCTCGAGCAGCTGCCGGCCAAGGACCTCGCCGAGTTCCACGCCGAGCCCGAGCCCGAGCAGGCGGCCGTCGTGGTGGCCGAGCCCGGGGTGCCGCCCGCGCGCACCTCCGCCCGCGCGGACGCCCGGTCCGACGCGGAAATCGGGGCGAACGCCCTCGATGACGCGATCCTGCTGACGAAAACGAACGTCGACGACGTCCAGATCGGCGACCTGTGGTCGGACCTGGACTTCCTCGGCGCCGCCTACACCCGGACCGCGCCCGACTCGATCCTCGGCCAGCTGGCCGTGATCGAAGAACGCACTTCCGCCCTGCTCAAGGGCCGCCAGCGGCCGAAGCAGACCCAGGACCTGCTGCTCATCGGGGCGAAGTCGAGCGCGATGATGGCGTGGATCGCCGGCGACCTCGGCCGCTACCGCCTCTCGCGCGAGCTCAACTCCGCGGCCTGGCTCTACACCCAGTACGCCGACGACTTCCTGGCCCGGCGCTGGGTGCGCACGTCCCAGGCGCGGGTGGCGTTCTGGGCGGGCAACGGCATCGAGTCCGCGAAGCTCGCCGCCGACGGGCTCAACTACCACGCCCCCGGCCGGCTCACGGACGCGCCGCTGATCCTCGCCGAGGCGCGCGGCTGGTCGTCGGTGCAGGCCGAGCCGCAGGTGCTGGACGCGATCGCGCGCTGGACGTCCATCGAGGACCCGGACGTCGGTGCCGGCGGCGACGACCGGTTCTTCAACATCACCAAGGACCGGCGGCACTACATGGCGGGCAACTCGCTGCTCACGGTCGGGCAGGCGACGGCCGCGCTGCGCGAGTTCGCGACCGCGCGCGAGTCCTTCGAGAAGCTGTCCCTGGAGAACCGCTGGGAAGCCATGGATCCGATGATCCGGATCGACACCGGCCGCGCCCACCTGCGGCTCGACGACCTCGAAGCCGCCGCTGCACAGGTGGGTCCCCTGCTGGAGGCGGGGGTGGGCAAACAGCCCGACATGGTGCGGGCCATGCTGAAGGCCATGGCCACCGATTTGTCCGCACCGCGCTGGCGTTCGGCCACGGCGGCCCGCGACCTCGTCGAGGCGCTCCTGGACGCCCACGCTTCGGCGCGTCCGTGAGCGTGACATCCGGGGCTTCGCGCTCCGGAGCCCCGACCAGAACTGCCCGACCCGACCCGGACGGAGGCTGCCCACGTGGCACCCGACGATGTCTCGTGCCCGCCGCTGACCCCCAGACGGGAGATCCCGGCCCTGGACGGCCACACCCGGCGGGACGTGGTGGTGGTCGCCGACCGCTTCGCGCGGTTCGCCCGCGGGGACCGCGTGCTCACCCTGTCGGGCCTGCTCGGCCTGTTCGACTCCGGGGCGCTGCGGGCGTCGGGCTGCCACTGGGTCGTCCACCTGGGCCAGGGCATCGACGGCACCGACGGCGACCTGCTCGAGGCCGCCTGTGACAAGACCGAAGGCGTCGTCTGCCTGGCGGACCCGCAGGCGTTCCGGCAGGCGCCCGAACGGCCGAAGGTCGTCCACAAGGACCGGCCGGAGAACGTCCTGCTCGCCGGCGTGCACAGCCCGGTGCCCGAGCACTGCCGGGCCGAGCTGCGGATCCACCGGGACAACGAACTGGTGCTCGACCACCACACCGGCGAGCACGTGCAGGGCATCGTCATCATCGAGGCGATGCGGCAGATCTGCATCGCCCAGTTCGAGACCGCCGTCCGCCCCGGCCTCGCCCCCGCCGCCTACGCCGGGGTGTGGAAGCGGATCGACCTGTCCTTCGAGGACTTCCTGTTCCCGCTGCCGGCCACGGTCGAGTCGCTCATCGTCGAGTCCGACCTCGGCCGGGACACCAACCTGAAGTTCCGCGCCACCACGGCGGTGCGCCAGCAGGGGCGCACCGTGGCCACCGCGGCCATCGAGTACTCGATGATCGCGCAGGGCCGCATCGACACCCTCGAACGGCGCAAGGCCGACCAGGCCACCCGGGCCTACCTCGGCTGAGCCCGCCCCCACACCGAAGGGAACCACCGCACGATGTCCGACGTTCGGGAGCAGGACCGCTCCGCGTCTTTCGCCCAGGGCCTGAAACTCATCCAGCAGCTCGGCGGGGTGGACCGGCCCGCCGTGCTGGACCTGTTCGAGAGCATCGGGGAAGCCGAGTTCGGCGAGCAGTGCGTCGGGTTCATCTACGGCGACGTCTACCACCGGCCCGGGCTGCCGCTGCCCGAGCGGCAGCTGGCCACGGTCGCCGCCCTCACCGCGCTCGGCTACGCGGGCTCGCAGCTGCAGTTCCACGCCAAGGCCGCGCTCAACGTCGGCTGCACCCGCCGCCAGCTGGTCGAGGCCGTCATCCACGTCAGCTCGTTCGCCGGCTTCCCGGCCACGCTGAACGCGCTGACGGCGCTCAAGGCGGCCTTCGAGGGTCTGCCGGAAGACGAGCCGGCGGCGCCGGACGAGCCCGGCGTGCCGTGGGCGGGCATCGAAGACCGCTACGAGCGCGGCCTGGCCGCGATGAAGGCCGTCGACGGCGAAGCGGGGGAGAAGGTCGCCGCGGCGCTGGCCGACATCGCCCCGGACCTGGCCACCTACATCGTCGAGTTCACCTTCGGCGAGGTCTACACCCGGCCGCACCTGAGCCTGCGTCACCGCGAAATCGTCACGATCGCCGCGTGCGTCGCCCTGGGCACCGCGCTGCCGCAGCTGAAGGTGCACATCCACGGCCTGCTCAACGTCGGCGGCACCGAGCAGGAGGCCGTGGAAACCGTGTTGCACCTGGCGTTCTACTGCGGCTTCCCGGCCGCGCTCAACGCCATCGCGGCCGCACGGGAAGTGTTCGCGCAGCGGTGACCGGGTTCGGGAAACTGCGCGTGGTCGCGCTCGACTGCGACGGCGTGCTCATCGACGACACCTACCTGGCCATGATCGCCCGGTTCGTCACCGAGCACGGCGGGGTGTACGACGCCGCGGCCGAGCGGGACGTCATCGGGCTGCGCGACATCGTCGTCGCGGAGAAGATCACCGCGTTGTGCGGGCTGGACCAGCCGGCCGAGGAGACGCTGAAGCAGCTGTGGGCGGCGCGGCAGGAGTACCTGGCCGAGCACCCGATCCGCGTCGCCGAGGGCGCGCGGGACTGCCTGGCGGCGCTGGCGAAGCTGCCGGTGCGGCTGGTCTGCTACGGCGGGCGGACCCGCGAGCACACCTTCGACCACCACCTCGGTGACCTGGTGGACCTGCTCGACCCCGAGGTGCCGTACGTGAGCATCAACGAGCACCGGCCGGGTGTCGGCCACATCGCCCGGACCGTGTTCGGCGTCGCCTTCGACGAGATCGTGTTCGTCGACGACGTCAGCCGGGTGGCCGAGGACGCCCGCGCGCACGGCGCCGGATTCGTCGGCTTCCCGTCGAGCCCGGCCCACGCGCGGCAGCGGGAGTTCATGGCCGGCTTCGGGGTGCGGCACTTCGCCGCGTCGCTCGGCGAACTGACCCCGGAACTCCTGGCGATCGTCGACGGGGAGCTCGCGACTTCGACACACTGGGCTCGTTGAGGATTCCCGCACCCCAGGAGCCGCTGTGAAGTTCTTTTCCCTGCCCCGTCCCGGCGCCGAGCTCGTCCCCGGCGAGCGTGACGTGCCCGAACCCGGCCCCGGACAGGTCCTCGTCCGGCTGCGCGGGTGGGCGCTCAACGCCCGCGACCTGATGATCCTCAAGGGCTTCTACCCGAAGCCGGTGAAACCGGACGTGATCCCGCTGTCCGACGGCGCGGGCGAGGTCGTCGCGGTCGGCGACGGGGTGCGCGCCTGGTCCGCGGGCGACCGGGTCGCGGCGACGTACTTCCCGGCCTGGCTGTCCGGCCCCGGCACGCCGGAGAAGACCGCGGACGACCTCGGCGGCACGCTCGACGGCGTGCTCGCGGAGTACGCCGTCTTCGCCGAGGACGCCCTGGTCGCCGTGCCCGCCCACCTCGACTACGCCGAGGCTGCGACGCTGCCCAGCGCCGGGGTGACGGCGTGGCGGGCCGTCGTCGAAGAGGGCCGCCTGACGCCCGGGCAGACCGTGCTCACCCTGGGCAGCGGCGGCCTGTCCACGTTCGCGCTGCAGTTCGCCGCGCTGGGCGGCGCCCACGTCGTCGCGACGTCGAGCTCGGACGCGAAACTGGAGCGGCTGCGGGCGCTCGGCGCCGCCGGGACACTCAACCACGGGACCACCCCCGAGTGGGGCGCCGCCGTGGCCGAGCTGACCGGCGGCGGCGTCGACCACGTCGTCGACGTGGGCGGTGGCGGCACGATCGGCCAGTCGATGGTCGCCGCCCGCTACGGCGGGCACGTCAGCGTGGCCGGCGTGCTGACCCACGAAGGCGGCGCCGACCCGATCCTGGTGCTGGTCAAGCAGCTGACGCTGCGGGGGCTCACCAACGCCTCGCGCGAGACGTTCCTGGCGATGAACCGGGCCGTCGAACGGACCGGCCTGCGGCCGGTGATCGACCGCCGGTTCGGCTTCGACGAGGTCGCCGACGCCGTCAAGCACCTGGAGTCCGGGACCCACATCGGGAAGGTCGTGCTGGAGAGCGCCTGAGCGCTCGCTGTCCGCCGGGTAAGTTTTGCCGGCCCGGATGGGTATTTTCGGTACCCGGGGATGGTGTTTCCGCAGGTCGGCACGGGTGTGCGCGGGCGAAAAAGTCCCCTTTGGGCAGGAATGGCGGCTACCCGCGCCACCAGGGAGAGTGGTGGTTACCGGGACACCGCCCGAGCAGGCTGCGGCTGCTCGGGCCGGGTGCCCGGACTGGGGGCGCGGGGAGGGGGTTTCAACCGCCTGGGGGTGGGTTGAAACCCCCTTTCCCCGCGCGTGTGCCACAGCAGGTCGTGAGTGGTAAGGCGGGTTCTAACTCGCCTTACCACTAGCGTGATCGCCAGCCACACCGGCCAGCCGAGCACGCCGTGGAAGACGGTCAGCAGCCCGAGGTCGACGCCGA